>CAZZYX010000084.1:6008-15817 GCA_964658485.1 uncultured Acetobacteraceae bacterium | reverse complement strand
AGGCGCCTTTTTCTTAGCTTTGGCCTTGCCTTTGACCGGGCCCTTCGCGGCCTTTTCATCGATCAGGACAATCGCCGCGTCCACCGTCAGCGCCTCGGGTTCCGTGCCGCGCGGCAGGGTGGCGTTGGTAGTGCCATCGGTGACATAGGGGCCGTAGCGCCCCGCCATCAGCTTGATTTCGCCGCCATTGACCGGATGCGGCCCGAAGGTCTTGAGCGGCTCGGCAACTGCTCGCGCGCCGCGCCCGCCGCCGGCTGCCGCTTCGGCCAGCCTGACCACGGCGGTGTTCATGCCGGTGTCGAACACTTCGCTGGTCGCGCGCAGCTTGGCATATTTGCCGTCATGCGCGAGATAAGGCCCATAGCGGCCGATGCTCGCGGTGATCGCCAGGCCGCTTTCCGGGTGCAGCCCGATTTCGCGCGGCAACTCGAGCAATTTCAACGCCCAGTCCAGCGTCAGTTCGCCACCCGTTGCCGCCAGCACATCCTTGGGAATCGATGATCGCTTGGCCTCCTTGCCTTCGCCCATCTGGATGTAGGGGCCAAACCGGCCCACTTTCCGCGTGATCGGCTCGCCGCTCTCGGGATGCTTGCCCAGTTCGCCATCGGCGCTGCCATCATCGGCGCCACCCCCCGGCACCCCGAATTTGCGAGTGAACTTGCATTCCGGATAATTGTTGCAGGCGACGAACGCGCCAAAACGTCCCCCGCGCAACGACAGCCGCCCGGTCTCGCAGAGCGGGCATTTACGCGGATCGGAACCATCATCGGTCGGCGGAAACAGGGTATCCGAGAGGAATTCATCCAGTGCCTCGGTCACTTCGCTGGGCTTGCGCTCCATGACTTCGTCCGACTTGGGCTTGAAATCGCGCCAGAAGGCTTCAAGCACCGCGCGCCATTCCGCCCGCCCACCGGAGACTTCATCGAGCTCGTCCTCCATCCCCGAGGTGAACTCATAGGCGACATACCGGGCAAAGAACCGCTCCAGGAAGGCCGTCAACAGTCGCCCCGATTCCTCTGCAAAGAAACGGTTTTTCTCGATCCGGACGTAATCGCGATCCTTCAGCACCTGCAACGTCGAGGCATAGGTGGACGGACGCCCGATCCCCAGTTCCTCAAGCCGCTTGACCAGGCTGGCCTCGGAAAAACGCGGCGGCGGCTGAGTAAAATGCTGGCTCGATTCCACGCCCTTTTTGACCGGCGCATCGCCTTTGGCCATGCTCGGCAGCAGACCGCTATCGTCTTCGTCGTCCTTGCCACCTGACGCCTTTTCGTCACGGCTTTCCTCATAGACGGCGAGGAAGCCGGGGAATTTCACCACTTGGCCGGTCGCACGCAACTCATGCAACCCCGCCGGATCGCGCAAGGTTACCGTAGTCCGTTCCAGCGCGGCGGATGCCATCTGGCTGGCCAGTGCCCGCTTCCACACCAGCTCATAAAGCCGCGCCTCATCGCCGCTGCCATATTTGTCGCGGGTGAATTCGGTCGGACGAATGGCCTCATGCGCTTCCTGCGCATTCTTGGCCTTGGTTTCGTAATGGCGCGGTTTTTCCGGCATGTAGTGACCGGAGTAACGCTCGTTTATGACCTTGCGCGCCGCATCGATGGCCGAGTGATCCATCTGCACGCCATCGGTTCGCATATAGGTGATCGCGCCCTGCTCATACAGGTTCTGGGCGACGCGCATGGTATGCGCCGCCGAAAAGCCCAGTTTGCGCGCGGCTTCCTGCTGCAGGGTCGAGGTCGTGAACGGGGGATAGGGATGGCGCTTTTGCGGACGGGTATCGACCTCCTCGACGCGAAACACCGCGCCTTCCACCGCCGCCTTGGCTCGCGCTGCGATGCCTGCTTCGCCCAGGCTGAGCCGCTCCAGCTTGTGTCCGTCGAACTTCACCAGCCGCGCCGGAAATTCGCTGCCATGCTGTTCCAGCCGGGCGATTACCTGCCAATATTCCTGCGGCTTGAACACCTCGATCTCGCGTTCGCGCTGGACGACCAGCCGCAGCGCCACCGATTGCACCCGGCCCGCGCTCTTCGCACCGGGCAACTTGCGCCACAATACCGGCGACAGCGTGAACCCGAACAGATAATCCAGCGCCCGCCGCGCCAGATAGGCATCGATCAGATCCTGATCCAGCTCGCGCGGATGCTTCATCGCGGTGGTCACCGCTTCCTTGGTGATCGCGTTGAAAGTGACCCGCTGCACGTCCTTGGGCAATGCCTTGCGCTTGGCCAGCAACTCGCGGACATGCCATGAAATCGCCTCGCCCTCGCGGTCGGGATCGGTGGCCAGGATCAGGCGCGTCGCCGTCTTGGCCGCATCGGTGATTTCCTTCACCCGGCTCTGCTTGTCGCTGTACAGTTCCCAATCCATCGCGAAATCTTCGTCCGGGCGCACCGACCCGTCCTTTGGCGGCAGGTCGCGGATGTGGCCATAGGACGCCAGCACCTTGAAGTCCTGGCCCAGGTACTTCTCGATGGTTTTGGCCTTGGCGGGCGATTCGACGATGACAAGCTGCATGATGTTCAGGAACGTCCCTATACGCGTATACGTGCGCGAGCTTGGCGAGTTCGCCTGCCCGCCGTCAAGCCCCGCCGCATTCAACCTCACCGCATTCGACCCGACACCATTCAATCCGGTAAATCCCTAGGTAGATCATCGCAGCCGCTCTGCATTAACCAGGCACTGCAATTTGCTACCGAAAGATTGCGATCGATTTGCATGGAAGGGACACGGTGAAGCACAGGTCCATATTTGCCGCGAAATCAGCGGGCCAGTCGTCTGCTGTCACACCGGCCACTGCCGAGAGCGCGCCCGGATATTCGAGTCGCCGCGATGCGCCCAATCTGCCAGACCTCGATTTCGGAGCAAATGCAGAAAATCTGGCATTAGCCCGCGCCGTATTGTCCGGCAGCGATTTCGGCCTGGGACGCCAGATCAAGAGACCCCGGCGCGAGCCGGTAACGCAAGCGCGGCGGAGTGAGATGCAGCGCGAAATTGGTGAAATCGGGAACCGGCAAGCCGGGCGCGAAGAGGGCAATGCACGTGAAAACCTGAACCAGTTGATTGCCAGGCTCGATGACTCCTTGCTGCTATTTTTAAGCAATGCCAGCGAGGCGAGCACCGCGGCATCGGACTATCATGCCGCACTTGCCGAGACTGCCAGCAGCCTGGACCTGGTTTATGTCCGCAAGCAGACCGGTCCTACCGCTCTGGATATCGCGCGGCTGGCTCAACTGACCCGCGCCATGATCGAACGCAGCCGCGATATCGAGGAGGAGATGCGCCGCCGCGAGCAGGAAGCCCTGGCATTGCGGACCAAGCTCGACCATGCGCGCCGCAATGCCACCGTCGATCCCCTCACCGGGCTGGCCAATCGCCGTGCCTTCGAGTTTATCCTGGACCATGAATACCGCTCGGCCCACGCCGCCGGCGACCAGCTGTGCATCGCGTTTTGCGATATCGACCGGTTCAAGCTGATCAACGATGCCCACGGCCGCGATACCGGAGACCGGGTGATCCAGTCCGTCGCCAAGGTACTGCAGCGCATTTCTGGAGAGAACTGCCGTCTGGCCCGCTACGGCGGCGGGGAATTCGTCTTGCTGTTTCGCGGCATCTCGCTGGGCAAGGCGCGGGATCGGCTGGACGAAACCCGCCAGCAACTCGCGGCGCGCAAGCTGGTCAATCGCGAAACCGAAATTCCGATCGGCACCGTCACCTTTTCGGCCGGGGTTACCGATATCTTTGCTCACGCCGATCCCTGCGCAGCATTGCGGGCTGCCGACGGGATGCTTTACGAGGCCAAGGAACAAGGTCGCAATCGCATCCTGGTGTCGTCAGGCACGGCGCGCTGAGCGCCCTCGCCGGATGGCAGGCCGGTTGGGTATCATGACCGGATCAACCAGATCAGCCCGGCGACGACCAGCACGACCAGGACCACCCACAGCAGGGGCCGCCGCGCGCGGGCCGGTCCAGCTAATTCATGACGACCGGAAATCGCTTCCTCCAGCTTAGCCTCGCGCTGGGCCACGGCATCGCCCAGCTCGATCGCCCCATCTGCCGCCCCGGCGATCGGCGCACCGGCGAAAAACGCCGCCGCCTCGCCCACCGCACCCAGCGCCGCGCTGCCGGCAGCACCTAATGCAGGATGGGTTTCCTCATTGTCCGTGGCCATATCCAATCCTTTGTTTGCGGTCCTGCGTGATACAGGCACCGGTCCTATGTGGCCTGTTTGTGTCGATAGACAATGACCACCGTCAATCCACCGCAGCCGGCGCCGAATTTACCGGCGCTCGGTGAAATCCATGCCCGCCCGCGCCGAACCATTTGCCTTTGCCCGGTCATCCCCGCTAGCTACGCGCCCGGCACCGGAACATGGTCCCGGCAGAGTACAAAATGATCAGTCAGACGCAATTGCTATCGATGGCGATCCTGTTCGTTGCCGCGCTGTGGGCGGGCGCGCAAAACCAGTTGGCCGGCGGCGGATCGTTCATCACCCTGCCGGCGTTGATGCTGTTCGGGATGGATGCGCGCGCCGCCAACATCACTTCCACCGTGGCGTTGTTTCCCGGGCAGCTGACCGGCGGCTGGATCGGACGCAAGCTGGCCGGGGGTACCGAGCGCCTGTCATTCAGGACGTTGGTGATCATCAGCCTGGCCGGCGGCGCAATCGGCGCATTGCTGTTGCTGGCGACGCCTTCCAGCGTGTTCGCGCGCATGGTGCCGTGGCTGGTGCTGTTTGCCACTGCCGCCTTCGCTTATGGCAGCTTTGGCCGCAAGCCAAAGGAAACCGAGACCGCGCCGGGCACGATCGCGGCCGGGGCGATGCAGTTCGCCATCGCCATTTACGGCGGCTATTTCGGCGGTGGCATCGGTTTCCTGCTGCTGGCCGCGCTGACCCTGAGCCGCGTTCCGGTTCGTGGCGCCAGCGCCACCAAGAACGTCCTGGCCGGGGTCATGAATCTGACCGCGGTGGTGATCTTCCTGTTTTCACGCGAAGTGCATTGGCTGGCGGCGGCGGTAGCCTGCGTCGGCGCGGTCATCGGCAGCTTTCTTGGCGCCAGGCTGTTAAGCAGGGTCAACGAAAAAGCGCTCCGTTTCATCGTGGTCGTCATCGGCATCGCGCTGACCGTTGGCCTGTTCCTGCGCGCGAGTTGAAGGCTTGTCGCGAATTCGTGCGGGGTTCATGGGGCGGCATGGTACGCTTCGGGATTAGCAGACCCGCCCGAATGTGGTCGGGCGGACAAAGGAGCCATTGCCATGGCCAAGTCGCAAAAAAAGAGCAATCGTGAAGTCCGCAAGCCCAAGGCGACCATCGCCAAGCCCGCAACCGGTCTCGCCGCCAAGTCCGAAAACCCGGTCAATGCCTTTATGCAGAAGTCGAAAGCCAAGACCTGAGACGTTTGCGGGCAACGATGCCTGACGCCCCCGCTACAACCTTACCAACATGAGCAGCGAAGGGCCACCGATCACCCCCGCCGGCCTGGCTGCGTTGCGGGCGCGCTACGATCACCTGCTGGGCACCGAGCGCCCGGCGATCGTCGCGGTGGTCAGTTGGGCGGCCGGGAACGGCGACCGCAGCGAAAACGGCGACTACATCTATGGCCGCAAGCGGATGCGCGAGATCGACCGCGAACTGGCGCACCTGGCCCGGCGCATGAAGCTGCTGCGCCCGATCGACCCGTCCCGGCAAGCCGACCGCGACCGGATCTGGTTCGGTGCCACCGTCACCATCGCCGACGAGGACGACAATCAGCGCTGCCTGACCCTGGTCGGCGATGATGAACAGGACGCCGGCGCCGGGCTGATCGGCTGGAGCGCACCGTTTGCCCAAGCCCTGCGTGGCGCGACGCCCGGCGATCTGCGCCGCGTTGCCCTGCCCGGAGGCGAGAAGCAATGGCAAGTGGTCTCGGTGAGCTATCCGGAGGGGTGACGCTGTCGCGCGTGCTCCTTGCCATGCTGGGCCTTGCCGCCGCAAGCCGGTCGCTCATCGCGCCCGCCATGGCGCGCGACAGCCTGGGCATGTTCGACCGCTGGGGTGGGTTCAGCGACCCCGCCGTGCCGCGTTGTTATGCCATCGCCCGCGCCGAGCGCAGCCGGCATGACGCGACCGCGGCCGCCTTCGCCGATGTTGCGAGCTGGCCGCGGCATGGCATCCGCGGCCAGGTGCATTTCCGCCTGTCGCGCAGGGCAGCGCCGGGGTCCAGGACAAGGCTGGCTATCGGCGGCCGGCAGATCGCGCTGGCCGGTCTCGGCGCCGATGCCTGGGTGGCCGACCGGCGGATGAACCCGGCCGTCGTCGCGGCAATGCGCGCCGCCCCGTCGATGCGCGTGCTGGCCCACGACGACGCTCACCGCAGGTTTGTCGATAGCTGGCAGTTGGCCGGCGCCGCCTCTGCCATCGACGCGGCAACGATCGCGTGTGCCGCGCTGCACTGAGCGCACATCGTACCAAGCTGGCTTTTTCCCGCTTTACGCGCTATCCCCCACACTTCATGACAACCACCACCCTCATGGCGACCCCGGGCCTTATCGATCCGGTGCCGACCCCTCGCCCCGCCGTAACCAGCGACATCACCCCGCGCGGCGATGGCCGCATCGACCTGCTGGGCCTGCCACGCCCGCGCATCGCCGAACTGCTGCTCCAGGCCGGGCTGGACGCCAAAGCCGCCAGGCTGCGCGCCAAGCAACTGTTCCACTGGCTCTATCATCGCGGCGTCACCGACTTTGCGGCCATGACCGACATCGCCAAGACCATGCGGCCGTGGCTGGCCGAGCGTTTCGCCATCGGCCGCCCGGAAATCGTGCTTGCCCAAGCCTCGGCAGACGGCACCCGCAAATGGCTGCTGCGAACCGCCGACGACCACGAATACGAGATGGTGTTCATCCCCGACGCCGATCGCGGCACGCTCTGTGTATCAAGCCAGGTCGGCTGCACGCTCAATTGCCGGTTCTGCCACACCGGCACGATGCGGCTGGTCCGCAATCTGACGCCCGGCGAAATCGTCGGTCAGGTCATGCTCGCCCGCGATGCGCTGGGCGAATGGCCAAAAGGCGTGATGGCGGGCTTGGACGAGGAAGAAAACGAAGGTTCCTACACCTCCGATGGCCGCCTCCTCACCAACATCGTCATGATGGGCATGGGCGAGCCGCTCTACAATTTCGACAACGTTCGCGACGCGCTGAAGCTGGTGATGGACGGCGACGGCCTTGCCCTGTCCAAGCGCCGCATCACCCTGTCGACCAGCGGCGTCGTCCCGATGATGGCCCGCTGCGGCGAGGAAATCGGCGTTAACCTGGCGGTATCGCTGCACGCGACCTCCAAGGAAGTGCGCGACGAAATCGTGCCGATCAACCGCAAATACGGGCTGGAAGAACTGCTGCAAGCCTGCGCCGATTACCCCGGCGCCTCCAACGCGCGCCGCATCACCTTCGAATACGTCATGCTGAAGGACAAGAACGACAGCGATCAGGACGCCCGCGAACTGGTGCGCCTGCTCAAGCACTACGACCTGCCCGCCAAGGTCAATCTCATCCCCTTCAACCCCTGGCCCGGCGCGAATTACGAATGCTCCACCCCGGAACGCATCCGCGCCTTCTCCAACATCATTTTCGCCGGCGGCATCAGCGCCCCGATCCGCACCCCGCGCGGTCGCGACATCGACGCCGCCTGCGGCCAGCTGAAAACCGCCGCGCAGAAGATGAGCCGGGCGGATCTCGACCGGCTGGCGGAGGAAAAGCAGGTCGCGTTGGGGTGAAGATCAGGGGACTACGCAGGCCGTGAAGATGCACCGGCGCGATGCCTGCAGACGTCACCCGGACACTGAAATTTCAGCTTTCCAACTGCCGCAACAAACTGCGCACGTCGCCATCCATATCCGCATCCCGCGTCCGCAGGTCTTCGATCAGGCGCACCGCATGGATGACCGTCGAATGGTCCCGTCCGCCGAATTTGCGGCCGATCTCGGGATAGCTGCGCGGGGTGAGTACCTTGGCGAGGTACATCGCCACCTGGCGCGGGCGGACGACGGCCCGGGCGCGGCGTTTGCTGCCCATTTCGGTGCGATCGACCCGGTAGAACTGGCACACGGTGCGCTGGATTTCATCGATGGTGATGCGTTTGCGGTTAGCGGACAGGATGTCGGTCAGCTGTTCCTCGGCCAATTGCAGCGAAATCGCCTGACCGGTCAGCTGGGCGTAAGCGATCAGCTTGTTCAGCCCGCCGACGAGTTCGCGAACGTTGCGATTGATGGTGCGGGCGAGGAATCCGATGACGTCGCTCGGGACTTCGGTAGAAGAGGATAGCCGGGCGAGGCGATGTTCGAGGATAAGCCGGCGCAATTCGATGTCGGCAGGCATGATATCGGCGACCAGTCCCATCGACAGCCGCGACAGCAGCCGCTGTTCCACCCCATCCAGTGCTTGCGGCGCGCGGTCTGCGGCAAACACCAGGCGCTTGCCTTCGGCGAGCAGGGCATCGATCGTGTACAGCAATTCCTCCTGGGCGCTGGCCTTGCCGATGATGAACTGGATGTCATCGACCAGCAGCAGGTCGAAGCCGCGCAGCCGCGATTTGAATTCGATCATCTGGTTCTGGCGCAAGGCCTGGACGAATTCGACCATGAACCGCTCGGCCGAGCAATAGAAAATCCGCGCGCGCGGATGCGCCGCCAGATAGGCGTGCCCGATGGCGTGGAGCAGGTGAGTCTTGCCCTGCCCCGTCGCGGCCTTGAGGTACAATGGCGAGAACTGCGGCGCTTCCACCGCGGCGACACGCTGCGCCGCGTTGCATGCCAGGACATTGGCGGTGCCGGTCACGAAGGTGGTGAAGGTCAGCGATGGGTCAAGCCCGATCGAGGCCATGCCCAGGGTATCGCCGGCCATGCGGTCGGTGCGGAGGTCAGCCCCCCCTCGGACGGCTCCCAAGCCAGCCCCGGGGCCGGAATAGCTGCTGTCCAAACCGGCGTAGCCGGATTCGTTGGCGGCGTAGCCGGTGCCGGCCAAACGTAGCGCGCCGGGGCCGTCATCATTGCCCGGGCGGCGCGGGCCGGTTGCCCGGTCGAGGCGCAGGTCGGGCATCTGCCGGCGGCCCGGGTTGACCGAGATGCGGACGTGGCGCACTTCCGAGCGGGCAATTTTCCACGCCAGCGAAAGCCGGTCCGAAAAGCGGTCGGCCACCCAGTTGGCGGAAAATTCGGTAGGCAGGAACAGATCGAGCGTGCCGGTATCCTTGCAGAAGCAGCCGAGTTGCACCGGCCGTATCCATTGGCTGAAAAGCTGCTGGCCGAGATCCTTGCGCAATCCGTGGCTGATGTCGGCCCAATCCGCAGCCAGATCCATCGCATCCTGATCTTCAGGGTCACGCATGACATCCGCCTTGCTCCTGGCCGATGCGGCCTCTCCGCGACGTCCTACCGAAATGCTCCCTGTCACCCTTATGCTCCCGCTCGGTGCCAATCCAACGAGCACAGTCGTGCCCTTGCGCCGGTCCGCGGACCGCGCATTCTTTACAGAAGCAGCGACTTTTCCAGCCGCTACGCCAGTTTCATCTTTATGTGATCACCGAAAGGTCGACCCCCCCGGCACGACAGACACTAAGGATCATTTATCGAAGAGAGCAATATGCCGACTGCAAAAAAACTGAAATATTTGCCCTTGACAGTTAGATCCTACTGAATTCTCTATGTTTGAAAAAAAATTATTCAAAACAATACGATAACATTCAGTTTGTGCTGGGAAATAACGCGAATCGCTGGAATACCGCGAGTCCACAAAATCGCGATAAAACGATCTCGCCCGCCAATAAAAAC
>CAZZYX010000084.1:0-5998 GCA_964658485.1 uncultured Acetobacteraceae bacterium | reverse complement strand
ATCGTGAAAATCCTCGGCGCCGTAACTAGGCCGAATCACCTATCACAGTCAGAGTGCGGCCACTCGCTTGGTCAGGCGCGAGAATTTACGCGATGCCGTGTTCTTGTGCAGCACGCCGCGCGCCACGCCGCGTGCCAGTTCCGGCTGTGCCGCCGCCAGGGCCTCTGCCGCAGCGCTCTTGTCGCCACCATCAAGCGCCGCCTCGACCTTCTTGACGAAAGTGCGGATGCGCGACAGGCGATTGCCATTGACGATGGCGCGCGCGTCATTGCGGCGGATACGTTTGCGGGCTTGCGGCGAATTGGCCATATGAGTCCTTGGTTCGGGTGCGGAGGCCGCCACTGAGCGGCCCCGGCAATGGGATTGGGTCGATCACAGGCCATCGGCAAGGCAACACGCCACGCCGGACCCGCAGGAAAGCGCGGCCCTTACCGGCGTCGCCGCGAATCGTCAAGGATGGTTGTACCGAAACAGCGATGACGGCGGCGGGACATCCCTCGTAGCCTGGCGCTATTTCTGACACCTGGCACACCAGAAGCTGCTCCGCCCGCCCTGCACTGCCCGCCTGATAGTGCCACCACACGAGCAAGCCTCGCCGGTTCGGCCATAAACCCGCCAACTTGCCGCGAAATAACCCAGTTCGCCATTGGGCTGCGCATAGTCGCGAATGGTCGAACCACCCGCCGCGATCGATTCCTCCAGCACGGCACGGATCGCCGGCACCAACCGGGCGATGCCGGCGCGGGTGACCTGCCCGCCCGCGCGCTCGGGGCTGATGCGGGCGCGGTGCAACGCCTCGCAGACGTAGATATTGCCCAGCCCCGCGACAATGCGCTGATCGAGCAGCAGCATCTTGACCGGGGCCGCCCGCCCGGCGAAAACCGCGCGCAGATAGTGCGGGGTCAAGCCGGCGCCCAATGGTTCCGGACCGAGCGCCGCGAACGCCGGCCAAACGTCGAGCATGGCGGTATCGACCAGATCGACGGACCCGAACCGCCGCGCGTCGTTCAGCGCCAGCACGTGCCCCGCATCCGTCGCCAGAACCAGATGATCGTGCTTGTCCACCACCTCGGGCTCGATCCGCCAGCGGCCCGACATGCCGAGATGAAAGATCAAGGTGCGCGCGCGATCGGTATGGATAAGTCCGTATTTGGCGCGCCGCGACAGCCCGGTCACCCGGGCCCCGATCAGCACCTGCGCCAGATCGACGGGGAATGGCCGCCGCAGATCGGGGCGGTTGACCGAGACATGTGTAATCCGCGCGCCGTCCAGATAGCGCGCAAGCCCGCGGATGGTGGTTTCGACTTCGGGTAGTTCGGGCATTTTAGTCCTTGAGTGGCAGGCGAAGTTCAGAAACGAGGGGTAACCCCCTCGTGCTCCCCGTCATTTTTTGCGTTCCGCTTCGTCATTGCCTTCCGCGAAGCGGCATATAGCCTGCGGCGCAGCAGGATCGTATCAGGCCAAAGCATCACGCTATGCAAAAAAAACGGGGTTTGGGGTCCTTGGCCCCGAGAAACCTCAGCTTCTCTACTCATCGCCTCTAACAGCCTTCCCGACACCGCGAAACTCCCCTAAAGCGCCGTCATGAGCGAACCGCAGACCGTATCCTTCGGCTATGAAGACATCCCGGAGGATGCCAAGACCGCCCGTGTCGGTGCCATATTTTCCAACGTCGCGCGCAAATACGATATCATGAACGATGCCATGTCGGGCGGGATGCACCGCTTGTGGAAAGATCGTTTCGTGCGCCGGGTCAAGCCACGCGGCGGCGAGACTATCCTGGATATGGCGGGCGGCACGGGTGATATCGCTTTCCGCCTCGCGGCCGCGGGGGCCCGGGTTACAGTCTCGGACATCAATCAGGACATGCTCGACGTCGGTATCGAGCGGGCGACCAGGCGCGGCGTAACCGACTTGGTCTGGTCATGCCAGAATGCCGAGGAACTAAGCTTTCCCGACCGATCGTTCGACGCGTACACCATTGCCTTCGGCATTCGCAACGTCACCCATATCGATCGCGCACTAGCCGAGGCGCACCGGGTGTTGCGCTATGGTGGGCGGTTTTTCTGCCTGGAGTTTTCGACCACGCAATGGCCGGGTTTCAGGGAGGCGTATGATCTCTATTCGCACCGCCTGGTGCCGGTGCTGGGCCGCGCGATCGCCGGCGATGCCGACAGCTATCGGTATCTGATCGAGTCGATCCGCCGCTTTCCGCCCATGGCCGAGTTCGCCGCGATGATCGGCGCGGCGGGCTTTGCGCGGACGCGGGTGGAGCCACTGCTGGGCGGGCTGGTCGCGATCCATTCGGGCTGGAAAGTGTAAGTGCTGGCGTGACGACAGCGACCACGCACCTGTTTCGGCTGCTGCGCTGGGGGCGCATCCTGGCTCGCCATGGCGCGCTGCGCGGAATTGAGGCCGATCCGAACGTGCCGGTACCGGTCCGGCGGCTGCTGCGGCTGGCGCGGTTCGGTACGATCCAGCCGCGCACGCCCGATTATGCCAGCGCGTTCGCGGCGATCGGCCCGGCAGCGATCAAGCTGGGCCAGACCCTGGCGACGCGCCCCGATCTGGTTGGGGAAACGGCGCAGGCCAATCTGCTGCTGTTGCAGGACAGCCTGCCGCCGGTGCCGTTTGCCGCTATTCGGCATGAGATCGAGAACAGTTTCGGTCGGCCCTTGAACCAGCTGTTCGCCAGCGTCGTCGAAGTCCCCGTGGGGGCGGCATCGATCGCGCAGGTTCACCGCGCGGTCACGCCCGAGGGGCGGACGGTAGCGATCAAGGTGTTGCGACCCGGTATCCGCGAACGGCTGGCGCGCGATATCGTTACTTACGAATGGGCGGCAGCGCATCTCGAAGCGCTGGCGGCAGAGGCGGCGCGGCTGCGACCCCGCATGATCATCGCCAACTTCAAGCGCTGGACGCTGCGCGAGATCGACCTGCGGCGCGAAGCGGCGTCGGCGTCCGAGCTGGCCCAGGCGGTCGGCAGCGTGCCCGGCTATCGCATTCCCGCGATCGACTGGGACCGCACCAACAGCCGCGTGATGACGCTGGAATGGGTCGATGGCATCAAGATTTCCGATCGCGCGGCGCTGGTTGCCGCCGGCCACGACCTGCCGGACATCGCGCACCGGCTGGTCATCGCGTTTTTGACGCAGGCAATCCACGCCGGCTATTTCCACGCCGACATGCATCAGGGCAATCTGTTCGTGGAGGCGGACGGCACTATCGTCGCGATCGATTTCGGGATCATGGGCCGGATCGATCGCCGCGCCCGCGTCTGGCTGGGCGAGATCCTGCATGGCCTGACCACCGGCAATTATCGCCGCGTCGCCGAAATTCATTTCGAGGCGCAATATGTGCCGGCCTATCATTCGGTGGAAGATTTCGCGACCGCCCTGCGCGCAGTGGGCGAGCCGATGCGCGGGCGCCCGGTGGCCGAATTGTCGGTGGGCCAGATGCTCGACGGGCTGTTCGCGATCACCCGCGATTTCGACATGCAAACCCAGCCGCATCTGCTGTTGCTGCAAAAAACGATGGTGATGGTCGAAGGGCTGGCGACCTCGCTCGATCCGGGCATCAACATGTGGGACACCGCCGGGCCGTTCGTCTCGGCCTGGATGCGCGACGAACTGGGGCCGGAAGCGGCGCTGGCCGATGGCATCAACCGCCTGCGCGACACGATATTCAGCTTACCCCGCCTGTTGCGCAGGATCGAGGAAAAATTCCCAGAGAAAGGCGGCGCGCCTGATACTCCGCCGCTGCCGCACATCCCGCTGATATGGGATCGTAAACGAAATCGAAGGGGATGGCTGCGATATGTCGCTGCGGCAATTCTCGGGGCTATAGCGACATGGGCATGGATGCGGTTGGGCCTGGTAAATGGCTAAACGGGCCTGAGGCAAGCTCGGCCCCCGCCTGGAACCGTTTTGCTCATTGGCCGAAACGACAGGCACAGGCACTGCTGGTTGCGGTGCTGGCGATAATGGTCGCCGCCGCGCTGGTACCGATCACCGTAGGCCGGGGGGCGATCGCGACGCCGCCTTCGCTTGGCGCTGGTACCGGGCCGGAGCAAGCCAAACCGCGCCAGCGGGATGACGATCTCAAGCTCTATGATGCCGCCATCGCCCGCATCCGCAAGGGCGAGAATTACTACCGCTTCATCGTCGCCGAACATCGCCACGCGCACTATCCGGTTCGCCCAGCCGTAGCGGTGCGACTGCCGACGCTAGCTTACCTCGATGCCTGGGCCGGCCCGCCGGGCCAGATTATGGCCGCCATAGTCTTGCTGCTCGAAGTGTTGGCGGCGTGGTGGCATCGCCTTGGCGAAGAACCGGGCGGGCTTCAGCACCGCAATCTTGCTGTCGCGCTGCTATTTGTCGGTGCCGCGCTGGGGCTCAACCGCTATTATTTCGTGCTGCATGAACTTTGGGCCGGGATCCTGATCGCGCTGGCCGTCGGCCTGCACCGGCCGGCCCAATCCGGTATCCCCCACAGCGGCAAGTGGCGATGCGCATGGTGCGCCGCGGCACTGGCGCTGGCGATCCGTGAACACACCCTGCCCTTTGTGCTGTTGATGGGTATTTTCGCCGGCCGGCGGCAAGCCTGGCACGAAGCTGCCTCCTGGATCGCGCTGGTAGTGCTGTTTGCCGTTGGCCTGGCCATCCACATCCGTCTCATCGAGCTTCAAGCCCTGCCCGGTGATCCGTTCGGTGCTTCCTGGTTCGCCCTGCGGGGTCTCGGCGGCTGGCTTTCCAATATCGTCCTGTCCAGCAATTTGCGCTTCCTGCCGCATTGGCTGGCCGGGCCGCTGGTGATGCTGATGATCCTGGGCTGGGCCGGCTGGCGCAGCGAAGCGGGTGGCTTCGCCACGCTGCTCTACCTGGGTTACGGCGCCATTTTCATGATCGCGGGCCGGGACGATAATTTCTACTGGGGCGCGATGATGGCGCCTACCATGTTCATCGGGCTGGCCTTTGTACCCATGGCAATCAGCGGGCTGGTAACGGCGGCTTTAGCGCCCAGCACATCCGGCGTAACTTCGCCCACGGGCGGTGAAGGCGTAGGCGCTAAAACGGCGTTATCCTGATGAAAATCAGGAAGTTTGGGATGACGAAGTGGGCGCAGCTTCGCCTCACCCCATCAATGCACGAACCGCGCGACTACATCCCGATATGACCGGCTGACCTTCACTTCGACGCCTGATTCCAGCACCAGGAAACATTCGCCGTTGGTATGCGGCTTGACCTGCCGGACGAGGTCGAGGTTGACGATCCAGGAACGGTGAACGCGCTGGAACACGCGCGGGTCGAGGCGGCGTTCCAGATCCTTCATGGTTTCGCGCAGGATAAAGCTGTTATTGGCGATATAGATGCACATGTAATCACCGGCGGCTTCGATCCGCTCGATGCTGTCGACATCGACACGGAAAATCTGGCCGCGATCCTTGATGTTGATCAGCTTTTCAAAGCGCCCCTGGCCGGATGCCTCGACATCGTCGGGCGTGGCATCGAGCAGGGTATCGGGCGCAACTTCGGCCAACACGCTTTTCAGCTTTCCCGCTTCCTCGCACAGCCGCTTGTCGGCGATGCGGGTCCGCACACGGTCCAGCGTATCGGCCAGCTTATCTTCATCCACCGGCTTCATCAGATAATTGACGGCATTGGCTTCGAACGCGCGCACCGCATGTTCCTGATAGGCGGTGACGAACACGAACAGCGGCGGCTCCATCTCCATCACGCCCTTGACTACCGAAAATCCGTCGAAACCGGGCATCTGGATATCCAGGAAGACCAGGTCGGGACGCTCGGTCTTGATCGCGCGGATCGCTTCGCGACCGTTGGCGCAGGTATCGATAATCTCCACATCGGGGAATTTTTCCAGGCGCAATTGCAGTCCCTGGATGGCGAGTTTCTCGTCATCGACCAGAATCGTTCGTATGCTCATATGTCATATCCTGTCAGAGGCGAGATGTCCCCAAAGTGAATGGCCCCGAATCGAA
>CAZZYX010000083.1:0-15873 GCA_964658485.1 uncultured Acetobacteraceae bacterium | reverse complement strand
GATCGACCTTGATGACATACGGCACGACCGTCTTGAGCGGCGCCAGCATCGCCACAGCTGCGACTGCAACGACCGACAAGGTGCAGGCCGCCCCCGCCACCCACCAGGCTACGACGCGCGAGCGCAGCGCCGCGCGAACCCGATCGTGCTCCCAGGATGCCGCAGCTTCGAAATAGCGGGCCTGCTCGCCGCCCTTTACCTGCATATCCATCTCAGCAGCTCGCGAACTGCGCGGGCTGCTGGAGCAGCGACGTCTTATTTGGGGAAGCGGCCGGGACGGCAGCAAATGGGTTTGTGCCTGTCGCGGTTCCGCTATCGGAGGGTAGTAAGGCGCTATTATGGACTCCCGCGCCAGATACGCTGGGCGGGAGCGGCACCGGGAGGGTGGGCAAGATCGAGCCGTAGATATTGGCGGGGCGGCGATGCTTGCCGTCGCAGGCCGGCAGCTTCTTCAAGTGACTGCCCATGCAGCCACTGAGCGCCAATAGGCCAAGGCCTGCCATCATCAGCCGTTTCATGACAACTCCATCAGTTGCGACGCCGGTTGTTCACGGCGTCAACGTGAATGTATTCGCCGCCCTAACCACGGCTCCGGCGAAAAACCCGGATCATGGCGGCGTTGCTGGCGGATTGCAGGAAGCCATGGCCGCCTGACGCCGCGCCACCGACGATCCCCGAGGAGATACGCGGGGTCTCGAAAAAGAATACCGTGCCCACCGTGTAGATAACGCAGCAAGCAATGCCGGCCAGCTCGATGGCGGCGGCGTTGATCGACGGCGTGGCCCCTGCCGTGATGAAGGCGCTGGCGCTATTGGCTTGTGTGAGCAGGCTATCGAGCACCGACTGCTCCATGCCGGTAACGAACTTGGTGACAATCGACATGATCACCATCAGCAGCGAATAATTGATGGTCTGGCGCATCCAGCCATCGAAGAACCAGCGCGAGGCATTGAACAGCAGGCTGGCAAAGGCCAGCGGCGCGATAGCCACGCAGATCTGGACACCCAGCAGCGCGAACACATCGATGACGAAGCCGAAAAGTGCGCTGATGAAGGCAAACAGATAGATGATCAGGCACCATATGCTGACCAGCATATCTGGATAGATGGCACTGAGTTTATCGAGGGGATTGATGGACGCCTGAAGCGGCGCATCAACCTGCGCTTGGGCAGCGTTCATGTTTTGCACGACCTTGCTCGCGTCAGACATATAGGTGTCGAACGTGCTGCCGGGGTTGGTCGACGATCCGCCGCCCGCCGAAATCAATGACGTTGCGATCTGCGGCACACCCGACACGATCACGCTGGAATAGAAGGTCGCCGAACAAGCGGCAAAGACCAGTCCCACCTTTCCGATTTGCCAGGTCAGCTCCCGGACTGGCGCCTGGATCGCGCCGCGCAGGATGCCGTAGCCAAGCAGCAGAAAGTAGACCGTTGCAGCAAGGCCCAGCGGCGCGATGACATAGGTCAGGAGTCCACTCCCGTACGACGATGTCGCAGTGGCAAGCGAACTCTGCACGTAGGCGTAGATATTGGTGAAGGTATGCGAAAGATCGGCCATTACGCGCCCAGTCCCTGGTAGCCAGCCTTAGCCGACCTTCTCGAATTCATTCACGTTCGCCATCCCTGGCGCCATGAGATGCCTCGTCGTTTGGTCGATCGACAAGGTGACGAGGCCATTGGCGATCTGCAGACTTCCGTCGTTCGCGATACCGCTCAGGGTTTCATGGCTGACCAACGGTTTGCCGCCGCCAACGGTCGTGACGATGTTTTGCTCGACACGATAGGCATCGCCATCTCGGCTCACAGTCAGCGTCATCGCTACCCCCGGGTTTGTGTTCAGACCTTTCCAGGTACCGGAAAAATCATCCTTGGTGCCACAAGCGGCGAGCCCCAGGCAAAGCGTGGCCACGACGAATGGAAATGGTTTCATGGGTCAGGGCCTCAGAATGTTGTTCTGATAAGTGGCTGCGGACGCTGCAGCTGACGAGGCCGCCGCAGCCCCGTTAGTTGCCGCGCTTTGGGCTTCCTCGCTCATCTTCAGCGCCTGCAGTTTGATCATGTCATTCTGCAGATGGGCTTGCTCGACGGCGATGCGCGCGCTGAGATCCATGACCTGCTTGGGATCCTGCGCCGTATCTAGCGCTGAGCGTAGCTGTTCAAGCCCGGCTGTCCGCTGCTGCGCAATTGCAAGAACGCTCGCGCCATTGGCCATTTTCGTCGCTGCGGGCGCCGTCACCTGCTGAAGCAATTGATTGTATTGGGTATCGACTGCGGCAGATCCCGACGGGGCAATGGCGTAGCCACTCTGGATTGTCTTTGCCTGCTTCCCCAGCGCTCCGAGCTGCGCGTAATTGCCGGTAAGCATAGCACCCACATTGGTGGTGCCACCGGGCAGGACATTGCGGACCGCCGTGTTCTCCAGGTTGGTCGCCACCGCGTTGACGTTGGTCAGTTCCTGGAAGGAATTGAGCTGGCGCTGCGCGGTCTGGATCACCTGCGTGCCCTGCCGAATCATCTGCGAGGTGTGCTGCACCGTCGCCAGCGCCTGGAGGTAATTGGCGGTGTCATGGACCGGGATGCCCTGGGCCGCTGCCGGAGCGGTTGTCACTGCTAAAGCCAACGCACCGATACCTGCGCGTGTTATGGTTCGTTTCCTCATGTCAGCTCCTGCGTTCGCTGTTGTAAAAGGCCGGCAGCCAATGCGCCGGATCAGGTCCGTGCCGGTCGATGGCGGCTTCCATCACCCGCAAGGTTTCCTCACGACCCGACAGGACTGCGAGCTCATCGTGCATGCCGCCGAGGTCGAGCTGCGCGACCACCGAGGTGTGCCCCTGCTTGATGAGGAAGCAGCGGCTCTCGGGAGTAAGGTCTTCCTTGATCAGCCGGTATTCGGCATGAGTCAGGCCAAGCCCGCCGCAATACTCCGCTTGCCTAGCATCCGAATTGGGCAGCAGGATCTTGGTGGCGGTCTGCTCGATGATGGTGTGGGCAATGGGTGAGCGCAGCGCGTCAGCGGGCGACTGGGTGCCAAAGACCATGAAGGCATTGCGCTTGCGGTAGGTCTTGAGGCCATCCTGGGCAAAGGCGCGAAACGCCTCATCCTCGAGCGCCTTCCAGAACTCGTCGATGTCGACGACGACCCGGCGGCCATCGAGCAGGCTGTCGATGCGGTGGAAAAGGTAGAGCATCGTCGGCGTGCGGATTTCCGGGTTCTCGAGAAAGTCCGTCATGTCAAAGCCGACAAAGCGGGCCGACAGCGTGATCTCGTCGGAAGGGCCATCAAAGGCCCAGCCCATCGGGCCGCCAAGGCACCAGCGCTCGAGCCGGGCGCCAACGCCTTCGGCATCAGCATGGCCGAGCATTTCGCGCAGAGCTGCCATCGAGCGCCTGGATGAGGGGAGCCGCATCACTGCATCGAGCCCCTCGTCGATCATGCGCTCTTGGGCCACTGAGAAGGGGCGGCCATCACGCCGCACCAGCACGCGAATGAACTGACGCAGGAACGCGATATTGGCGGGCGTATTGTCGATGCCGCGCAGCGGCGCAAACCCGGTCGGCTCGCCATTGCGGAGCGGCAGGTAGGTGCCCCCGCAGGCGCGCACGAAGATTTCGGCGCCGCGATCCTTGTCGATGAAGATCTGTTGCGCACCGGTCTTCTCCAGCTGCGCCATGAGGAAGTTCTGCAGCACGGTCTTGCCGGCGCCTGTCGGCCCAATGATCAGCGTGTGGCCGATATCGGCCTTATGGAAATTGAACCAGAACGAGGAGCCGGCGCGGGTCTTGAGCAGCGTGACCGCATCACCCCAGTGGTTGCCGGTCTTGTGCCCGGCGGGAAAAGTATAAAAGGGCGAAAACGCGGCAAAGTTGCGGCTGTTGATGCGGGCTGGCCGCGCGCGCAGCGCAAAGTTGCCCGGCAGTTGCGCCCAGTACGCCGCTTCCAACGCCACATCCTCACGGGCCATCACCATGCCGGTGTCGGCGGCGGCCGCGCGGGCCTGCGACAGCCGATCGAGCAAGCGCCTGCGATCGGTATCGACGACCATAAGCGAGAGATGATGCTCGCCCAGGATCCAGCGGTTGGACATCAGCTCGTCGGCGCCATCGAGCAATTCCTCGGTCTGGCTAACGCCCACGTCGTTCGAGGACGCCATTTGGCGGAACTTCGTCTGGAAACGCTCGGTGGCGACCGCCTTGACCTCGGGCGCGAAGCTCTGCGTCAGTACAAACGGAAAATCGAGCGTGAGCAACGAATTGAACTGGCCAAGCCGCGTATTGGCGACATATTCGCGCACCCCGAACATGCCGGCAAAATGCGAGACGTGCGGCAGCCTGACCTCGACCAGCTCTCGCCCAAAAATGATCCGCGAAGAATACAGCGCCTGACCAAGCCGGCCGTTGATCAGCGGCATCCGCAAATGATCACCGGTCAGGATGAAATGGAGCACCTCCATCGGCGCCGAGAACATGACCCCATTGTGCTCATAAAGGGCCAAGGGCTCGGGGTCGCAATCGGCGAGCAGGCTTTCGAAGTCGCGGCACTTGTCATTGAGAAGCGCGAGGGTGCGGGTATCATCACCGTCCTGATGACCGCCGCTGCGAAAGAACCGCCCGATCTGATCACCAGCAGCCTGGCTCGGCCGCGCCAGCAAGGTGATGAAGAACTCGTTGTGATAGAGCAGTTTGTCCTGGAGCCGGGCGGTATAGCGTTCCTGCAGGGTGCGCGCAAAATCGGAACAGAACTGCCCGCCCAGGACCGGATCGGTCTGGGTGCGCACGAGATGGGTCCAGACGGCGAGCCGGTCGTCGCCGATCGAACGCCACATCACATTGAGCTTGTTGTGCCAGGTGTTGAGATCGGCGATGTCGCAGGTCTCGAACGGTCGGCCATCGACGCGGTACACTCGGCAAAGCGCATCGCTGTCCAGCGCGATCGTGGTGTCATCAACATGGCGCGTATAGGGGATGAATTTGATCTCATCCGTCTCGCGGGCCATGGTCTGGTGGAAGCGCAGCCAAGGCTTAGCCATGGCCGAAGGTCCGGCGCTTGACGCCGCCCAGGCGGACGGGCGCGTAGCTCCCACCGGCCCAGAATGTCCGGTTCTTGGCCAGGAACGTCGTCTGGAACCACAAGCCCCAGAGGCGAAAGGCGTTGAAATCGTAATAGACGATCGCGCGCGCCGGCAGATACAGCGCGCCAAACAGGAACAACGGGTAGAGCGGGTTGTGGAGCACGCCCCACACCACCATGGCGATCATGACGATCGGCATGAAGGCTTCCAGCGGCAAGCCCATGAACATCGCCGGGCGGGTCAGGGCGAGATACACCTTGTCCTCAGCAGGCTTTTCCATAGCCGGTGCTCCTTAGCTGGCCGATCCGCCCATCCAGCCAACGATGGTGGCTGCCGAAAAGATGATGCCGATACCAACCAGCACGGCGACCGCCTTGCCCCAGTCGAGGCGACCGGTGAGCTTGGCAAAGCCGACCCCCATCACGGCGATGACGCCTACCACGCTGGCAATGGTGGTGAGCCAGGTCTTGACCTGGGTGACACCGGAGGTGAGTGAATCAGCTGACTGGGCCAAGGCCGGCTGCGCCACGGCGAGCAGCGCCAGCAAACCAGCGGCGCCGACAACACGGCGTGCAGCCTTGTCCGACAGGAAGGTATGGGTCGGAACGCGGGCCAAAGCAGAATTGGTTTTCATGGAGCTTCTCCTTCATGCAAATCAGTCATCGCTCGACATCCACGTCTCGCGCGATGTCAGGCGCCGCCTCTCGCGGCGGCGCATTGAGCTGAGCTTGATATTCGGGCCTGAGCGCTACGGGCTCGCCCCGTTCGATGGCGCTGGCCATTATCTCGCGAAATTGAGCCATGGCTGGCTCCACGCCATGCGCTTCGCCACTGCGCTGGGCTGCCGCTTCGAAATAGCGCGCCGCCAGCGATATGGCTTCCACCGCTCCTGCAAGCGCGGGTTCGGCGCCGATGGCGGTAGCATCGCTGCTGCGGAGCAAGTCTGCCAGACGTGCGGATTCTGCCGCGGTCCGG
The DNA here is from genome assembly GCA_964658485.1 of uncultured Acetobacteraceae bacterium. Taxonomy (GTDB): domain Bacteria; phylum Pseudomonadota; class Alphaproteobacteria; order Sphingomonadales; family Sphingomonadaceae; genus Novosphingobium. The sequence goes on along the minus strand of CAZZYX010000083.1, from coordinate 9,827 downwards.
TCTGAAGTGCTAGCGGCGCTCATTGGAACACCACCACGGCGTTGCCTTGCGTCTCGCCAATCACCCAATCTGCATTCAAATCTTTGGCGGCCGGCATCCTGGCTCGATCGGCAGGCGATGTCGCTGCAACTGATGCGGCAACAGTCGAATTGGCAACGCGGCTAAATGTCAGCTGCTTCTGCGCCGAGAGCATACTCGCGGCGTGCCAGATCCGGCCGACGTAGCCATTGCGAAAACCGCGAGCCAAGGTTCCGGTGTTGTAGAGCGAATAGGTGGCCGAGATCGCGGCGATGCCGTCGTAGGACAAGGTAGCGTGCGCGTAGCCATCTTCCAGCACCCGCGCTGCTGCCTGCAGGTTCAGGCAAGGATCAAATGCGGCTTCCACGCTCAAGCCAAGACGCCTGAAGTTTCGCGAATTGATCTGGGCCAGGCCCACGTCCACAGAATAGCCTTTGGCCACATAGCGCCGAACGAGAGCCGCACCGTCAGCTACAGAGCTCGCCCGGACTCGCGGGCCGTGATTGACGTTGATGCTGAGCGGGTTGCCTGTGCTCTCGACCTGGATAAGCGGGAGTAGCGCCTCGGTAGCTATTGCCGGGGCGCATGCCTGGCTGAATTGGGTGAGGGCAGGGGCATCGTAGATCATGTGCGGGCCTCGCCGGGCCGCGCCGCTCTGGCAAAACCCGGGCGCGTTGCGTTGGCAGCCAGCGAGCCAACTGCGCCTTTGAAAAACCTGGTCACGGTGACCCTCCAGCTTCCACCTTGTATAATCCCGTATCTATATATCTATTAAATAGAAGGCCGGCAATACCCAAACTGCGGCCATTCGCATGGACAGCGCGGCCGCTCGGTTCCAGCTGAACCCGCTTCTCGCGTCATTGACCCTTGAGCTAGCGCCCATGCGCGCAAACTTGTTGCAGCCAGTAGGCTGCCCTAAAGAGCGCAATTGCTGGTCCGATCATCACAGGGCAAAGCATTCAGCCAGTGTGGTGGGAAAATCGGTGAGGTTGGGCATTTGGCAAAGACGATCCTTTATCTTGCGACGACACGCCATTCGCCGACGGTCGAGGAGCAATGCGCGGCCTGCGCTGGTCCTGATGATTTCGTCGTGGAAGCCGGCCGCTTGAGCTTTGCGGATCTTGCCGAGCGTCTAGTGTATCTCGGCATTGGCCTTGAGGCCGGCGACACCTTGAAGATCTACGACCTGGTGTGCATCGACGTCTCGACCAGCACGCTCATTCGAATGCTAGTCAGCATCTTGCGCACCGGTGTCACCATCGAGATCTGCTGTCCCGAAATCAGGATCGCTCCAGACGACGATCCGGCCGATGCGATCCGCTTGCTCGAAGCTCTCGACGCACACTGGCGCCGTATTCATGGGATCAAAACGAAAGAGGGCGTTAAAAGCAAGCTGGGGCGCAGGCCCCGGCTGCACGACGACCAACTTCCGGCGATCCGCGACATGCTGGGCAGGCCTGGCGCGACGGTCACCACTGTCGCTGGCGAGTTGCAGGTCGGGCGCAGCACGCTGTTCAAGTTCCTAAATCAACGCGGTGTCAGCGCGAAACAAGACTGATTTTCGCATAGTGCGCCCGCTGCGGTCGGCCGGCCACCAAGTTCACTCAAGGTGCAGCGGCTGCCATCCGTCAGGTGTCCAGTAAGTCGGCAAGCGGCGTGTCGAGAGCAGCGGCAATCGCGATCATCTCGAACAAGGTGATGCGCACAGCTTGCCCCCGCAAAATTTGAGAGAGTCGTTGCAGCGAAATGTTCGTGGCGGCGGCCAAGTCGTGCGTGCTTTTACCTTTTGTTAAAAGCTGGTTATGAACCTGACGGGCGAACCGTAGCCTCGCGCTTGGCGGGCCATCTGCCATTTTCCATCCTCACGTTTGCCGCCCGGCCTCAATCAGCCTGCGATGCATAATGAGCAGTGGTCCGCTGTCGCGCCGCGTGGCGGCATTTTGCGACACCACTGCCCGGACCAGCCCGTCCGAGAGCACTTGGAACAGAGCGGCGCTGCAAACCGTTGATGTCTTGCAACATTACACCTGCGTCTGTGCCAATTGGTATAGCCATCCCGGAGGCTAACCCCCATGAATGCCAAAGGCATCCCCCAAAAATCTACACCCCGTGTTCCACGTCTGAACACCGCCCACGAGAAGCTCGACCTGAGCCGCGCCAATTGGGATGATCTGCGATTGTTTTGCGTTATCGTAAAGCAGGGAAGCTTCCGGGCGGCTGCCAAGGAGGAGAAGGTGGTGGTGAATACCATCCGCCGTCACCTTGCGCTTCTTGAGAAAGCCCTGGGACGTTTGCTTGTGCGACGGACGACGAAAGGCGTATTTCCTACCGAAGCTGGTAAGCAACTGGCACAGACTATCGCCGAAATGAGTGAAGCCACGCTCGACGCGCGCACCGGGCGTTCCGACGACGTGCTGATGGACCCTGGCGAATTGACCGTTGCCTGCTCGGAAGGATTGGGCACATTTTGGCTCACACCGCGCCTTGCAGAGCTGCGTGAGGCAGTTCCCGATATGACCATCAGCCTGATCTGTGACTATGATCTAGCGCGCGACCGCTCGCACGAGGCCGACATCTGGCTATCGTTCGAGAAACCCAAGCGCCAGGATCTCATCGTCTCCCGGCTCGCTACGCTGCATTTTCTGCCGTTTGCAAGTCCGGACTACCTCCAACGGCACGGCACGCCTCAGACCGTGGATGATTTGAAATCGCATCGGATTGTCGAGCATTGCGCTGAAGGCGCCCACCCGGAGCTTCTCGATTATCTGATTGGCAGTGAACGACCACAGGGCCTGCTGTCACTCCGGACGAATTCAAGCCTCGCGCAGCTTTGGGCTGTCGCAACTGGCCAGGGAATCGGCGGACTTCCGACCTATGTCACAGAACTCACCCGCGCCATTGTCCCAGTGCCGCCTATCCTTCAGATCCGGCGCGAACTGCGCCTCGTTTATCGGGCGGACGGGCGCCACTCGCCTGCAGTCGAGGCGGCGGTAAGCTGGCTGCGAGCCATCTTCGATCCCGTAGAGCATCCGTGCTTTGCCGAAACATTCGTGCACCCCGACGACTTCCCTGCACGACCACAAGCTCGAGGCACAGTCTGGGTATTTCCAGGTTCATCCAATCGGCTGCAGAGTAGCAAGCCAGCTCAGCCAGGGAAGGTTTAGGAATTTGCGGGATCTTCCCGCAGCATTTCAGAAACACTGGATCCCACCGCATCCGAAAGTGACACCAGAATATCCAGGGACGGATTCGCCCGTCCCCGTTCAATCAACGACACATAAGATGCCGCCACCCCTGTCTTATCAAACAACATCCCCTGCGTCAGCTTGAGCGCCACGCGTCGATCGCGCAAACGTTCCCCAAAAAGTCGGGCGAGGGGCGGGGCCGCGTCTTCAAGATTGAGATAGGTAACCATGGGTGCGGCCTCGTTGACATCGTCAGGATTTACATCGTGCGGGCACGACTCGGCTGACGCGGCGGTTTAATAGCATCGCCGGTACGGCGCTTCTTCAAATTTGTTTCGAGTCCACGGTGAGATCTCGCGCAGTTCGAGGTTCCGTAAGGTGGGATGGCTTGTGCCCGGATAAAGTGACAGTGAGGGCGGATTCTGTGACGGGTTGGCCCGGAGGAAGACTCCAGCGCCCGTCGCGACAACCATGCGATGTCCAGGCGCGTTCGATGGGCTGCAGCTTGCCGAGCGCGGCAAACTCATCGAGCAGGAACAGGACAGGCTGCTGCGGCCGGGCAGGAAAGCGCGCCATCTCCGACAGGGATTGCGCCAGCAGCAAGCGCAGCCACCGGGCGTAGGTATCGAGCCGGTCAGGCGGCAGGATCAGGATTGCTGTGGCGGTCTGTTCCTTGAGCTGGTCGAAATTGAAATCAGATCCGCCGGTGATATCGGCAATGCGGGGGCTATCGAGAAATGGGTATGGCGCTGGGTGCTCGACAGGACACCGGCGGCCTCGCGGTCGGATTTGGCAAGGTGGCGATTGGCGGCGCGTGCGACCGGCCCGCGCGCTTCGCTGCTGGCCTGCATGATTTTGAGAAAGGCGGCAAAGTCGGTCGGGGCAAGTGTGAGACAATCCCGAACCGTTGCCAGGGTGCGCAGATGTGCGCAGCGACCAGCAGCGCGTTGGCTGTGGTCAGCGTCTCGGCGCGCATGAAGTTCTGTTTCACCCAGCTCAGCCGCGACCGGCGCAGGGCGGGCACCTCGGGACGTACAAGCGGCTCGAACCCGGTGTTGGTCGCCTCCGCGACAAGCACCGCGCAGATCGTGGTCGCTATATCTTCGGCGCGCGCATTCCCTTCGCTGGCATGAGTGAAAGCCGTTCCGAAGCCAGTTCGCGCATGCATCTCCAGGATCAGCTCGGGAAGGTCCAGCTGCGGCAGCCGTGCATCGATCGCTTTATGGAGCTCAATGAGGCTGAGCGGCTCGTCAATCCTGTCAAGGGGTCCTATCGACAGGTCGCCACCGCTGGCCGTCTTTGTGATGGTCACCGCACCGTTGTCCGGTATTCGCGCGGCTGTCTCACGGTAGGCGAGATCGAGGCGAGCGGAAAGTTTAGCGATTTCATCATCGCCGGAAACCGCCACGCCAACCGTGCGGCATATGGCCGGCCGCGCTGCTTCCCAGGCGGCTCCCACCAACAAGCCTTTGCGCGGGTCGGCATAGCGAAGCGAGCGGACGGGAAAGACATCTCGGCGACGAATGGCGCGGCGTAGCCGATCGAGTGTACAAAGCCGGTATCCGGTCAGATCGAATGTACCATCATCGGTTTTCAACTGGCGACCCCAAGCCTTGGGGACGAACGCGGTCGGCGCCGGCCCACAACGACTTTCACCCTTGTGAACCCTTCGCAGGTGATCGACCGCATCGAGTACGGACTGCCCAGCGGGCGCCGCTGCAAGGTCGACTCCGGCAAGCAGTTTCGGCAAATAGCGCATCGCGCCAGTCTGCTGTCGCAGCTCAATAAAATAGCTATCGTCGATCGGTCGGGCGAGCAAATCCACCTGCGCGACGGCATCGGTCAGGGCTGCGCGATCGACCAGCGCGAACACGGCTGCGCGCACCTCCATGTCGCTGATGCTGTCATCAAGCAACACAGTGCCGACATCGCGCAGCCTAAGCGATGCGGCGTCGAGATCGCGCAATGAGCGCATTCTGGCTTCCTTGGCGTTGATGCGCGCGTTGGAGAACATCCTGGTCGATACGGCGTCGAACAGATCAATGACATCGTCGCTGGCGGATGCTTCGAGCGTGCGGATGAACGCGACCAAGGTGGCCGCGCGGCGGTCATCGGGAAGCCGGGCTACCGCCTGCGCCCTTGCCGCAGCGGCGAAGCGCGCAAGGGCAGCTGCCTTAGCTGGTGGCACACGGTCCAGCTCGGGCAATCCTGTAGTGAACGTGCGGATTTCGATCAGGCGATCGACGGCGCGGCTGATCTCAGGGCCGCTTTGCAGATACGGCCCATCACGCAGCCGATCGAGTGGGCTTTGTCCCCCGTCCTCGGTAACGGCGACAAGCGTATCAAGCCGCGACCGTTGCTCAGGCGTCAATTTGTCGACCAGACGCCGATGCACGTGCACGGCAACCCGAGTGCGGACCCGTGCGATATCGCGCTCGAGGACGGACAAGCCCGGCAACAGCACCTTGGCTTCTAGCAGCCATATCGCCGCTGCGTCGAACAGAGCCGATGGCCGATCGGTGCCCGTCCAGCACAGCGCGTATATGAAACGGTGCAATCGGAACGAGACGCGGGGATCAGAGAAGAGGCGATAGCCATAGTGATCGCGGATGCGCGGCCCGTGCCGCCATCGCCCCTTCGTGGCGCAATATCGCGCTATCAGTTCGGCCGATCCGTCGATTGCCAGTTGGTCGCCAGTAAACCGCGTTACCGACGCCGGTGTCTTTGCTGGATCTTCAAGAAAGGTGCCGAGAAGCCTCAGCGAGCCAAGCTGCACCGCGACGCCGAGGCGGTTGTGATCGCCGCGGTGCGCGCCAATGAATGCCCGATCCGTATCGTCGAGGTGAAAATGACGCGCGAGCTGTTCCGAAGTTGGATCTCCGACAAAGCGACCATATCGAAGTCCTTGATCGTCCGAGAGAAAGCTGACTGGCACCGGTTCGGGTTATGCCGCAGCCGTGGACCTGGTCCCGCGCTTGGCCAGCAGTTCGCTAGCCCGTTCTCGCGGCTGTCCTTTCGCATCGACATAGGCATAAAGCGTTGATACGGACACGCCGAGCTGGACCGCTACATCGCGCGCGGCATTGTCTCTGTCCGCCATCAACGCCATCGCGGCCTTCAACTTCTGCTTCGTCATCACTCGTGGCCGGCCACCCGCACGACCACTCGCTCTGGCCGCAGCCAGCCCCGCCATTGTGCGCTCATGGATCAGGTCGCGCTCGAACTCGGCCAAGGTCGCGAAGATGCCAAACACCAAACGGCCCGTAGCGGTTGTCGTATCTATATCGCCGGTCAGCACCTTCAGGCCGACCCCACACTTGTGCAGATCGCCGACTAGTCCGACGATGTGAGGCAGCGAACGTCCGATCCTATCGAGCTTCCAAACAACGACGGTGTCGCCATTGCGCACAATATCGAGTGCCTTGTCGAGCCCAGCCCGTTCGGTCGAACGGCCCGAGCACACGTCCTCGAACATCCGGTCGCATCCAGCAAGATCCAGAGCATCGCGTTGCAGATCGAAATTTTGCTCGCTTGTCGATACCCGCATGTACCCGATCAACATCCACGTCGCTCCCCTCTTTCATCAATCTATCGGAAGAAGGGTTTATCGGCGATAGGTTTCTGGACGGGTAGATATGAGATTAGGGACCATCAGGCACCTCGCTCACAATCGCCGAGCCGGTTCACATCAAACCGGGGTTTGTTGGAGTGACCGTGGCGGCAGGCATCGCCGATCGTCGACCATCGACGCACTACCTCGCCGGACCGGTGGTGCGTAAATTCCAAGCCCATATGAGCCGGTTACAAACCATGTCGCGGGTTGCCAGACAGACGAAGGCTGTATCGAGATTGCCGTAATAGTGCACGGCGACGTCCATGCCGTATGAATTACCTCCATGCCCCCAACTTTGCTGTTCGGAGTTTACGACAAATCCCATGCCGTACCAGGTGGTGGCGCCGGCGGTCGTGGCGACTTTGAACATGGTGGAAGACAGGAGCTTGCCGTCTTTCATGGCGTGGAGAAAGCGCATCATGTCGTTGGGCGTGGAGACGCCGCCTCCTGCCGATGCGCCACGCCAAGGCAGAACATCCGTGTTGGGAACCAGCTTCGGTTCGGTGCCGAAAAAACGCGTGTAGCCGACCGCTACGCCTTGCAGGTGATCGCGGTCGGGAAAACCGCTTTTCGTCATGCCAGCGGGCTTAAACACGTGCTCGGCGACATAGTCGTAATAGCTCCCGCCGGTGACTTTCTCTATTACGGCGCCAAGGAGGATGAAGCCGTAATTGGAATAGTCTGCCTTGCTGCCAGGCGGGAAGTCGGGACCGCGCGTGCCATTCAATCGCACCATGTCGTCGATCGTTCGGATCCGAGCCCGATTGGCGCCATCCTCGCGCCCGAGGATGCCGATGTCACCTGTACCGCCCCGGTGCGTGAGAAGCTGGCGGACCGTCACCATCGCCATATTTTTGTTGGGATAGTCGATCAGGTATTGTCCCAATGGCGCATCGAGATTGATTTTGCCGGCATCCACCAACTGCAAGACAGCGACAGCCGTAAACATCTTGCCGGCTGATGCCAGGAACATGGGAGTGTCCAGCGTCATCGGCGCTCGTCTGATCGGGTCGGCGAACCCCCAACTGCGGGCCAGGAGCCTCTCGCCATGTCGCGCGATGATGATCGACCCGGCGAATTCGTCCCGGGTTGCCAACCTGCCCGCGATCGTCGCGGTCGTCTTAACTGCTCCGCTACCGGGCAAAGCCAATGGCGTGATGTCCAGCGTCTTGAGACTGGCGTTGCGCGGGGTGGCGAGTTCGATCTTGACGCGCTGCTTACCAGGAAGGCATCGCTCGCGCAGCAGCACCGTCATCGTGCTGGGCGATTGCTGCTCGACGCGTTCTATCGCCAAACCGCACGTGTCCTGCGCGGTCTCTATCACGAATGCGGGATCGGGATCGTCTAGATACTTCTTGTAGAACGCCTTGATGGTCGTCCGATCGCCCGAATTGAACGCGCTCAGCCATTGCTGAAATATCGCCTCGATCGAGGCACCTGCTTGAGCGCCCTCGGCGACGTCGCTCGCGGTGGACGATTGGGCGGGCTTGATCAACGACGTCGCCGGCGATGCAGAGGATGCACCCGCTGCGAATGCAGCGAATGTGACGGCCGCAGCAAATCCACTTATGCCCCGCATATTTCCTCCTAAATCCAAGCACACATCCGCACGGCTATGATGGCGGCTAATGCAGCGCATCGAGTGTTGCCGCTACTTCGCGGATCGAGCGGTCAATGACACCGACCGCATGGATGCGCTCGGCTTCCGGAAAAGATGCCGTCGCCGGTTGTGTCTCGACGGAGGTGCGCATCGTCCTGAGGCTGGCGAGCCCCTCTTCGAGCGTCGACTGGACTGGCTCCGGTGCCGCTCTCGCACACATCACAGTGTAAGCCATTGTCCGGTCTGTCTCCTTGATCACCATCGCGAAGGGTTTAGCGGTGGATTTGAGATCGCAACCGCCGGCGCCGGTGAAGTCGGCAGGCAAGGTCATGCCGTTGGGTAGTGCCGCTTTCGGCGCGACGACCTTGCCGCTGACCAAGAGCGTATAGCCGCCAGTTCCATCAGGCTTGACGCCGATGGTCGCAACCTGTCCGGCCCCCACCGGGGCGGGTTGGCTTATCGTGGTCGCCGACACCGCAAGCGCGCCGCTGCCGAGGAAAGTAAGCACAAGCGCGGCTGTAGCGACGCGCCTGCGCGAACCCTGCACGCGGCCCAGGGTCATCAATCGCCTTTTCAGGTTGGATCGCGCATGAAGATTGCACGCGGGGGGCATGCCGATGCCCGCCGCCTTGGCGAGAACGCGAGCATAGAGTGGAACCGCGGCTGCTTCATTCCCGTCGAGCACTCGGGCATCGGCTGCAAGTTCCTGATCGTCGCGAAAGGCCCGAATCGCGATCCAGGCGATGGGATTCCACCAATGCGCCGCGAGCATGATCAGCGACGCCCAGTTGGCGAGTAAATCGCCACGGGCGTGGTGCGCGCACTCGTGCGCCAGCGCGAGATCCTGCTCGCGAGCATCATAATCCTGACGGAAATTGCGGGGCACCGCGATGAAGCGGCGGAAGACGCCGAAGGCCAGCGGCCCCTCCACATCCGCGGCGAGAATCCGGACCGTTGCGATGCGACAGTAGTCAACCGCCGTGGCGCGCAGACGGCGGCAGAAGGCGAAGTGACGTACGCCGAATAGAGCGAAAAGGCCGATCGCTACCACAAGCCAGATCGTCAGCATCATGGCGCCAATCGCCGACGACTCGGCGCCACCGCCTGGGCTAAGGCTTCCATGTGGACCAATAAACAGCACCGACATTGGGACGACAGCGCCAAAGGTCGGCAGGCTCAAGGTGTCTGCACGTAAGGGTGGAAGGACCATCCGGAGCGCCGGGATAGCCCACAGCACGTAGCCGAGCTGTGGCCCCGCCCATCGTTTTACCGGTGTCCGGATCGCGAGGACGAGCAGCATCAATGCGGTGGACGCGAACAGTGTCGATCCAGCCCACGCCAAGACAGCGATCACGCCTTCAAATCCTTGAGAATCGCCTCGATCTCGGCGATCGCCGCCTCGATCCGGTCG
>CAZZYX010000082.1:0-15971 GCA_964658485.1 uncultured Acetobacteraceae bacterium | reverse complement strand
GGCAAAGGCGCGGCGTTGGTCGCGCAGGCGGTCACCCCGGTCTGTCATCCGATTATACGCCGAGCCATCCGCCTTACGCAGCTTCGTGGCTGAAGATATCGTGCTGGCTCCACCCGGCCAGATCGAGGTCGGCGCGGTGCGGCAGGAAATCGAAACAGGCCTGGGCCAGTCCGGTGCGATGCTCGCGGGCCAGCCGCTCGACCAGGATGGTGTGCATGGCATGGAGATAGCGGACATCGCTGGCGGCATATTCACGCTGCGCCTCGGTCAGTTCGGGTGCGCCCCAATCGCTCGACTGCTGCGCCTTGGACACTTCCTTGCCCAGCAATTCACGCACCAGGTCCTTCAGCCCGTGGCGGTCGGTATAGGTGCGCACCAGCTTGCTCGCGATCTTGGTGCAGAATACCGGGGCGGCAGTCACTCCCAGATAATGGCGGATCGCGGCCAGGTCGAATCTGGCGAAGTGATACAGCTTGATCCGCGCCGGATCGGCCAGCACCGCGCGCAAATTCGGGGCGGCAAAATTGGAACCGGGCGCAAACCGCACCAGATGCTCGTCGTCACCGCCGTCGGAAATCTGGAGCAGGCACAGGCGATCGCGCGGCGTGACCAGGCCCATGGTTTCGGTATCCACGGCCACCGGGCCGGGGGCCAACACGCCTTCGGGGAGATCTTCTTGATGCAGATGGACAGTCATATGGGCAAAATGCTTAGGCGGTTCAGTGCGGGGAGGAAAGCCCCGCATTTGTGCTAAACAGTCCGAAAGGAGCGCGCTGATGACCGATGCCATTCCCGAAAGCTGGCACCCGGCGCTCGATCCGATCCTGGCCACTGCCGAAGCGCGCCAGATGGGTGGGTTCCTCAAGGCGGAGGAAGCCGCAGGAAAGCGCATCTATCCCCCGCGCGGCACCCGGCTGGCGGCGCTGGCACTGACCCCGCTCGATGCGGTGAAAGTGGTGATCCTGGGGCAGGACCCGTATCATGGCGCCGGCCAGGCGCACGGGCTCAGCTTCTCGGTCGCCAAAGGGGTGCGCATTCCGCCCTCGCTGGCTAACATCTACAAGGAGTTGCGCGATGATTGCGGCATCGAACCAGCCGCTCACGGCGATCTTTCCCACTGGGCGCGCCAGGGCGTGCTGCTGCTGAACACGTCATTGACCGTCGAGCAAGGCCAGGCCGGATCGCACCGCCAGATCGGCTGGCAAGCCATCACCGGTGCGGTCCTGGCCGCCGTCGCCGCTAAGCCCGAGCCATGCGTATTCATGCTATGGGGCAACCACGCCCGCCAGGTCGCGGACCAGGTCCCCGGCCTGAAAACCTCCCCCCATCTTCTCCTCACCGCGCCCCACCCCAGCCCGTTTTCGGCCTATACCGGCTTTCTGGGCTGCCGGCATTTCAGCCAGGCGAACGCGTTTCTGGAGAGGCATGGCCGGGGGGGGATCGACTGGCGGGTTGAATAGGATGATTGCATATCCTTGATTATGCAGACACGAAAACAATAACTCGACAGCGTTAGTGCTAATTTCGATCCTTGCGCGGCAAATTTTAGAGCGTGATGCGGTTCTGACATATCTTATCACGCGCTAGCCACATGCCCGAGCTTGTTACCAAATAATTTACCAACTGTGATGTAAGATGAAATTACAACAGTTTGTTGTTATTCGGTCGATAAACGAGCTTGAAAATTACAAGAATAAAACCGAGGTTAAGATAAAACAAACAAACCATTGTTATTTAATGATTTATTTTTCTGGCATGAATTTTGCTTCACTAATATAACTGGATCCATCGTGAGACAGTTATTATACAGCAAAGCAGGGGTAAATCATGAAACCGATCATTCTCGCAATAACGAGCGCTTTGGCAGCAAATTTCGCGGTCGTTGCGCCCGCATATGCGGCTATTTCGATTAACGACGTGTTAGTCGTGGAGTATCTTTTTCCTGACCAAACCACAGTATATCAGGAGTCAGGGACATTTTTATATACCGGAGCGGGCCAAACAATTTCAACCCAAAGCGGCTATTCGTCGATTATCCTAAGTGATTACAGCGTGATATTTTCGGAATCGCCTGGCTGCGGTGACGGCTGTGTGCAAAGTCCGGCCGACTTTAACGGACCTGTCCTTTTTGACCTAACCAATACGTCGGCATTTACCGGCTGGGTCCTATTGTCAGATACCGTCGGCATCACTTCCAGTATCCTGGACGGCGGCGAGATTGGCGTCAATTGGCAAGGAGCCGTAGTCCAGGGCCAGTCTGTCATCGGCGCGGTCCCCGAACCATCGGTGTGGGCGATGATGGTCGTGGGTTTCGCGAGTGTGGGTTTTGCCCTGCGCCATCGCCGTTCTACGAAAATTACCTACGCCTGATCGATTAAGCCTCTGTTTAATTGACGGATGCTATAACCATGAAGGGGTTGCCGGTCTATATCGGCAACCTTTTTATTCGCCCTGCGCCAGCCACATGCCGGTTCTGATAATAGCTCGTTATCAAGTTGGGACGGGATCCGACATCGCTGAACGCCGGTTCGATAGGTAATATTACCCTTACAGGGCGGAACCCAGACCACCGGCTTCAGGATTATACCTTCACGCTCCCCACCCGCCTTACCTTGGCAGTTCGCTAACCCCCATCAGCGCCGCGTCGACCGCCCGTGCCGCTTGGCGACCTTCGCGAATTGCCCAGACGACCAGCGACTGGCCCCGGCGCATGTCGCCGCACGCGAAGATTTGCGGATCGCTGGTGGCATAGTCCTCGGTGTTGGCGGCGACATTGCCGCGCGCGTCCAGCGTTACTCCGGCCTGGTCGAGCAGGCCCTGCTTGCGCGGCCCGACAAAGCCCATCGCCAGGAGAATGAGGTCGGCTTTCAGGGTGAACTCGCTGCCGGGAACGTCCTGCATCTTGCCGCCGACCCATTCGACGCGCACGCATTCCAGCCCGGTCACGTCGTTCGCGCCCCCATGCCCGCTCACCACGCGCTTGGTCGCCACGGCCCAGTCGCGCGCGGCGCCTTCTTCATGACTTGACGAGGTCCGCAGCTTCAACGGCCAGTGCGGCCAGCTCAGCGCCTTGTCTTCCTTCTCAGGTGGGCGCGGCATGATTTCGAGCTGGGTGACCGACGCCGCGCCCTGCCGGTTGGAAGTGCCGACGCAGTCCGAACCGGTATCGCCGCCGCCGATGACGATGACATGCTTGCCGGTTGCGGTTAGCGACCCACGCGGCGCGGCGCGCAATTCGTCGTCTCCGGCGTTGCGCTTGTTCTGCTGGGTCAGGAATTCCATCGCCAGTCGCACGCCCGGCAATTCCGCGCCGGGAATATCGAGCTTGCGCGGTTCTTCAGCGCCGCCCGACAGCACGATCATGTCGAAATTCTCGCGCAGGCTCGCCAGCGAAATCGTCACCCCGACTTCGACCGAAGTGCGGAACTGCACGCCCTCGGCTTCCATCTGGACGATGCGCCGGTTGATCAGATGCTTTTCCATCTTGAAGTCGGGAATGCCGTACCGCATCAATCCGCCGATGCGGTCGCTTTTTTCGAACAGCGTGACCGAGTGGCCGGCCCGCGCCAGTTGCTGCGCGCAGGCCATGCCCGCGGGCCCGGAACCGACCACCGCCACGGTCTTGCCGCTGCGCTGTTCCGGCGGCTGCGGCGCAACCCAGCCTTCCTTCCACCCCCGGTCGATGATCGCGCATTCGATCGACTTGATCGTCACCGGTTGGTCGTCGATGTTCAGCGTACACGCCGATTCGCACGGAGCCGGGCAGATCCGACCAGTGAACTCGGGAAAATTGTTAGTCGAATGCAGCACTTCCAGCGCCGCCCGCCAGTCGCCTTCGTAAGTCAGGTGGTTCCAGTCGGGGATCTGGTTGTTCACCGGACAACCGGTGTGACAATAGGGAATCCCGCAATTCATGCAGCGGGAGGCCTGCGCCTGCAGCGCCCCCGGCGCAGGCGGAATTGCAAATTCCTTGTAGTGTTTCAGCCGCGCGGCTGGTTCCGCATAGCTGCGATCCTGGCGCTCGATTTCGAGAAAACCGGTTTCCTTGCCCATCGAAAAGCTCCTGACCTTCTAAAAGCTCCCTCCCTTCAGGGGAGAGATTTGGGAGAGGGGCTTGCTCGCTTGCTCGCTCGCTCCCCTCTCAACTACGGCCAGGCAGCAAGCGCTGCCAAGCCTTCGTATCTCTCCCCTGGAAGGGGAGAGAGCAACTTACTCTTTACTCTGCCGCGACCATGGCGGCATCGATCCGCTCGGCCTCCAGTTGGCGCAGCGCGCGAGCGTAATCACGCGGCATCACCTTGACGAATTTGCCCAAAGTCGCGGTCCAGTCGTCGAGCAAGGCGCGAGCGCGCTTGCTGCCGGTATGGAGATGGTGGCGTTCGAGCAGAATCCGCAACCGCTCGGCGTCATGGCGCAGCATGTCGCCCATGCCCGCATCATGCACGCCATGGGTGCGCTGCTGCGGCCGGCCCGCTCCTTCATCCTCATCCCGCGCCGTCGCCACCGGCAGCAGATCGACCATCGCCTTGTTACAAAGCTGGTCAAAATCGCCAGCTTCGTCATAGACATAGGCGACGCCGCCGGACATGCCTGCGGCAAAATTGCGCCCGGTCCTGCCCAGCACCGCCACCACGCCGCCGGTCATATATTCGCAGCCATGATCGCCGTTACCCTCGACCACCGCCACAGCGCCCGAATTGCGCACCGCGAAACGCTCGCCCGCGACGCCGTTGAAATAGGCCTCGCCCGCGATCGCGCCATACAGCACGGTATTGCCGACGATGATATTCTGGGTCGGATCGCGTGAGACATGCCCCGGCTGGCGCACGATCACCCGCCCGCCCGACAGCCCCTTGCCGACATAATCGTTGGCATCGCCGGTCAATTCCAACGTCACGCCATGCGCCAGGAACGCGCCGAAGCTCTGTCCGGCGACCCCGGTCAGGCGAATGCTGATGGTATTGTCGGGCAATCCGGAATGGCCATGACGCCGCGCCACTTCACCCGACAGCATGGCGCCGACGGTGCGGTTGACGTTGCGCACCGGCCGCTCGATCACCACCGGCTCGCGGCTATCCAGGGCCGAGGCGGCAGCAGCGATCAAATCATTGTCCAATGCGGCAGCCAAGCCGTGATCCTGCGTGGTGGTCCAGCCCAGCGAAGGCCCATCGCCCAGCGGCACCTGATGCAGCAGTCGCGACAGGTCGATGCCATGGGTTTTCCAATGATGCACCGCCTCGCTGGCTTCGAGCCGGTCGACGCGGCCGGTCATTTCGGCCAAGGTGCGGAAGCCCATTTCCGCCATGATCGCCCGCAGCTCCTCGGCGACGAAGAAGAAGTAGTTGATGACATGCTCGGGCTGGCCGGTGAAGCGTGCGCGCAGCACCGGGTTTTGCGTGGCGACGCCGACCGGGCAGGTGTTGAGATGGCATTTGCGCATCATGATGCAGCCCGCCGCGATCAACGGCGCGGTGGCAAAACCGAACTCGTCCGCGCCAAGCAACGCCGCCACCGCGACATCGCGCCCGGTGCGAATGCCACCATCCGCCTGCACCGCGATCCGGCTGCGCAGATTGTTCAACAGCAGCGTCTGCTGGGTTTCGGCCAAGCCGATTTCCCAGGGCGAGCCGGCATGCGTCAGCGAGGTCAGCGGCGATGCCCCGGTCCCGCCTTCATAGCCGGCGATGGTGACATGATCGGCGCGCGCCTTCGACACGCCCGCCGCGACCGTACCGACGCCCACTTCGGACACCAGTTTCACGGAAATCCGCGCCGCCGGATTGACGTTCTTGAGATCGTGGATCAATTGCGCGATGTCTTCGATCGAATAGATATCATGGTGCGGCGGCGGTGAGATCAAGCCCACGCCGGGGGTGGAATGCCGCACCTTGGCGATATTCTTGTCGACCTTGTCGCCGGGTAGCTGGCCACCCTCGCCCGGCTTGGCGCCCTGCGCCATCTTGATCTGGATATCGTCGGCATTGACCAGATATTCGGCGGTCACGCCAAAGCGTCCGCTGGCCACCTGCTTGATCGCCGAGCGCATCGAATCACCGTTCGGCAGCGCCACGAAGCGGTCCGCTTCCTCGCCGCCCTCACCGGTGTTGGATTTGCCGCCGATCCGGTTCATCGCGACCGCCAGCGTGGTATGCGCCTCGCGGCTGATCGAGCCGAAGCTCATTGCCCCGGTGGCGAATTGCTTGACGATCTCGCTGGCCGGCTCGACTTCGGAAATGTCCAGTGGATGATCGGCCGGCTTCAAGGTCATCAGGCCGCGAATAGTCAGCGTCCGCACCGACTGGTCGTTGATCGACTGGGCGAACTCCCGGTATTTTTCGGGGATATTGCCGCGCACCGCGTGTTGCAGGCTGGCGACGTTGGCCGCCGTCCAGGCATGGTCCTCGCCGCGCAGGCGCAAGCCATACATGCCGCCAACGTCGAGCATATTCTTGTAGATCGGGTTGTCGCCGTAAGCATCGGCATGGCGTCGCACGGTTTCCTGCGCCACCTCGATGATGCCCACGCCCTCGATGGTGGTCGCGGTGCCGGTGAAATAGGCCTGGATGAACTTGCTCGACAAGCCGACCGCATCGAAGATCTGCGCGCCGCAATAGGACTGATAGGTCGAAATGCCCATCTTGGACATCACCTTGAGAATGCCCTTGCCGATCGCCTTGATGTAGTTTTTCTCGACATCGTACGTCGACAATTCGGGATATTTCGCAGCGCGGATCGCATCCAGCGTTTCCAGCGCGACGTAAGGATTGATCGCTTCCGCGCCATAGCCCGCCAATACGCAGAAGTGGTGCACCTCGCGCGCTTCGCCGGTTTCCACGACCAGCCCGGCCTGCATCCGCAAACCCTGGCGCACAAGGTGGTGATGCACCGCGGCCGTCGCCAGCGCCGCCGGCATCGGAATGCGTGTCGCCGACTGCGCGCGGTCGGATAGAATAAGGATGTTCTTGTCGGCCAGCACCGCCTCGGTCGCCGCCCAGCACATTTCCTTGATCGCCTGCGCCAGCCCATCGGCACCCTCGGCGGCGTCCCAGGTCATGTCGATGGTATGCGTGCGAAACGCGCCATCCAGTGCCGCCTCGACCGAGCGAATCTTGGCGATGTCGGCGTTGGTCAGGATCGGCTGGTCGACTTCCAGCCGCTTGTGGCTGCCCGCGACATGGCCCAGCAGGTTCGGGCGCGGCCCGATCATCGACACCAAACTCATCACCAGTTCCTCGCGGATCGGATCGATCGGCGGATTGGTTACCTGCGCGAAATTCTGCTTGAAATAGTCGTAGAGCAGCCGGGGCCGGGCCGACAGCACCGCGATCGGAGTGTCGGTGCCCATCGATCCGATCGGATCTTCGCCCCTGACCATCATCGGCTCCAGAAAGCGCGAAATATCTTCCTGGGTAAAACCGAACGCCTGCTGGCGCACGAGCAGGCCGGATTTGGCATGAAGGGTCGCCAGTTCCACCGGCAACTGGTCGTGTTCGACCACCTCCAGGTCCTTGAGATTGTACTGCGCCTCTTTCAGCCATTTCGCATAGGGCTGCTCGCCGGCAAGCTGCGCCTTGATTTCCTCGTCCTCGATGATGCGGCCTTCTTCCAGGTCGATCAGCAGCATGCGGCCCGGCTGGAGCCGCCATTTGCGCACGATATTGTCTTCCTTGAACGGCAGCACGCCGCTTTCCGAAGCCATCACCACCAGGTCGCTGTCGGTGACCAGGAAACGCGCCGGCCGCAGCCCGTTACGGTCCAAAGTCGCGCCGATCTGCCGCCCATCCGTAAAGGCAACCGCCGCCGGGCCGTCCCACGGCTCCATCAGCGCGGCGTGATATTCGTAGAACGCGCGCCGTTGGCTATCCATCGTCGGATTGCCGGCCCATGCCTCGGGGATCAGCATCATCACGGCATGCGCCAGGCTATAGCCACCCGCCAGCAGCAATTCGAGCGCGTTGTCGAGGCAGGCAGTGTCCGACTGGCCATGCGGAATCAGCGGCCACATCTTGTCCAGATCGGGTCCAAGCAGCTCCGATTCCATCGTGCGGCGGCGCGCGTTCATCCAGTTGACGTTGCCACGCACGGTGTTGATCTCGCCATTGTGAGCGATAAACCGATAGGGATGCGCCAGTTTCCAGCTGGGGAAAGTGTTCGTCGAAAACCGCTGATGGACCAGGCCCAGCGCCGACACGCAGCGTGGATCGCGCAGATCGTCGTAGAACCCGCCGACCTGCGTCGCCAGCAGCAGCCCTTTGTAGACCACCGTGCGGGTTGAAAAACTGGGCATGTACAATTCGGTCAGCCCCGGCATCGAATGCTTTTCAGCAAGCTCCTCCAGCGGGTTCTGGGTCTGCTTGCGGATCGCCAGGATCTTGCGTTCGAACGCATCCTGATCGGCGCAGTTGAGCCCCCGGCCAACGAAACACTGGCGGATGACCGGCATCGAATCGATGACCGCCTTGCCCAGCCCGTCCATCGTCACCGGCACGTCGCGCCAGCCGATCAGCGTCTGGCCTTCCTTGGCGATGAATTTCTCGAATGTGCGGACGATAAAGTCGCTGCTGGCCTGGTCCTGCGGCAGGAAGCACATCGCTACCGCATATTCGCCCGGTGGCGGCAGCGTTACCGCCGCGCCCTGCGCCCATTCGCGAAACAAGGCATCGGGCAGCTGGATCAGGATACCCGCGCCATCGCCCAGCAGCGGATCCGCCCCCACCGCACCGCGATGATCGAGGTTTTTGAGGATCTCCAGCGCCTGGGTGACGATAGCGTGACTTTTCGTACCCTTGATATGGGCAACAAACCCCACACCACAGGCATCGTGTTCGTTACGGCTGTCGTAAAGACCCTGAGGCTTAGGAAATCCCATCGATATCTAATCCCGCACTATGGGGGCCGATTTTCAGCGACCGCGCTTTCTAACCATTGCTTGATGCGCGAATCAAGTTCCCCCAGCCACGGCAAAAAACACGCAGCTTTTAGATGGCCCGATGAAGCGATTTTTGCAACTGCGAATGGCAGCTAACTGCAATCCCATCTCGCCGGGGGAGGATTTTTCCGGCCTTTTAGCTCAGCCGCGCAGATCCGGCGGGGTCGCTTCCGCCACCAGCATGGCGATCGCGTCGGCCAGCGGCATCACCCGCTGTTGAGCCTCGCCCAACGTGCGGATCGCGACGGTGCCTTCCTCCGCCTCGCGCTTGCCGACCACCAACAGATGCGGCACCTTCTGCAGCGAGTGTTCACGCACCTTGTAGTTGATCTTCTCGTTGCGCAGGTCGGTGCCGTAACGGATGCCCGCCTTCTTCAACGCCAGCGCGACGTCCATGGCATAATCGTCGGCGTCCGACACGATCGTCGCCACCACCGCCTGTACCGGAGCCAGCCACACCGGCAGCTTACCGGCGTAATGCTCGATCAAGATGCCGATGAACCGCTCGAAACTGCCAAGGATTGCGCGATGCAGCATCACCGGGCGATGCTTCTCGCCGTCCTCGCCGATGTAGCTTGCGTCCAGCCGCTCGGGCAGCACCGTATCGGTCTGGATGGTGCCGACCTGCCAGGTCCGGCCGATTGCATCGGTCAGGTGGAATTCCAGCTTGGGCGCATAGAACGCCCCCTCGCCGGGCAGTTCCTCCCAGCCCCATTCCGGCGTATTGCGCCCCGTCGCGGCCACAGCATCGCGCATCGACTGTTCCGACCAGTCCCACATGGCATCGCTGCCGAACCGCTTTTCCGGGCGCAGCGCCAGCTTGATCGCGTAGTCGGTAAAGCCGAGATCGCGGTACACGGTGTCGAGCAGGTCGCAAAAATCCGCGACCTCGCCCACCAATTGGTCCTCGCGCACGAAGATATGCGCGTCGTCCTGGGTAAATTGCCGCACCCGCATCAGCCCATGCAGCGCGCCGTGCGGCTCGTTACGGTGGCAACAGCCGAATTCGGCCATGCGGATCGGCAGCTCGCGATAGCTGGTGATGCCCTGGCGAAAAATCAGCACATGCGCCGGGCAATTCATCGGCTTGATCGCCATGAGGTCGGCATCGCCGGTCAGGACCGGCCCGTCATCCTCGCCGCTGGGGATTTCGTCCGGCACCACGAACATGTTCTCGCGATACTTGCCCCAATGGCCCGACTGTTCCCACTGCCTGGCATCCATTATCTGCGGGGTCTTCACCTCGACATAGCCCGCCGCATCGAGCCGGCGGCGCATATAGGCCTCCAATTGGCGCCAGATCATATAGCCCTTGGGATGCCAGAAAATGCTGCCATGCGCTTCGGCCTGCAGGTGGAACAAATCCATTTCCTGGCCCAGCTTGCGGTGATCGCGCTTCGCCGCTTCCTCCAGCCGCAGCAGATGCGCATCGAGCTGCTTCTTGTTCAGCCAGCCGGTGCCATAGATGCGGCTGAGCATCGCATTGTTCTGGTCGCCTCGCCAATAGGCACCCGACACCCGCGTCAGCTTGAACGCCGCCGGATCGAGCTTGCCGGTCGAGGGCAGATGCGGCCCCCGGCACATATCCGCCCAGTCGTCGCCCGACCAATAGACGGTCAGCACCTCGTCCTCGGGCAATCCGGCGGCCCACTCCGCCTTGAAGCTTTCACCCTGTCGCTGCCAGCGCGCGATCAGCTCGTCACGGCCGACGACCTCGCGCCGCAACGGCTTGTCGGCGGCGATGATCTGGCGCATCTTCGCCTCGATTGCCGGCAAGTCTTCTTCGGTAAAAGGTCGCTCGACCGGCGCGAAATCATAGTAAAAGCCATCCTCGGTCGACGGCCCAAAGGTGATCTGCGTGCCCGGAAACAGCTCGTGCACCGCCTCGGCCAGCACATGCGCGTAATCGTGACGGGCCAGTTCGAGCGCATCGACCTCGTCCCGCACGGTCACCAGCGCCAGCGCGCTATCGCCGGTAAACGGCAGCGCCAGATCGACCAATTCGCCATCGACCCGAGCCGCCAGCGCCGCCTTGGCAAGGCCCGGACCAATCGCAGCGGCAACATCGGCGGGAGTCGAGCCCGCCGGCATCTGGCGCGAGGAACCATCGGGCAGGCTGATCGTGAAAATTTCGGACATGCGCCAGCCCTTAGAGCATGGCGCGGGAAAGTGGGAACGGGTTTTTTGGAGGGAGGAGTCCCGAGGGTGTCGACAAAGGAAAGGAGCCGAAGCTGTGCGCTTCGACTCCTTCATTCGAACCAGAATAATCAGGCGTAAGTGACGCGGACATTTTGCTGGCGGCGGCTGCGAAGCACGAAGCCAACCAGACCAAAGCCCGTCAGCATCAGTGCCCAACTCGCAGGCTCCGGAACCGCAGGAGGTGCACCATTTGCGGTGCCCGTGAGCAGAATGTAATTGCCGCCGAAACGTAATCCATAAATGTCGGCGCTGTCAGACGAGATGCCGCGGAAATCAAACTCGTTAAAACCGCCCGGAGTGGAAATAGGCGCGAGCGTGGCGATATCGTAAGAAGCGAAGGGATTACCGGAGCTATCAAGCGCCTCAATGGTGGCATCGGCACCAAAGCCCGGCGCGTAATTCATAAAGAAGCCTATCTCGCTCACCGGAGCGCTATTCAACACGAGCTGCGCATAACCAGTCCCTGAGTCGACGCCGATGTAAACAGCGGGGTCGCCAAAGCTGCCGTTCGGGCCAAGTCCATAACCGCCCTGGCCGATTACCGAGCCATCTCCGGAATTGCCCCCGCCATTATTGGAAGTGAAAGTGTATTGATCGACGGTGACCGGGCCGAAAGTAAAGTTATAACTTCCATTGGCGAATGCAGAAAGGTTGAGACCAGGGCCCGTATAGCCAGTGTCAGAGGTGATCAACGAGGTTGATGCCGAAGCGGGTGAAAATATAGCCAAGGACAGTGCCGCAGCTACTAAATAACTAGATCTTCTCATATCTTATTTCCCCAAAACGAAGTTTTACATAATTATATAACCATCGAGTTATTTGCAATGCAAGTAGTCTATGAATATTTATTCATCGAATTAGGCCAATACGATTACTAACTTTTGACTTACGCCGGAATAATCGCGTTAACCGCCTTGTGCCCCCACCAAACCGCATCACGTAACTAAGCGGTTGATAGTTGACGCAATTGCACTCTCTTAACTTTTTGTTGCCAAGCCAAGATCGTGTAGGGCAATTCTGCATGAATCGTGCCAAGGAAAAATTTCTTTTTAAATTAATCAGTTGCTTATTCAGATTAAGTCGCCCAAAGCAAAGTGTAATCCTGAATGACACCTAATACTTCTTACATATCCGTTGTTACTGCGCCGCTGGGCGACCATCGAAGATCTCGATTGAGCGAGATTTCAATAGCGGGAAGTAGCCGCAAGCGATCCTCGCAGCCGCAATCCCGTTTTCAGCCTCGCCCATTTGAGGCAATAGCAACGCATGACCCCCAAAGTCCTCGACATGCCCGATGGCCGCTGCATCGCCTTTCAATTCACCGCCGGCGACGCATTGGCGTACGAGCCGGCCTTGGTGTTCCTGCCCGGCTATATGTCGGACATGGCGGGAGCCAAGGCCGAGGCGCTGTCCGAATGGGCGCAAACGCAGGGCCGCGCCTGCCTGCTGCTCGATTATTCGGGCTGTGGCGCCAGTTCGGGCGACTTCGCCGAGGGCACGCTGAGCCGCTGGCGCGACGAGGTGCTGGCGGTCATCGCGGCACAGGTGCCGGGTCCGGTGGTGCTGGTGGGCAGCTCGATGGGCGGCTGGCTGATGCTGCTGGTGGCGCTGGCGTTGCCGCCGGAGCGAGTCGCGGGGCTGGTGGGCATCGCCGCTGCACCCGATTTCACCAATTGGGGCTTCGACGCGGCGGATCAGGCCGAACTGAGCGCCGGGCGCACTATCTATCGGCCCAGCGCCTACGGCCCGGAAACCACGCCGACCCATGCCGGTTTTTGGGCTGACGGCCAGAGCCACCTCCTGCTCGATGCGACCATCCCGCTCGATTGCCCGGTGGGGCTGCTGCATGGCCAGGCCGATCCCGACGTGCCGTGGGATATCTCGTTGCGGCTGGCAGGTGCGCTGCGTTCGGCGCAGGTTCAGGTGACGCTGGTCAAGGACGGCGACCACCGGCTCAGCCGGATGGAGGATATCGCCCTGCTCATCGCCACCGTTGCGGGGCTGGGCATTCACAATTAGCCAGAGATCGTCGCCATGCCCTTTGCCATGCTGTTGCTCCCCCTCTTGCTCGCCCAGTCGGCGATGGACGGCCCGACGCAGGGCGTGGGCGCCATGCGCGAAGGCAGCGCCCCGTACCGACGGACCGGCACGCCTTTGCCCCAGACGTTTGAAGCGCCCAGCCGCCTGCATGCCTGCTTGAGTAGCGCCGCGCAGGACCCGGATGCCGCCGAAGACACCGCCACTGCCTGGCTGCGCGAGGCCAAGGGTAGCCAGCAGGCCCTGCCGCACATGTGCCTGGGCTGGGCCTACAGCACGCAGCAACGCTGGGACGATGCGACGCGTGATTTCCTGGTCGGGCGCGACATCGCCGCAACCTCGGATCACCTGTTGCGCGCGCGGCTGGGGGCGATGGCGGGCAATTCCGCGCTGGCCGCAGGCGCGCCCGATCGCGCGCTGCCGCTGCTGGATATCGCCCATGCGGATGCGGTGACGGTGGCGGATACGCATCTTGCCGGCGATATCGCGATAGATCGCGCGCGTGCGCTGGTCGCACTGAAACGCAATGGCGACGCGGTGGTCGCGCTGGCCGAAGCACGCACGGCCAGCCCCGACAATGCCTATGGCTGGCTGCTCTCGGCCACGTTGTCGCGGCGCATGAACCTATTGCCCCTGGCCCAGACGCAGATCGAAACCGCTGCGCAATTGACCCCGGCGGACCCGGAGATCGGCCTTGAAGCGGGCGTGATCGCAGTGTTGTCGGGTCGCACCGCCGCTGCGACCAAAAGCTGGCAGTCGGTCATCGCCGCCGCCCCCACCAGCCCTGCCGCAGATACCGCGCGCACCTATCTCGCGCAGTTGGGCACCGCGCCCGCGCCATCGCGCGGCGATCCTGGCCAATAAAGCACCGCTTTTGCATCCCTGGTGGAACAATACTTGGAGCGCCACGTGATTTCTCAACGAATTTGCGATAGCTACCGGATATAACAAAGGCGAGAGACCGATATGGCCCCCGATTTAGCCGATAACCAGATGCTGCGCGATCAATCGCCTGCGCCGGGACTCACGCCGTCTCGCTCGGCGCCAGCCGCTCCTCTCGCCACTATCCTGGAACAGCGCCTCGGCGCCTCGCTGCTACCCGCCGGGACGCCGTTGTCGCCGCAGGAGCTGGCCGCAGCCGCAAGCTTCCTGCTTGAAAGCGCGCAGGAGCGCGGCCCTACCCAGACCCGGCTGGCCATCGATACGGTGTCCGGCGCGGCTGGTGCGCGGTTCATGCGCATCGCCGTGATCAACGAAGACATGCCGTTCCTCGTCGATTCGATAGCGGCGTCGATCGCCGCCCATGACCTGGAGATTCATCGCCTGATCCACCCGGTGATGGCGGTTGCCCGCGACGCTGCGGGGCGGATCGTTGCCTTTCCCGATAATACCGATCGCGACGCGATGGCTAACGACGCCCCGGATTACGAGGGGGCGACCGGCGATGTGCATGAATCGTGGATCTATATCGAAACCCGCCGCGCCAATGCCCGCCAGCGCGCGACGCTGATCGAGGCGCTGCGCCTGACGCTGGCCGATGTCCGCGCTGCGGTCACCGACTGGCCGGCGATGATGGTCGCCATCGGCATCGACGCGGAACGGCTGGCGGCGCTGGACCGGGTCGAGGGCACGGCACTGCTGCGGTGGTTCCAGGAGGGTCAACTCACCCAGCTCGGCGCGGTGCAGCACCACCGTGACGGCCATCAGCAGGGCGCGCTGGGCATCTGCCGCAGCAGCGCCGGCGAACTGCTTTCTCCCGATGGCTATGCCCGCGCCTTTGCCTGGTTCGATGCGCTAGGCCCGGGCGACCGCCTGCCGCTGATCCTGAAATCGCGGACGCGGTCGCGCGTCCATCGCCGCGTTCCGCTCGACCTGTTCCTGGTGCCGGTGTTCGAGAACGGCATCTTGACCGCACTGTCGATCCACGCCGGGGTCTGGACCAGCGCCGCATTGGCTGCCGCCCCGCATCTGGTGCCCCGGCTGCGAGCGCAGTTGCGCGCATTGATGGAGCAATACGGCATCCGTCCCGAAGGCCATGACGGCAAGGCGCTGGCGCATGCGCTGACCAAATTGCCGCACGATCTGCTGATCAGCTTCAGCGATGCCGATCTGGCGCGCGTGACGATGGCGATGATGAGCCTGATCGACCGTCCGCGCCCGGCGCTGGCGCTGGTCGTCGGCGGGCTGGGCCGCCAGCTGTTCGCCTTCGTCTGGCTGCCTCGCGACGCCATGACGACGCGCGTGCGGACCGAGATTGCGACGATGCTGACCACGCCCAGCGGCGCCCGGGTGCTCGACTGGGGCCTGTCCGTCGAAGGCAGCAATCTGGCGCAATTGCTGTTCGTGCTCGATCTGCCGGCGGACGCGAAGATTCCGGATGAAGCGGCGCTGGACAGCCAGTTGCAGGTCATGCTGCGCGGCTGGTTGGATGCGGTCGAAAGCGAAATTGCGCGCAGCGGGCAGAAATCGCGCGCCGCCGCGATCGCCGCGCGCTACGCCGAGGCGTTTCCACTGGCGTATCGCAGCAGCTATGGCCCAGCCGAAGCCGCCGCCGACATCGCCGTATTGCGCCGCCTGGAACCTCGCCATGGCCCGCTGGACGAGCCGCGTGCGGTGCGGCTTTACCGGCGGTCAGGCGACGGCGCGCGCCAGTTGCGGCTCAAGCTTTACGACCGCGCAGGTACGCTGGTGCTATCCGGCGCGGTGCCGGGGCTGGAGAATTTCGGCTTCCAGGTGATCGACAATTTCCCGTTCACGCTGCAGGAGCCTGGCAAACTCGAACAGGGCGGCAATCGGATCGCCTCGG
>CAZZYX010000081.1:0-16056 GCA_964658485.1 uncultured Acetobacteraceae bacterium | reverse complement strand
TTCCACGATCGCGCGCTTCGCCTCGAGGCAAATGGGCGCTGGAATATTATCGCGTCCAGCGAGATTAAAACGGCCCCGGTTGAGCCGCTTGGTGCAGCGAGGAATCCGACAATTATTTAGCGTGGTCTATGCCTGATCCGAAAATGCCGTTCCGGGGTGCGCGCCGCCGTCCGCCTTGGCCCGCGCCGGGAACATCGACCAACGCAAGCTCCATGGGGGCGCCCTCTCCAGTGCTGACACCCCCTCGAATTTTGGCCGTCAAATTTGGCCGTCAGCGGTGCCGTTCTTGCTGACGACGGTTAGCCGGGCAGTTTCGAACGCAGCGGGATCTCCCGCGATGACAAAGGTCATGGCGCGGAGATCGCTGACGCACTCGGCAATTTCCTGGACCTCGGCCAAGGATGTTCCAGCGATCCGCTCGCCTAGCCGATCATAGTAATCATCCGCCAGGCCATAACGATCTCGGTCCGTCATTCCGCCAAGAATGTTGTCCTGCGTCGTCCAATAGCTGGGCATTTCGAGAAGCAACGCGTTCTTGGCAATGGTCAGCTCCGCTTCGGTTATCGGGCGCGCCAAGGCGAGGCCGGCAAGCTCGGCTTCAATCTCCGCCAGGGCCTCGATCGTGCGGTCGGCTTGAACCGAGACATTGATGTTGAAGCTGCCCAGGTTGGGCCAACGTGCAAAGCGGGCATGCGCGCCATAGGTCCAGCCACGCTCCTCGCGCAGATTGTGGTTGAGCCGGGATCCGAACGCCTCGCCGAAAATAAAGCTGAACAGGCTCATCGCCGGACCAATATCATTGCATCGTCCAAATTCCGTTAGGGCGAGCGCACCCTTGATAGCCGATTGGGCGGCACCGTTGCGTCGCACGAAATAACGCCCTGGCCGTGGCTCGAAGGGGCCTTCAATGACGCTTGAAGCGTCGCCGGGTGAGCGCCAGCCGCCAAAGGCCAGGTCCAGCGGTTCGATGACCTGGCCCAGCGCAAGGTCGCCAACGACAAACAGCGTCGCCGCCGCAGGCCGGAACAACTCCGTGTGGCGCGCTCGCAGGTTGGCGCGCGAGACGGTTGCGATACTCGCGGAGGTGCCGCCGTGGCGGCGACCAAGCATATGATCCGGGCCAAATGCCAGGATCGCGCAAGCCCGTTCCGCCGTGGCGGCGACGGAAAGCTGTTCGCTGTCCAACGCCGCAAGGGTAGTCACCTTGGCCAAGGAAAATTCCGGCTCGGGAAATGCCGGTTCGAGGATCAGTTCGGCCATCAAGCGAACAGCATCGGGGTAGGTATCGCGCAGCGTGCGGCATTGCACGCCGCTGGTATCGATTCCGGCCGAGGTTGTGATCCGGGCATTCAAATCGCTTTGCAAGGCGTTGATCGCGTGCTTGTCGCGCGTGGTAGTGCCAGCCATCATTTGTGCGACCGTAAAACCGGATAGGCCTTCCAGGCCCGCCGGATCCCCGCCGCTGCCGCCTTTGACCAGCAACAGGGTCGTGACCATCTCCGAACCTGCCCGGTGGGCAAATTCCACGCGCATACCGTTACGCAGAATCGCGCGCTCGACGGCTGGAAATTTCGACGCCTTGACCGATCCGCGCTGCGGCGGATTGGTCCTGTCGGCGATTGGCGCGACGAAACTGTTTTCGAAATAGGGTCGGATGTCGATCGTCAGCCAGTGTCGGGAAAGCCATCGCCTGCCGGCTGCTGCTACGCGCGTTGGCGTCGCCGTCTCGCACAGCACATCCATCTTTCGGTAGCCGTCCGGGCTACCGAACGTCATTTCGCTGGCGGCGAGCAATCCGGCCTTGACGGCCAATGAATCCTGCGCCTCGATAAAATTGAGCCGGCCCGCTCGAAATGCCTGGTTCAAGTCTTGCGCACTTGGCCCGCGCTCCAGCAACTGGCGCAACTCGGCATCGATAATCTGCTCTACTAAGCCACCATCGGCGCCAGTAGCGAACGTGGCGGAGATGCAGAATTCGCTACACAGATAACGCTGCTCGACGGATGCTTCCACGGCAGTACAAAGGCGTTCTTCTTCGACCAGACGTCGCGTCAGGATGGAGCCCGGCGTCCCGGTCAACGCGCTCGCGAGCAGGCCAAGATCGACGGTATCGATATCGCCATAGGCCGGAACAATCCAGACTTTGGCAAGACCGGGGTTCGACACCAGATCCTGGACCAGCAATCGCTGGGAGCCCTGGTGCGGGGGAAGCCACCTGGTTGCCCGGCGGATCGGCTCGCCCATCGGCAAATCGCCGAACCAGTGCTCAACCTTGGCCAGGGCGTCTGTCGCTGCGATATCGCCCGCAAGGACGAGAATTGCATTGGCCGGGCTGTACCAGCGACGATACCAGTCGCGCGCAGTATCAAGGTTTGCCTTGCAGAGATCTTCCAACGTTCCGATGATGGTGTGGCCGTAGGGATGGCCAAATGGATATAAAACGCCCGCGATAATTTCGGCCAGGCTCCCTAATGGGGCTCCCTCGCGTTGTTTTTTCTCGTTCTTCACGACATCGAGTTCGGCCATCAGCACCTCGCTGGACAAACCTTCGAGCAAATGCCCCATGCGGTCGGATTCCATCCAGAGCAGCGTGTCGATGGCATCGGTCGGGACGGTCTGATAATAGTTCGTCCAATCGTAGGATGTCGACCCATTGACATTACTACCGCCAAGTTCATCGATCTTGTTGTGCCAGTTTCCCCGCCGGTTCGCGCTTTCCTTAAACATCAGATGTTCGAACAAATGGGCAAAGCCGAAGCGGCCGGCGGGCTCGTCCTTTGATCCGACATTATAGAGTAGCTCTGCTGCGATCAGAGGCGACGTGTGATTTTCGTGAACGATCAGCGTCAAGCCGTTGGCGAGCCGATATTTGACGAACGGAATATCAGGAAACGGCAGCGCTCGGGGGCCGTCGCCCGCGACAGGCGCGGTCAGGGTTGTCGAGGCAATGGGCATATAAACTTCCGCTCAGTTGGAGCGCGCTGCTCGGCGCGCGATCAATTAAATACCGATTCGACGTTTGCGCTCGATGATTTCAGCGGCCGATTCGACAAGATATGCATCGAATGACCGCTCCGGTTCTCCGAGCTGCCCATCATAAGCTGCGGCCGCGCTGGCGTCGGCCACCAGCGCGCGCAGATCGGCCGGGCTGCAGGCATCGCAGATCTCGGCAATCGCCACGCCATCAAAATCACGCGGGACAGCTGCGCTCCGGGCGTAGCCGGCAACGATCGCGGCACGTTGCGCGCTATCGGGCAGCCGTAATTCAATCCACACATCGATACGACCCGAACGGATCAGCGGTGGCGGCAGGTCAGCCAGATTCATTGCCGTCATGACCAGACAGACGTCACGCTGGCTTTCATTAGCCAGACCGTCGAGCTTCGTCAGCAACTGACGGACAAACCCACGAGCCTGCCCGTTGCGGAAGATAACATCGGCGTCGTCGATAAATACGACCGATGGACTACATGCCGCCGCCCGATTTAGTAACTGTCGAACTCGGACCGGGAACTCTGCCCGGTCTGAAAACATCGTACCATCGATTATGAAGAACTTGCCCTTCATTCGATGTGCTAGTAAACGGCCGAGCGTTGTCTTGCCCGTTCCTGGTTGGCCATGTAACAATATGCCGCGGGCGGGCCTGATGCCCATCTTGCGTGCGAGCCCGTCAGCCATCATCGGCAGGAGAACGGTGCGTTCCAGTGTCTCGATGTGGGCTTCCACCCCGATCAGATTGCGGACCGACACGTCTTCGACATCTGCGAGTACGATATTGCCGCCGTCGATGATGCTTTCGAGCAGATCGACGAGATCGGCGCCCTCGACAGGACCGGAATGGTGTTGGCGCAAGAGCCTGGCAAGCGACTCCAGTTGGTACCCGTTCAGCCCTTGATAGGCACGCTCAAGCGTCTCGATCGCGCTGTCGGCGATTTCCTGCCCAAAGTGATGATCCAATATGGCTTTTTTGTCGCGCCCGCCGAGCGGCGGGATCGTGACCCAGGCACCGACGGCGCCCAGGAACAATTCCTCGTTTCCCAGGGGGACCGAACTGATGAACTTTTTTCCCGAGCGCGCAATTTCCGCAAACACCGCCGTCATCGTCTGTTGCAGAAAAAAGGGCCGGTCGGGCTCGATCAGACTGAACGACGCCATCGACCACCAATCATCGAAATATACCAGGTCCGCATTCTCGAACGCCCGCCTGATCAAGGCGACCAAAGCCTCCTCGAGGTGCGCCGGGGGGCATTCGTTCAAGGCCCGCAGACCGTCTGTCGCGGTCAAGAAACGCCCGCCAGCGCGAGCGTGGAGGTGGCGCATAACAAGAGATTTGCCGGTGCCTGCAGAGCCTGCAACGTACAACACGTCGCTTACTGGCAGCAGCATGTTCAACTGGTCCAGCGTGCCCGATTGCCCCGGGGTCAGCGGCGGCAGATCGAAATCCTCGATCATCGTCCGCTCCTCCGGTTGATTGCTTCAACGACCAGCTTGTGGTCGCTTTTCTCGCGAACGGCGCGAGCGAAATATTCGTCCAGCGGCTTTTGCGCATATTCGCGAAAACGATCGTGTGCGATAAAGCCGGCAATGTCGCTGACGACGCTACGCAAGTCGGCGGGCGTGAACCCCTCGGTCAATTCGGCTGCAAGCGGCAGATCGATATGTTGGTCGGCGCCCGGCAGTTTGTCGATATGCGTGTGCAGGATGGCCCTGCGCGCGTCGCGATCGGGCAGCGTCGTTTCAATCCACATTTCCAGGCGCCCCGACCGCAGCAACGCTTGCGGCAGATCATGGATGTTCATCGCTGTCATCATCACGCAGACACGGCTGGCAGCTTGCGAGTGCAGGCCGTCGAGTTTCGTCAGCAGGAAGCGTCCCCATTGCTGCATGGTGGGATCGCCGAGGATGACGTCGGCGTCGTCGATAAAGATAACCGACGGCGTGCAACGCCTCGCCATATCGAAAATGAGGCTGGTAGCATCGTAAAAACTGCCGCGAATCTGATGATTATAGTCACCGTCGATCATGAAAAAGCGGCCTTGCATCTGGTGTGCAAGGGCTCGACCGATCGATGTCTTGCCGGTTCCGGGCGGTCCGTGCAGCAAGACGCCGCGCTTTGTCTCCAGGCCCAGCCGCCTTGCCAACGCCGGTTCCCGCAGCGGCAGGAGGATCGCCCGATCCAGGCGCCGCAAAATCTTCTCGAAGCCGCTCAGCGACCCGAACGCGATCGGCTCGACCTCGGACAGATCGATGTTCGCACCCATCAGGCCGGCCGATGTTTCGATGACCTCTCGCGTCGTCGGTTGCGATAAGCCGCGCGATCGCAGCGACGCGCAAATCCGGACGATCCGATGCCCGTTCAAGAACGATGCGTGATCGTGGACCTGATCGAAATCGATCAATTTGATCTGCTCCACGCCGAGGTAACGCGCAAACAGAAACGCGTAATCCGCTGCGCCGAAAGTCATGATCGCGGCATGAACCGCGCTCGCGGTGCCATAGCCCGCGAACACGATCCGCTTGCGCCCGGTGCGCGCCACATCGGCGACGTAGCGCAGGATCGAGCCAATCATATCAAAGCGATTATAATCACGTCGTGCGCCATGGGGTGGCCGATCGAGATACAGAATCTCTGATTGCTCCGCCGCCTTTCGGATGATTTCAAAAGTGCTTTGTTCGAAATGACGCGGATGGCGCAGACGGGTCAGGTCGAGCACGGCATCGACGTCGATGTATTCGCCGCCCGTTTGTAGCTGCATCGCCTTCATCAAGGTCGTGGCACCCAGTCCGCGATCGAAATTATGTGGTCCCTGAGTGATGGTCACCACGGTTCCGGGCATCAAAAGATCCAGCGCGGTATCACAGGTGCGCTGCTGCGTCGGCGTGAGGCGGGCTTCCGCTCTTGCATGAGCGGACCATTTGCCGGGCAGGGTCATCGCGATTTCTGTCACGGATGAAGCGCGCGCAGGACGGACTTGCGCCCGGCGATCTCGCTCGCCGCGATCAGCAGATATTCCTCGAACCGGAGCGTGGTATTGCCACGCTGGCGATCATAGGCAAGATGACCGCGCGCATCGCCGACCAGGCCGCGCAAGTCTGCCGGCGTAAAGCCATCGGTCGCGTCGGCGATGCGCTCGTCATCGAAGTCGCGCATCCCGACTGGAAGGCTGCTGGCGAAATGGCGCACCATTTGAGTCCGGCGATCACCATCAGGCAACTTCATTTCCAACCACACCTCGACGCGGCCGGAACGCACCATCGCCGGCGGCATGTCGGCGACACGCATCGCCGTCATGACGATACAGATCTGGCTCTGCGTCTCGCTTTCGAGGCCGTCGAGCTTGGATAGCAGCAGCCGCGCCAACCCGATCATCTCGCCGTTGCGGAACAGCACGTCGGCATCGTCGATAAAGATGACCGACGGGCTCATCTTGACCGCGTTGGACAGTACCCGGTTGAATTTGTGGTAGAATTGATCGTCGGGCATGAAGGTGCCGTCGATCATGAAGAATTTACCCTTCATCCTTTGCGCGAGCGCCCTGCCGATGGTGGTCTTGCCGGTCCCCGGTTCGCCGTGCAGAAGCACGCCCCGCTTTGGCTTGAGACCAAACTCGCGCGCCAGCGCGGGCTGGGTCATGGGGATCAGGATGGTGCGCTCGATCGTCTCGAACACCGTTTCGACGCCAACAAGCGTGTCGAAGGAAACCGGTGCGACCTCATCCAAATCGACATTGGTTTGTGCGAGATAGGTATCGGCTATCGCAATGACCTCCGCCGTCGTGACATGCGGCGTTCGATCCATCCGGATGAGGCGGCCCAGGAACGCCAGCGCATTGCCGGACAGCCCACGATACGCGCGGTATAGTTCGTCATAATCGACGTCGCCCAGCGTACTGGCGCAGTGATGTTCCAGGATCGCACGGTATTCGACAGGGCCGAACTTGCCCAGTTCCGCCATGGCGAACGCCACGCCGAAATGATCTGGATCGCGCCCCGTCCAGCTCAATACGATCTTTTTGCCGCGCGCGCCTGCGCGCTCGACATAGGAGCGAAACAGTTGATCCGAATAGCCCGGTCTATCGGCGACCATGGTTGGAATGCTGACCAGATTTAGATCGTCGAAATAGACGATGTCATGATCCTCATGGGCATCTGCGATCAGGTCGATGAGGGCTTCCTCCATCGCCGCGGGGTCACGCCGCGCAAACGCACGGAACGCGTCCTCCGCGCGCAGAATACGGCCACCAAGCTTGGCTTGCAGATGTTCAAGAACCAAGGTTCGCCCGGAACCCTGCGCACCGCTTACGAACGCTGCCAGGTGCCCCTGAAATCCTTCCTCGATCTGCTCCAACGCTTGTCGCTGCGGGGCGGTAAGGCGGGGAAGCGAAGCATGGGAATAAGGACCGCCGCGATCCGCGATCAATGTTTTCATCGTCATGGCGTGGTCCAATTCTGCGAGTGTCCTAACGGTCTACTTTTGCGGAAGCGCATCGTGCTCTAGTAAAAGCGCAGCCCGCCACGTTCGCCAATGGCGTTCTCCGCCAGTCGTTTCTGCTGCTTCAATTCCGCGATCGAGGTCGTGATGTAGTTGCCGAAGGGTTGGTCGGGCAGCTCACGGTGGCGATCGAACGCCATCCGGCCGGCAGCGTCGCCGATCAGCCGCCGCAGGTCTGCCGGCGTAAAACCTTCGGTCGTATCCGCAAAGCCGTCCGCCTTTTCCGCGACCGCTTCCGCTGCATTCGCGAAGGGCAACTGGCCGGCATAGGATCGGATCAGGCGCGCGCGCGCAACAGCGTCCGGGAGCTTCATTTCGAGCCACACCTCGAGCCGGCCCGATCTCAACAAAGCCGGCGGCATGCTCGCGATATTCATCGCCGTCATGATGACGCAGACGTTGGCAAGCAGTTCGCTTTGCAGCCCGTCGAGCTTGGTGAGAAGATAGCGGCAGAAATGCTGGGTGGCGGGATCTGTCATGATCACGTCGGCGTCGTCGATAAAGATAACCGACGGGCTGCTGCGGATGGCCGCGTCGAAGACACTATCCACCATCGACTGGAATTGCGGACCATCGTGGACGAAATCACCATCGATCAGAAAAAACTTGCCGCGCATCAAATGGGCGAGCGCGCGACCGATCGTCGTCTTGCCGGTGCCCGGCGCGCCATACAGCAGCACGCCATGCTTTGGTTCGACGCCCAGTTCACGCGCAAGGTCCGGTTCGTTCAACGGCAGCAGGATCGCCCGGTCGATCCGCGCCGCGATAGCTTCTACGCCGACCAGATCATCGATCGATACATTTTCGACCTCGCCCAGATCGAGCATGCCATGGAGGATTTCCCGGTTGACGATGCTCAGGGCATCTTCGGCGGTCGGCGCGGCCATGCTGCGCTCGATAAAAATCCGCGACAGCAGCGTCAGCGATTTAGCGGTCAGCATCCGTGACCCAGCATGCAGCTTTGCTACCCTGAGACGCGCCAGCCGCGCGGCGCCAAGATGAGTCGCGAGTACATGCCGGTAGTCGGATTCATCGAGAGCGGGAATTTTGATGACGATGCCCCTGTCGTCCCAACTGCCGCCGGACATCAGGTGGCTCGCGCGCTGGCTCTGATCGAGATAGTCGGTGGTCACGACGATCCGCTTGTCTTCAGCCATTGCAACGTCGCGCATGACCCGAAGCACCGCGGAAATCAGACCTGTCCGATTGTAGCCGCCACGGCGATCGGCCTTCTGGAACCCGCTGACATCATCGAAATAGACGAAGCGATGCTCCGCAAGCGTATTACGGATCAGTTCATACAGGCTTTGTTCGTAACGCCGCGCATGGCGCGACGCCGTCAATTCCATAAGATCTGCGGCGGTCAGAATTTTCCCGCCACGTCTGCGCTGGAGTTCCTTCAGGACGAAGGTTCGCCCCGACCCGCGCTCACCGGTCACGATCACGAGTTCGGCGGCGGTCATGGCACGCAATGCGCGGTCGATCACGAGCTGCTGCGCCGGGCACGGCGTCAATGCCGGCGGCGCGCTTGATCCTGCATCGGAAACATCCTTGATATCGAACATCTGGTTCCTGATTATGGTTTTGCGGGCGAACCCGATCGGATGCTTGATCCATTCGAACCATAAACGCGTTGCCTGGCGGTAGGCCGCAATATGCATTGGCTGATGGTCAAACATGCCGCTCTATTTCGCGATTGCGGCATTTCGGACACCGGCTCGTTAATATGGCTAGCAGGACGGTGATAAGGGCAGTTGTACTGCCCGGCCTGTAGGGAAGTCATTGCGGAGATTGGCCCGCAATCGCTCGCGGGGTAATTACGATTATGGCAAGAACTCAAACTGTGTTCAACCTGGGCTGCAGGCACTTGGCGGCACGCACGGCGATCTTGCTGGCAAGCAGTGCCTTGGCCGGGCCAATGGTGGTCGCGCCAGCTTCTGCGCAACAGGCTGCCGCCCCGGTCGATGTAGCGGTCCCGGCAGGGCCGCTAGATGCGGCGCTCCGGAATTTTTCGAGCCAGGCGGGCGTGCAACTCGTTTATACGAGCGATCTGGTCGCTGGAAAAGCAACAGAAGGCATCAAGGGGCAATTTTCGATAGAGCAGGCGATCGCGCAATTGCTTCGTGGAACCGGCCTGACGTTCCGGGTGATGAATGGCAGGATCGTACAGATCGAACTGCCCGAACCGGGCGAGGCCGGCGAGCACGTGCTTGGCCCGGTGCGTGTGGAAGGCGCGCAGGGTGATAGTTCATATGTGCCCGCCACCCGCGGCGACGGCATCGCCCAGCTTGGGGGAATTCGCGGGCGGCAGGACCAGGAAGCAGATGGCTACCGCGCTAGGGTCGCCAATATCGGCACCGGCGCGCAGATCGCTATCGAGGATATACCGCGCTCGATCAGCGTACTGGGTCCCGAGCAGATCGCAAAACAGGACATCATGACGATTGGCGATGCACTGCAGCGTCTGCCTGGCGTGACCATCATCGAGAAGGCCAATCTCGGAGCTAATTACGATTCGATCGAGGTTAGGGGCTTCGAGGTACAGGAATTTCAGATCGATGGCGGCCCTATGCGCAATCTCGCGGCGCCTGGAAACAACCTGGCGCTCAACCTCGACGCGTATGAGCGCGTGGAACTGGTGCGCGGCCCGAATGCGTTGTTTGGTGGCGCGGATTCGCCGGGCGGCTCGATCAACCTCGTGCGCAAACGGCCGGGTGCGGCACCGGCGGCATCGTTTACTGTGGATGTCGGCAGCTATCGACGGGTCAACGCCGTCGCCGACATCTCCACGCCAAGCCTGTTCGGATCGCCGATTGCCTTTCGTGGCGTGGCGAGCGCACGGCGCGAAGGGTCTTTCGTCAAAGACTATAGCACGAAAAACGTGGAGCTATATGGCATCTTCGATGCGCCGCTCGGTGACTCCGCGCGGCTTGAGCTCGGCGGCGAATACCAGCGCCTTAGGTCCCACGGCGAATATAACGGCACGATACGCGCTATCGACGGTAGCCTGATCCCGCAGCTCGGCCGCGATTTCAATTATGCCGCAGGAACCGGCGCCTATTCCAAGTCGGATAGCAAGGAAATATTCACGAAGCTGAATGCAGATTTGACGAAAGACTGGGCGTTTGAATTCAGCGGATTCTATCAGTCCACGTCAAGCCAATATGATACCATTAACTCGTCTCTCAATGTTTTTCGTGCCGACGGAACTTCCTATAAGGCAGGAGAATTATCTGACAGTAATTATGGACCATCGACTTCTACTCAAATAGGAATTTCATCAAAAATTACAGGACGGTTCAATACCTTCGGCCTGACCCACAATATTTTTGCCGGGATAGAATATAACCGAACTGATACGACGGGTGCGGAACACGTGACATCTACGGTCACGGCCTCGGTCTCGACGATCGCCGCCCTGTTGAATCCGGTGTACACGTCAAACTTCTCCGACTCTACGCCCGGCTATTCGGGAAGCTATTCCGCCAACACCGGGTTGGTGATCGGTGACACCATTTCATGGCACGACATTGTCAGCATCGGCGCGATTGCGCGCCGGGACACTGCCGACGTCGTGTCCGTCGCGGAAACTCGCGACAATGGCACGCCGACTGATATCTCCACCAGTTCTCCGGTCGTCTCCGGGGGATGGCGGCCGAGCTATTCGGCTACGATCAAACCGTTCAGGCGGCTGACGGTTTACGGGAGTTACGCAGACGGGTTCAAACGGCAGGACAGTGACTTTTCACGGAGCGGCACCGCGTCCAATTACACCTATAAGGCACTTGCCCCGTCGACTTATAAGAACAAGGAGATCGGTATCAAATATGGCGGAAGCAGATTTCTGGTCACGCTGTCGGTGTTCGACCTGAAGCAGGTCAACGTCGCGACCGCCATTTCGGGGCTGCAGGAATGCCCGGATCAGACGCTCGGTGCGGCCCTGGACGGACAATGCTTTGCTGTTCAGGGAACCAATTCAACCAGTCGCGGCGTCGATTCCGAGTTCACTGGCCAGATACTAAAAAACCTCAGCGTGATCGCCAGCTACAATTATAACAAGACCAAAGACACCTCGTCCGGCGTGCCGTTGCAAACGCTCGCGCCACAATCCTCGGCTAGTGTCTTTATCGATTGGAGCCCGACATTCCTCGCAGGATTCAGTATCCAGCTCGGCGCAAAATACAAAAGCCGTTATTATAACACGGGCGATATCTCCCTGTTCGATGCGAGCGGCAACGAGGTTGGATCGCAAGCGTTCGTTGTCAGTCAGGCCGCGTATGCAGTCGCCGACGTGGGGCTCGATTATCAGGTCAACAAGCATCTCGGCTTACGGATTTTTGTAGAGAACCTGTTCGACAAGACCTATTTCTCCACGTTGCAGGTCGGCCAGGGGAATTTCTACGGCCGGCCGCGCTCGTTCATGGTCAGCCTAAAATATTCGGAGCTCGGGGCCATTCCTGCGAACGGGGCCAGCCCCACTACGGGCCTGGCCCCGTTCGGTGATCCGGCGGACTGGTATGCCGCATTCGACGTTGGCTACAATATTG
Source organism: uncultured Acetobacteraceae bacterium (assembly GCA_964658485.1). Classification (GTDB taxonomy): domain Bacteria; phylum Pseudomonadota; class Alphaproteobacteria; order Sphingomonadales; family Sphingomonadaceae; genus Novosphingobium. The sequence goes on along the minus strand of CAZZYX010000081.1, from coordinate 4,017 downwards.
CCGGCGATTTGAAGGCGAAGGCGTCGGGCAAGGCCCAGGATGGCACCACCACCGTCGCCTGGAAATTTCAAACCAAGAATGCGCCCGCGTTCGCGGCGCGGCTGGGCTACCATCTGTCGGACAATCTGCGCAGCGAGCTCGAGGTCAAGTATCGTTCGTCTAAATTCGGGACAATCGGCGGTGCCGCGGTGGCGCCGTTCGGCGTATGCGGCGCGGAGGGATCGGCCCAGGGCGTACCGTTCGATTGCAAAAAAGTGCCCGGCAAGACGGACAATTGGTCGCTCATGGCTAATCTGATTTATGATTTTGGTGCGCGTGACGCCTTGTTTCAGCCGTTTGTCGGCGGCGGCTTCGGCGTTTCGCGAAACTCGGTCAATTTTCAGGGCAAGCTGGACGGAATCGGCAGCAGTAGTCCCTTCAACGTTACGACCGACGATCTGTCTACGTCGGACCGGGAGCTCCAGGAGAAAATTGTCAGTGCCGACACGACGACCTCAGTGGTATGGCAGGCGATCGCCGGCATATCGATCAAGGTGAGCAATCGTCTCAGGCTTGATGGCATGGGGCGCTTTATCCAGGTACCGGGCATGAAATTTTCGACCTATAATCTGGATCAGACCGGGGATAACGGTTACGCAGTACCGCAGACGCCCCGGATCGGAACGTTCAAGGCAGATTACAACAGTGTTATGTTGTCGATCGGCGTGCGCTGGGCGTTCGGCGAAAAATAGAAGAATAGGGAGCCGCGCACTCGGAACGCGCGGCTACACAATCGACCTGCCCCCGGTCGCAGTCATAACGAGAGTCTGCCGGGTTGATATTGGCTGCGCGGTTGCGGAGCGTTGAGTGCGGCCTGACATTGTTGTAGTCGTAGCGGCACGGGGGGAGGTGCGCCTTGTCGAAAGAGCCTTCGGCCTAGGCCCATCCGCCTTCGCCGAAGCCGTCCAGGCGCCGCAGACCACTACCAAATGGCCTCCCGATTTCCCCGAGAATGCGGCAAACTCGTGCATCGCCAGCATTTTGCAACAGAACCGCTAAACTACCCACCGCTGAGCGGTGTTTGTTGTGAGCTTGCTAACGTCGGGGCGAAACATAATCCAGTCTACCATCGACAGGTCGCGCTTATTGCGACGGCCACGCGGAACGAAGCCAATGAGCTCGATCTGCCACTTACCAAAATGGGGACACACGATGGCACTCGGTATTCGAAATAGAACCTTGCTGTTTGCGGGTTCGGCCGGCGCTGTGCTGACAGCCTTCACTTCTCCGGCTTACGCCGACGATGCGGCGACCACGGCGGCAGTTACGCCTGCGGCCGCGCCCGCGCCGGAAACCGATACAGGCGCGATCACGGTTACGGCGCGCCGCCGTAACGAATCCATCACCGACGTGCCGCTCGCCATCTCGGTGGTGACAGCCGCTAAACTGGAAAAGCTGGACATCAAGAGCACCAGTGAACTCGCCAACTATGTCCCCGGCCTGCAGTTCAGCGATTATACGCCGGGCTACGCCCGCAACGATCGCGGCGCTACCCGCCCGTTGATCTTCCGTGGCCTGAACCTCGGCACCGGGGGCAGCGTCACCGCGGCCGGCGGCATGTTCCTGGATGGCGCCGCCGTGGTCGGCAACGAAATCCCCGCCAGCATGGATATTGGTCAGGTCGAAGTGCTACGCGGCCCGCAAAGCGTCTACTTCGGCCGCTCGACGATGACCGGTGCGGTGTCTTATCGCACCAAGGCGATCCCCGACCACCTGACCGTCAATCTCGAGGCCGAAGGCGGGGAGCGCGACCTGGCGAATTTCGAAGGCAGCATAGCCGGTCCGGTGATCCCCGGTCTTCTCCGCGTCCGGCTTTCCGGCGTTTCCCAGCATACCGGCGGCTATGAAACGAATGCCTACGACCCATCCTCGCCCAAGCTCGGCGAGCGGGACCGCAAGTCGGTGTCCGGAACGATCGAACTGACCCCGGCGTCGAATCTCGACATCAAGGGCTATGTCAATTATTTCCACGACCACGACGGCGAGGCGGCGACCGCCTTCGTAACCAATAATTACGATAATTGCACGCGGCCAGGCGCAACGCGTACGACCTTCTGCGGCCAGATCCCGGGCGGCAGTGCCATCACTTACTATCAGAAGACCAGCGTGCCGACGACGGGCGACTTTCAGCGCATCTTCGACAGCCCGCTGATCGCCGGGCAGGGGTTCAAGAAAGATACCGGCCTGCAGCGCAACTCGTTCAATTCGCATGTTATCGTCAATTGGCAAGTCAGCGACTACTTGAAACTAAATTCTATCACTGGCTATCATACGAACGTTACACTCCAGGTGGCAGACGGTCAGAGTCAGCCTTATATTCAGGGGTCAACCAGCTATTACAATTACTTTTATTCCATCACCAACAAGACAAAGGACTTCAGCCAGGAACTTCGCCTGAGCTCGGATCCTGCTCGTCGGCTCAGTTGGACGTTAGGCGCGAACTATATATTTGCCTATAATAAGACAAGCGCGATCACGGTGTTCCAGACGCCGACTCAATACGCTGCCGGTACCAGTTTGCCGGCGTCTCCCGCAAATCTCACCACTGATGAGGCGCATACCAAGGGCGTCTTCGGCGGGGCCTATTGGAAAATTATCCCCAGGCTGGTGCTGTCGGCCGAGGCGCGGTATCAGTGGGACAAGCGTGAGACGCTGAGCAATTCTCTCATCCGGACCGCCGACGGCTATGACTACGGTCCGGTCGTCAGCCCGCCTAACGACAAGACTTATGGCAGCTTCAATCCGCGCATCGCGCTCGATTACGACATCGGCGGCGGCCGGAAGGTCTACACTTCCTATGCGTCGGGCACACGTCCCGGTGGCTTCAATGCCTTGCTCGCGACGTACAAGACCTCCCCGCAATATGCCGGGAATGCCGCCTTGCAATCACAGTTGACTTCGTTGTTGCCGATCAACAATCCCAACTATGCGGAAGAAAAGCTCCGTATCGTCGAATTGGGCATTAAGGGCGATTTTGATGGCCGGAAGGGCTTTTTCGATATCAATGGCTATTACGGCAAGGTCACGAACCAGCAAATCACCTACGGTGCGCTCATTCCAGCATTGCTGGTCAGCGTCACCGCGATTGCCAACATCGGCAAGGCCGAAGTCTATGGCGTAGAGGCTCAGGGTAATTACAACTTCACCCGTGAATTTTCGCTTTCCGGCACGTTCTCCTGGAACCACACCAAGCGGACGCAGTTTACCGACGTACCCGATGTAGCCCAGTTCGGCACGACTGACCTTGCAGGAACGAGCTTTGCTTACACCCCGCAATTCTCGGGTTCGGCAATAGCTTCCTACGAGCGCCCGATCAACGAGACGTGGAGTGGCTACATCAACTCCGCTTATGTCTATCGCGGCAAGATCTACACCGATGTCGGCAACCTTTCGTGGATCAAGGGCCGCAGCCAAGTGGATCTGCGAGCCGGCCTTTCGAGCAAGCGCTACACCGTCGAACTATTCATGACGAACCTGTTCAACAATCGCCAGTACACCAACGGCTCGGTCGCACCGGATTATGGCCAGTCCGGCAGCCGCACCTACTACGCCTTCTTCGGCGCGCAGGCAGAACCCCGCACATTTGGTGGACGTATCAATGTTAATTTCTGAGCTTATTTCGACTGTGTAAAGGGAGCGGGCTGTGGTCCGCTCCCGCGTGCGCAGTTTTGTTGCGTGGGCGTGCCACCAGCCCGGAGCGTCGCAGTGAAACGGCGAACCCCGCAGGCTACCCTTCTGCGATACCGAAACTACGTCTCTGCATCACCGCCTACAATGCTCGTCGCAGCCATTACGATCGCGATCATGCGACGAGGATGGAAGGATCTCGCGGGCTGGTCGCCCATGAGCCTGCATTGCCACTTGACCGCTGGGCCTGACCAGCAACGAGACGGCGGCCGGCACCAGCGCTGCTTCGCCGACGCCCAGCCACGCATGGCGTTGGGGAAGGGCGAGTCGGCGGTCGAATTCTCCGCAGGA
>CAZZYX010000080.1:0-16112 GCA_964658485.1 uncultured Acetobacteraceae bacterium | reverse complement strand
GAGGAATTTGCCGCAATGAATTCGAGGAATTTGCCGCAATGAAGACGTCCAGCGAGCAGGCCGCGCAGCCCGGATTCTCCCACGACGAGGAAATGCAGTTTCGCATCCATGCCCGACGCAATCGCTTGCTGGGCGGATGGGCGGCCGAACGCATGGTGCTTTCGCCGGCCGAAGCCGATGCCTATGCCAAAAGCGTGGTCCAGGCCGATTTCGAGGAATCGGGTGACGAGGATGTCATCCGCAAACTGCTGGGTGACCTGATCTCGGCGGGAGTGGACGCCGATGAGGGCGAAGTCCGCGATGCCATGCACGTCAAGGAAATAGACGCCCGCCGCGCGCTGATGGGCGAGGACTGACGCGATGGCGATGACCGCTGACGATATCGAGACGCTGATTCGGGCGTCCCTGCCCGATGCCCAGGTGACGATCACCGACCTGGCGGGCGATGGTGACCATTATGCGGCGCATGTCGTGTCCGCCAGTTTTGCCGGCAAGCCGCGCGTGCTCCAGCACAAGCTGGTCTATGCGGCGTTGGGCGACCGCATGGGCGGGGTGCTCCATGCCTTGCAATTGACCACCGCTACCCCCAATTGAAGATCGCCGCGACTGTATGCAAGTAGTCGCAACTATCCTGTCAAGCCGAGGGTCAGCCGCCATGTCAGACGTAAACACCCGCCTCGCCGAAATCGTCAACGGCAACGAAGTCGTGCTCTTTATGAAGGGCACGCCGCTGTTCCCGCAGTGCGGGTTTTCCAGCCGCGCGGTGGCGATCCTCAATCATCTCGAAGTCGAATTCCACAGCGTCGACGTGCTGCAGGACAGCGAAATCCGCCAGGGGATCAAGGCCTTTTCCGAATGGCCGACGATCCCGCAGCTCTACGTCAAGGGCGAATTCCTCGGCGGCAGCGACATTATGATGGAAATGTTCGAAGCCGGCGAACTGGGCGAATTGATGGGTGAAATGGGCGTAGCCCGCACTGCGTAGCGCTGGCGCAGGGCATCATCACGGCTCGATTGGATGCTTGTCCCCACTGCGGCGGGCAGAAAAAGAACACGATGGTTCAACCGCTCGATCCGCTGCAAATCGCTGAGCCGGTAGCGACCAAGCCATCGGCAACGGTTATCATTTTCCGTCATTCCGGGCCGGGTCGACCGCCCGAACTGTTGATGGTCAAGCGCGCCAAGAGCATGCGCTTTGCCGGTGGGGCAGCGGTGTTTCCGGGTGGCCGCGTCGATCCAGCGGATCGCGAACTGGCAGCCAGCCTGGCGCGATATTCCGGCGAACTCGATGATTTGGACCAGGCCGCCGCACGCATCGCCGCTATTCGCGAAACGTTGGAGGAAACCGGGCTGGTCATCGGCATGAATGGTCCGGTGACCGCCGCGCAAGCCATCGCGGCCCGCGCCATGTTGCTGGTCGAGAGCGCGTTGGCGCCGGTACTGGCGCATATGGGCTGGCAGATAACGCCACAGGCGCTGGTCCCCTTTGCCCGCTGGTGTCCGATGCACGACGGTAGTTTCGATACCTGGTTTTATCTGACCGACCTTGGCACCGGGGCGGTCGATATCGCCGTAGATCTTACGGAAAACACACATCTGTTCTGGGCGAGCGCCGGAGATGCGCTGGCCATGGCCGATCGCGGTGAGATCAGCGTGATCTATCCCACGCGCCGCAATCTCGAACGGCTGGCATTATTTGCCAGCTATGACGAGGCCTGCACCCAGGCGCGCGATCATCCGGTCAGGATGATCGTCCCGACGATCATCGAGGAAAACGACGGGCGCTGGCTGACGATCCCCGAAGGAATTGGCTATCCCGTAACCCGCCAGTCGATGGACACCGCGATGCGGGGTTTGAGCATGCCGTAAAACTGATCGACCAAAATCCGGCTACCCGCCCGGTCAGCTTTCGGCAAAGCCGAACGGCTCTGCCCCGCGCCGGTAATCGTCGGCCAGGATTGCGCGACCGATTGGCGGGAGCGCACGGGCGGCGCAGGCCGGGCGATGACATAGGCGGCAAGACACCCCGATCGGCGTCGCCGCCACCCGGCGCGGGTCGATCCCCGCCGTATAGGCCAGTTTCGGGGCATGTTCGGCAGCACAGGCCAGCGCCACCGCCCGCTCCACCGCCGGCCGATCCAGCCGCCCGCCGCCGGAATAGACCGTCCGCGCAATCGAGAAAAAACGCTGGCCATCGGGTAATTCCAACCATTGCGTCATCACCCGCAGCGGGTTGGCAAATACCGAATGCACGTTCCACAAGGGGCAACTGCCGCCGTGTGCCGCAAACGGGAAACCGGCTCCGTCGAGCCGTTTGGAAACATTGCCCGCCGCATCGGTGCGGATGAAGAAGAACGGCACGCGCTCGGCTCCGGGTTTGTGCAGTGTCGTCAGGCGATGCGCGGTCTGTTCGAAACTGGTGCCGAACACGCGGCCGATCGCTTCGATATCATATGCCCGCTCTTCCACGACGCGGGCGAAACGATCGTAAGGCATGACGATGGCAGCAGCGATGTAATCGGCCAGGATGCGACGCAGCAGGTTTTGTGCGGTCGGCGTCGACAGCGCAGCATCGCGTACCGCCGCACTGATATCGCCCCGGCATTCGCTGTAGGCTACCTGCAACGCCACCTGAAACGCCTGGGTCGAACGGGTCAGCGTATCGTCGAGCAGCAATTGCTGGTTATGGCGATCGAACCGCCTGATCGCTCCCATCATCACGTGTGGCGGCAGTTCGCGCGTGCGGACGCCATGGCGCTTGGCGAGATAGGCCCGGCTGTCTCCTGCTTCCGCAATCGCGGCGGCGATCGCCTCCGCCCGCACGTCCAGGCCCGGAAAGAAATTACGCTTTTCCGCGAGATAACGCCGAGTTTCGGTTACCGGGTCGGGACCGCCAATCCCGCCGCCGTCGCCGCGATCGGCCAACGCCGCCTGCTCGCGGGTATAAGCGCCATAAAGCCGCAGCAGCGCCTCACTGATGCCGGGGAACGATGCCGCCAGATCGGCCACTTCCAGCGGCGGCAGATCGATATCATCGAATATGGGATCGCGCAGCACTTCGCCCAGGCGGCGGGCATGATCGGCGCCCTCGTTCACCGCCAGGTCGCTCATTCCAATCTTGTAGCTGCGCACCAGCCGCAGCAACAGTTCAGCCGTAACCGGGCGCTGGTTGCGCTCGATCAGCGCAATATATGACGGCGAAATATCAAGATCGTCCGCCATCGCCTGCTGCGTCAGGCCGAGTTCCCTGCGGAGGCGCTTGATCCGCGGGCCAAGGTATAAGGGCTGGGAAACGCTCATCGTCCGACCATGTCATAACTATACAACTGCACAACAATTTTCTGTCAAGTTTGACATTGCCACTCCGGAGGCCATTTTTTTTACGCCATCGCAGCGTATCAACAGCCAACACCAGCAAAGCGAGGCGAAACCATGACCTACATGCAATCCATTGTCGAAGCAGGCCAGGCGATTGGTGCCAATGGCGCCAGCTGGAGTGCGATCGATGCCGAGGCCGTGGCCCGGATGCGATTGCAGAACCGGTTCCTGACCGGCCTCGACATTGCCCGCCATACCGCCGGCGTCATGCGCCGCGACATGGCCGCCTATGACCGGGATCCATCGCAATATACCCAATCGCTGGGTTGCTGGCACGGCTTCATCGGCCAGCAGAAGCTGATCGCGATCAAGAAGCATTTCGGCACCACCAAGGGCCGCTATCTTTACCTGTCAGGCTGGATGATCGCTGCCCTGCGCAGCGAATTCGGCCCCCTGCCCGACCAGTCCATGCACGAAAAGACCAGCGTTCCCGCGCTGATCGCAGAACTGTACACCTTCCTCAAACAGGCCGACGCGCGCGAACTGGGCATGATGTTCCGCGATCTCGATACCGCGCGCGATGCCGGCGATGCGGTGAAATCCGCCAAGATCCAGCACGCCATCGACAATTACGAGACCCATGTCGTGCCGATCATCGCCGACATCGATGCCGGTTTCGGCAATGCCGAAGCGACCTATCTCCTGGCCAAAAAGATGATCGAGGCGGGTGCCTGCGCGCTTCAGATCGAGAACCAGGTGTCCGATGAGAAGCAATGCGGGCACCAGGACGGCAAGGTGACCGTGCCGCATGAGGATTTCCTCGCGAAGATACGCGCCTGTCGCTACGCCTTCATGGAAATGGGCGTCGACGACGGTATCATCGTTGCGCGCACCGATTCACTGGGCGCGGGCCTGACCAAGCAGATCGCCTTTACCCGCGAACCGGGCGACCTGGGCGACCGGTATAACGCGTTTCTCGATTGCGAGGAGATTACCGGCGCCGGCAATCCCGGCGACGTATTGATCAACCGTGGCGGCAAGCTGCTCCGGCCAAGGCGCCTGCCGTCGAACCTGTTCCAGTTCCGCCCCGGCAGCGGAATCGATCGTTGCGTTCTCGACTGCATCACCAGCCTGCAGAACGGCGCCGACCTGCTGTGGATCGAGACCGAAAAACCCGACATCGCGCAAATTGCCGGCATGGTCGATCGCATCCGCAAAGTTGTCCCTAATGCGAAACTGACGTATAATAATTCACCCAGCTTCAACTGGACTCTAAACTTTCGCCAGCAAGTGTATGATTCATGGCAGGGCGAAGGTCGCGACCTGTCAGCCTACGAGCGCGAGCGGCTGATGAGTGTGGACTATGACGATACCGCGCTGGGCGCCGAGGCCGACGAGCGCATCCGCACGTTCCAGCGCGATTCCGCCGCCCGCGCCGGCATCTTCCACCATTTGATCACGCTGCCGACCTATCACACCGCCGCGCTGTCCACCGACAATCTGGCGCGCGAGTATTTCGGCGAAGCGGGCATGCTGGGATATGTCAAGAACGTCCAGCGCCAGGAGATTCGCCAGGGCATCGCCTGCGTCAGACACCAGAACATGTCAGGCTCCGATGTCGGCGACGATCACAAGGAATACTTTGCTGGCGAAGCTGCGCTCAAGGCCGGCGGCGCCGATAACACCATGAACCAGTTTGCGGCGTAAGGAAAACGCAATGACCGAACCAGCCCGCGCTCGCGCCGTCCTGTCGAACGAAGACTTCAAACTGCTGAAGGAAGCCGTGCTATTCTACCTCAAGGAAATCCAGGATACCCCTGGATCGATAAAGTTTTCCAACCTCTATCATCGACTAAGCAGCGCCGGTCGGCGCTGACTGGAGTATGATGCGATAAGATAGATCGCATCATACTCCAGAATCTTTGTTTTCGCGTGATTCAAGAACAAAAACCGGTACCCACTTTTTGTCATCACCCTTTAGGATCATTGAACGTTCTTCGTCATCCCAAACTTGATTTGGGATCCATTCACGCACCATCGCGTTCGAAGGCAACGATGCGCCAGTGGATCCTGATTCTTATTAGGATGACGTTTTTCGCAGGAGCGGATCGATGAACCAGCTTTCATGCGCTCGCACCCGCTCACACGTTCGCGTCGATCGGCCCCTGCGCGCTGCCGCTGACGAATTGTCTTACATAGGGATTGTCGGTGGTGTCCAGCTCCAGCACCGGCCCGCGCCAGACGATGTGACCGTGGTGCAGCATCGCCACCTCGTCGGCGATGGTCCGCGCCGATGCCAGGTCATGCGTGATCGATACCGCGGTGCAGCCGAGCGAGCGCACCTTGTCGACGATCAATTCGTTGATCGCGCCAGCCGTGATCGGGTCCAGCCCGGTGGTCGGTTCGTCGAAGAACAGGATTTCAGGCTGGCCGACTATGGCCCGCGCCAGTCCCACCCTCTTCTGCATCCCGCCCGACATCTCGTTCGGATAGAGCTGCGCCACATCCGGGCCGAGGCGGACCAGTTGCATGGCGGCGATGGCCCGCTCGCGAGCTTCGTTGCGCGCGAGCCCGTCCGCATGCACCAGACGAAAGGCGACGTTTTCCCAGATCGTCAGGCTGTCGAACAGCGCCGCACCCTGGAACAACATGCCGATCCGCGAAAACAACGGTCGGCGTGCGTTTTCGGATAGGGCGGTGATATCGACACCATCCAGCAGCACTTGCCCGGCATCGGGCCGCATCAGGCCCAATGCGATTTTCAATGTGACGGACTTGCCCTGTCCCGACCCGCCGATCAACACCAGCGAACGCCCCGGTTCTACCGCCAGATCCAGGCCGTCAAGCACTGGCGCGCGCGCGAAACGCTTGAACACGCCTCTCCATTCGAGCTTCGCCACCGTGGGTATCACCGCACTCACAGCCGCGTGTACAGCGACGTCATCAGATAATCCGCGGCCAGCACCAGGATAGCCGATGACACCACCGCCTGCGTCGTCGCCCGGCCCACGCCGCGCGCGCCGCCGACTGCGGTCATGCCGTGATAACAGCCCATCAAACCAACGATGAAACCGAATACCGCCGCCTTGATCAGCCCTGATTCTATATCCCACGCCGTCAGGAAGCTGGCGGTATTGGCGATATAGATCTCCGGGCTGGTACCCAGCAAATGGATCGCCACTTGCCACCCGCCCGCCACGCCGATGATATCGGCCACCAGCGTCAGCAGCGGCAGCGCGACGATCGCCGCGATCAGCCGGGGTGCGATCAGATAGCGGAACGGGTCGGTGGACAACGTCACCATCGCATCGATCTGCTCGGTCGCGCGCATTGCCCCGATCTCGGATGCAATCGCTGCCGACACCCGCCCGGCCAGCATCAGCGCCGCCAGCACTGGTCCCAGTTCGCGGGTTATGCCCAGCCCGACGATCTGCGCCATGACCTGTTCGGCGTTGAAGCGGTCGCCGCCGCTATAAATGTTGAGCGCCAGCGCCGCCCCGGTGAACCACGCGGTCAGCCCGACCACCGGCAACGACAGAAAGCCGATCGCCGCCAGCTGGCGCAGGATCTGTTGCGGAAACCAGCGCGGCGTTACCGCCGCATGCAGTCCGCGCCCGGCAAAAATGACGACCCGGCCAATCGCCGCCGCCATCTCCAGCGTCGTGTGCCCGATCGCATTCACCCACCGCAATGGCATGGGCGCGGCGGCGCTGCCGTCAATAGCCACTGGCGGCAGCCCCGGCGCTGGACGTATCGGCGCCGGAAGCGGCATCGGCGGACGCTGAATTGGCCGACCGTGGCCGGATTATTTGCCCGATCAGGCCAAACAGGTCCACCGATCCCTGGGTATTGGCAATCTCGCCGCCCGACTTGAGATCGTCTTGAGCGCCGCCCGGCGTGAGTGCGATATGGGCACCGCCCAGCAGGCCATCGCTGGTGACCTTTGCCGTCGAATCCGCGGGAACATGAACGTCGCCGTCCAGCGACAGCTGCACCACCGCCATGAACGTCTTGGGATCGACCCGCACCGTCGAAACGCTGCCCACTTTCACGCCGGCCAGGCTGACTTTGGCACCCGGCTGCAATCCACCGACGTCGCCGAACCTGGCCGACACCTGATAGCCGTCGCCCAGTCGTCCGGCCCGCGCGACATTCAGCGACCAGGTCAGGAACGCGGCTGCCAGCACCAGCACCAGAAAGCCAATGGCGGTTTCGCCCCAATGCGTACGCATGTCGTTTTCCTGTCAACTGTTCGGTAGATACGCGGTACGAATACTCAGGTCTTGCGGTGAATCGTCCCGCCCTTGCTGTTCTGCAACTGGGTAATCAGCGTATTGATATTACCACCGGCATTGTCGATGGTGGAAACGAAGTCCTGCTGCTGGGTGATGGCCAGCCACACGCCGCTGACCTGCACATCGACCACGCGAAAGCTGCCGGCACTGCCCAGCACGCGCCACTGCACCACGGTCGGGGTCGACATCTTGCCGCCGAACAGCGTGGTCGTGACGATGGCATCGCCGGGCTTGCGGACGACCGACCCGTTCACGGTGAATTTTTCGCCATGGTAATCGTCGATCCGGCTCTGGTACACGCCCTCGGCATATTCGCGGAATACCGTGGCAAAGCGCTGATATTGCTCCGGGGTGATGCTGCGCGCGTATTTGCCAAGGACGAAATGAGTAACCCGCGGGACGTCGACGACCTGGTCGATCAGGCTGCGAAAATTGCTGTCCTTGGCCGCCTTGCTTTCCTGGCGATTGTTCAGGATCGCCAGGACGCGAGTACCGTTGGTCTCGACGAATTGTTCGGCCTGCGCATCGCGTGGCCCACGCTGCTGGGCCTGCGCCAAGCCCGGAAGCGCTATCGTCGCGGCGGCGGCCACGGTCAGGACGGAGATTTGAACCAGCGAGCGGGAAAACACTGTCATGAACTAACCTTCAACGGGATCGTCGGATGTACCGGAAACGAACGGAACCGCCGTCTAGCGGTCCGGAAATTGCTGGCAGATGAACCTTTGGAATGCTCACTACGCATCAGCGCGCTAGGGTGTTCCTGGCGCGGCGTCGAAATCGGGAAGCGCCGACTGCTTGCCGTTTGCGTCGGAGACCGTCGCCGCGCGGAACTGGGTATAGGCGGAGCGCGTAAACGCGTACGGGTCGGTTGCCGAATACACTGCCTTCAGCGTATCATCCGAACGCGAGCGCCAGTCCACTCCGCCGAGCACGAACAGCGACAGGCCCTCTGGCGAGGTGATCCCGCCAATTAAAAGCGTCATCGGATCGATGAAAGTATCCACCAGCCGCCCAATCCCGTCGCGCACGTCCGATGGTCCCAGCAGCGGCAGCATGATGAAGGGGCCGGACTTGAGACCATAACGGCCCAGCGTCTGGCCGAAATCCGAAATATGAATCGGGACGCCGCCGGTCTTGGCGACGTCGAACAATCCGGCCACGCCGACGGTGGAATTGACGATAAAGCGGTACACCGCCTTACCCATCGAACCGATCCGCAATTGCAGCAGATCGTTTACCGCGGTCAGCGGTTCGCCCAGGTTGAACAGCGCCGAGGTTACGTGAAAGCGCACGAATTTCGGTACGACATGGACATAGCCATGGGCGACCGGGGCCAGGAGATGGCGTTCAAGCGCCACATCGAACGAAAAAACGGCGCGATTTGCCTTTACCCAGGGGTCACGCGGCTCCGCAGTATAGGTCGATTGGGTGATGTCGGCGCTCGTTACCGGCGGCGACGATGCATCGGCCGCGGCTGGGTCGGGCGGCGCCTGCGCGGCGGGAGCGGGAGGCGCCAAATCGGTTGCCTGGCTGGCGGGCGCTGCCGGATCGATTGCCGGGACGGCGGGAGCTGCCGGATCGGTGTCGGGCGCAACGGCCGATACCGGCGCCGGGGTCGGCGGCAGTGGTCCGGCAGTTGCCGCCATGGGCGCTGCCGGCGGCGCGGGTGGAGCCGCGCCGGATACTATATCGGCCATTGCGAGAGCCAGTAGCAGCATGCATTTTCCTTCTAAAGTCCGTCGCGACAGCTTCCGGAAGTCCAACCCAGTGCCCGTAATATAACGGGCCTGCCACATCGTCGGCTGGTGTGCAAACCGGGCGACGTGCGGCACTATGAAAAATTTGTCGCAAATACGCGTGACGACGGCGTTTCAGGTGCCCCTGAGCAAACGCGATAGCACCGTGTCGAGCGCCTGCAGGAATTTGGAGCGATCCGCGCCGGTGAACGGGGCCGGCCCGCCCAGTTGCTCGCCGCCGGCGCGCAGGTCCGCCATGATCGCGCGGGTGGCGATGGCGCCGCCGATCGAACCGGTGGTGAACGGCTTGCCAGTCGGCGACAGCACCGTCGCGCCAATTTTCAGGCAGCGGTCAGCCAGCAGGATATCGGAGGTTACGACCACCGCCGCCGGGTGCGCGGCTGCAGCGATCCAGTCGTCGGCGGCGTCGAAGTGATCGCTGACGACGACGCGCTCGATCAGTGGATGATCGGGCACCCGCAGGCGACTGTTGCTGACGATGCTGACCGGCACCTCCAGTCGCCATGCGACCTTGTAGATCTCATCCTTGACCGGACAGGCGTCGGCATCGACCAGAATACAAACTGGCGCGGAACGCGCCGCTGTGTTCACCGCGCGCGCGGGCCCTTGCCTGGCCCCGGATAAGCACCCTTGCCGCCGGCACCGCCCTTGTCGAACTTCCGCGCACCAAAGCTTTTCGCGCCAGGGGCCTTGCCCGCCCCGCTCTTGCCCGCAAATGGCTTGCCGGCGGGACGCTTTGCGCTTTCATACGGGGCGCTGCCGGACGGTGCCTTGGTCAGGCGCGCACGCGGCTGGTCCGGCGACACATCAACCGGGTTATAAGGTTTTGCCGGCTCGGCGGCAGGGATTGCCCGCTCGAAATTGCGTTCGGGCCGGTTGGCGGGAGCGTGATGGTCGGCTGTATCGTGGCGCGGGCCGGAGCTGGGCCGGGCGACGGCATCACGATGTTCGCTGGGCCGGGACCGCGCCATCGGCGCGCGTTCGCGGTCCGGGCGATCGCTATGGCTGCGGCGGTTTTCGCGAGCTTCCTCGCGCGGACCGCCGTCCGATTGCTCGATGCGAATACTGTCCTCGGGATTTTCCGATTCGGCCGTGCGCGCCGCAGCCGCGCTGAACTTGGCGGCGACGGCGGACTGCACCTGGAAATAGGTCTCGTTGGCGGAGATGCGGATCGCGCCGATTTCGGTGCGGGTGATATGGCCGCGACGGCACAACAACGGCAATATCCAGCGCGGATCTGCATTCTGGCGCCGGCCGACATCCATGCGGAACCAGGCGATATCCTCGAAACCAGGACGATGCCGTTCCACTTGCGCGGCGCGCTGTGCTTCTGGCGTGTTGGCGATCAGTTCCTCCGGCTCGGGCATCATCGCGCGATGGGCGCGCACCAGTGCGGCGGCGATATCCTCTGGCGAACGCTCGGCCAGCAACCGCTGCGCCAGCACGCGATCCTCATCGTCGTATTCGACCGGGGCCAGCATTGCCGCGATCAGCCGCTCGCGATCGTTGACGCGGATCGCTTCCGCAGAGGGAACCTCGATCCAGCCGGCGTTGATCTTGGCGCTCTTCAGCATCATTTCGACGCGGCGGCGGCGCGGATACGGCACGATCAACACCGCCGTGCCTTTCTTGCCGGCGCGCCCGGTACGTCCCGAACGGTGCTGCAAGGTTTCCGCGTCGCGCGGAATCTCGACGTGAATGACCAGGCTCAACGATGGCAAGTCGATGCCGCGCGACGCGACATCGGTGGCGACGCAAACTCGCGCGCGGCGGTCGCGCAATGCCTGCAACGCCTGGTTGCGCTCGCTCTGCGAATGCTCGCCCGACAGCGCCACTACGGCAAAGCCGCGCTCCTGCAAGGTGGCGTGGAGGTGGCGGACGTTGTCGCGCGTCGCGCAGAACAGCATGGCCGTTTCCGCTTCGTGAAAGCGCAGCAGATTAACGACCGCATGCTCGATTTCCGCAGGCGAGACGGTCATCGCCTGATAGACGATATCGCCATGGCCGCGATCGTCGCCGACCGTGGAAATCCGCAGGGCGTTGCGCTGGTAGCGCTTGGCCAGAGCCTCGATCGAGCGCGGCATGGTTGCGGAAAATAACAGCGTGCGGCGCGCATCGGGGGTGCTATCGAGGATTTGTTCGAGGTCCTCGCGAAAGCCCATGTCGAGCATTTCGTCCGCTTCATCGAGAATGATCGCCTGCAGTTCGGACAGGTCGAGCGCGCCCCGCGCGAGGTGATCGCACAACCGGCCGGGCGTACCGACGACGATATGCGCGCCGCGGCTCAGTGCGCGCCGTTCTTCCGAAGCGTTCATGCCGCCGACGCAGGTGGCGATGCGGCCGCCGGCTTTCTCATACAGCCACGTCAGTTCGCGGCTGACCTGCAGCGCCAGTTCGCGCGTCGGCGCGATCGCCAGCGCCAGCGGCTTGTGCGCCATCGGCAACTTGCCGTCTTCGTTCAGCAATTCGGCGGCGATCGCCATGCCGAACGCCACGGTCTTGCCCGATCCGGTCTGCGCGGACACTACCAGGTCGCGACCGATCGCCTCCGCTTCGAGGACTGCCGCCTGTACCGGCGTAGGTTCGGCATAGCCGCGTTCGGCGAGCGCGGCGCCAAGCGCCGGCGGCAGTTCGGAAAAGTTCATTGAGATCAACTATCTATAAGGCCGCAACAAGCGGGCAGGGATCAGGGCAGACCGACGACCGGTATGCCAGCGCGTGACGGGAAACCCGGCCACGGCACGTTGTCGGGAACCCGTACAGCATACAGAGGGTTTTGGGAAGCGCCACCTGGCTCCCCGCCTTCCCAGGGAGGGCTAAAATATCACCGCAGCTTGGCGATCTTCACATTGTCGCTCTTCGCGCGTTCGGTGGTCGATTCCTCGCTGCGATTGAGCGCCTTGGCAATCGCCTTCAGCCCCATGCCTTTCGCCGCGAGCGTGTGCAGCTTCTGGATCTCCTCGGCCTTCCACGGCTGCCGATGCCGCTCGAAACGTTCACTCATAGCGGTGCTTTCGTTGCGATCAGCGTATCCACCACCGATGGATCGGCCAGGGTCGAGGTATCGCCCAAGCTCGATACATCGTTTTCGGCGATTTTGCGCAAAATGCGGCGCATGATCTTGCCGCTGCGGGTCTTGGGCAGCGCCGGGGCGAAATGAATCACATCGGGCGTAGCGATCGGGCCGATTTCACGGCGCACCCACTGCACCAGCGCCGCCCGCATCGCCTCGTCGCTGGGCTCGCCGGAGTTAAGCGTGACATAGGCATAGATGCCCTGCCCCTTGATCTCGTGCGGCATGCCGACCACGGCGGCCTCGGCGACCTTGGGATGCGCGACCAACGCGCTTTCGACCTCGGCGGTGCCCATGCGATGACCGGAAACGTTGATGACGTCATCGATGCGACCGGTGATCCAGTAATAGCCATCCTCGTCGCGACGGCAGCCGTCGCCGGAGAAATATTTTCCCGGATAGGTGGTGAAATAGGTCTGGAAAAAGCGCTCGTGATCGCCCCATACGGTCCGCATCTGGCCGGGCCAGCTTTGGGTGATGCATAGATTGCCTGTCACCGCGCCGTCCAGCACCTCGCCCTCGCCGTCGACCAGTTGCGGCACCACCCCGAACAGTGGGTTCGTCGCCGAGCCGGGCTTGAGCGCGGTGGCGCCGGGCAGCGGGCTAATCATGGCCCCGCCGGTTTCGGTCTGCCACCAGGTATCCACGATCGGACAGCGGCCGTCGCCGACCACGCGCCAATACCACTCCCACGCCTCGGGATTGATCGGCTCCCCCACGCTGCCGAGCAGGCGCAGCGATTTCCGGGAGGTCCGCGTCACGAAATCATCGCCCTCCCGCATCAGCGAGCGCAACGCCGTTGGCGCACCGTAAAAGATATTGACCTGATGGCGATCGACGATCTGCCAGAACCGCGAATGGTCGGGATAATTGGGCACGCCCTCGAACATCATTACCGTGGCGCCGTTGGCCAGCGGGCCATAGACGACATAGCTGTGGCCGGTGACCCAGCCGATATCGGCGGCGCACCAGAACACTTCGCCGGGGCGGTAATCGAAAACGTAGTGGTGCGTCATCGCCGCCCATACCAGATAGCCGCCGCTGGTATGCAGCACGCCCTTGGGCTTGCCGGTCGAACCCGACGTATAAAGGATGAATAGCGGGTCTTCCGCGTTCATTTCTTCAGGCGCGCAGTCTGCCGGCACCGCGTCGCGCAGGTCATGCCACCAATGATCGCGGCCAGCCGTCATGCTCGCCTCGGCGCCGGTATGACGCACCACCAGCACGCTTTCGACGCCGCCACTGCGACCGGCGCAAAGATCCAGCGCCGCATCGACATTCGCCTTCAACGGCACGATCTTGCCGCCGCGATTGCCGCCGTCCGCGGTTATCACCACGCGACTGGCGCAATCCTCGATCCGCCCGGCCAGCGCATCGGGAGAAAAGCCGCCGAACACCACCGAATGCACCGCGCCGATGCGCGCGCAGGCGAGCATTGCCACCGACGCCTCGGGAATCATCGGCAGGTAGATCGTCACGCGGTCGCCGCGCGTCACGCCCAATTGTTTCAGCGCATTGGCCATCCGGCAGACGTCACCATGCAATTCGCGGTAAGTGATCCGGCGCTGCCGTGCGGCATCGTCACCCTCCCAGATGATCGCCACGGTATCGCCATGCTCGGCCAGGTGTCGGTCGAGGCAATTGGCCGACACGTTGAGCGTGCCGTCGCCGAACCATTCGATCCCGAAATCGGCGCGCTCGAACGAACAGCGATTGAGCCGGGTCCATGGCTTGATCCAGTCGATGCGGGCGCTTTCCTCACGCCAGAACGCTTCCGGCGCGTTGATCGAGTGCCGATATTTTTCGGCATAGCCGGCAGCATCGACATAGGCGCGCGCGCGCCATTCGGCAGGCACTGGATGGGTGGTTGGCACTGTCTCTCTCCGCTTATTCTGACTATGCTTTATGGACGCGACAAGGCCCGCGTCAATTGTTGCATATCAAACCGCCGCCGATAGACGCGTTACCGGACGTGATGACAAAAGTAGGTACCGTTTTTGTTCTTAAATCACGCAAAAACAAGGACTCTGGAGCATGATGCGATTCTATTGCACCATGCCCTGCGGCAAGCCATGCGGCGCGTCCCGACCCATGCGGAACTAGACTAAATGCGAACAAGATTGAGTATTTGTGCGAGGAAGCAGCGCTTTGCCGATGAAGCGGAAGCGTTGCTGGCGGCTGCCCGTGCGCCCTTCCCGCTGCGAACCTATCGTTGCGATCGCTGCCTGGGATATCATCTGACCAGCCGGTTGAAGGGTAAACGGGTGCCGATGGCGATTCATCTAAATCAGGACCATGAGCAAGTTCAAAGATCGCTCACCGTCACCTCGCGCGCGCCGCGATCCACGCGCAGCTGATAGGCCCGGTCGCTGTCGGTCGAGCGGTAAACCAGCCCCGGCGTCGCCTCGCTTTCCCAGTCGGCGACGGTCATCGGGGTGCCGTCCAGTCGCAGCCAATCTCCCGAACGCGGAAACTGGACGAAGCGCGTGGTTCGGGCCGCGCGCCATGCCGCCAATTGCGCAACATAGTCTTCCAGCGCCCGGTCGCGGCGCTGCCAGTCGATCCAGCTGATGGTGTTGTCCTGGCAATAGGCGTTGTTGTTACCCTGCTGGCTGCGCCCGAACTCGTCGCCGGCGGACAGCATGATCGTCCCGGTCGATGCGAACAGACTGCCCAGCAAGGCGCGGCAGGCGCCGGCGCGGCGGGCGATGATCGCGGCATCGTCGGTCGGGCCTTCGACGCCCTCGTTCCAGCTGAAGTTTTCGCCATGGCCATCGCGGTTGTGCTCGCCATTGGCCTCATTGTGGCGATCGGCGTAAGCGACCAGATCGGCCAGGGTGAAACCGTCATGCGCGCACAGAAAATTGACACTGCGGCAGTCCTGCTCGCCGAACACGTCCGCCGATCCGGCGAGCCGCGTCGCCAAAATACCCGGCACCTCGTCACCACGCCAGAAATGGCGCACATCGTCGCGAAACCGATCGTTCCACTCCAGCCAGTTTTCGGGGAAATGGCCTAGCTGATAGCCGTCCGGGCCGATATCCCACGGCTCGGCGATCATTACCCTGTCCGCCAGCCAGGGATCGGCGACGATCTCGGCAAACCACGGCGCAGCTTTGTCGAAGTGCGGCCCCCGCGCCAGCACCGGCGCCAGGTCGAAGCGAAAACCATCCACGCCGGCATAGCGCACGAAGTGACGCAAGGTGTCCAGCCCCAGTCCGCGCATCGGTGGATAGGCGAAATCGAGCGTATTGCCGCAGCCGGTATCGTTGATCAGCGTCCCGCCGGGATCATGGGCATAAAAGGCATCGTCCAGCCCGCGTAGTCCGATGACCGGCCCCAAGTTGTCGCTTTCGCCGGTATGATTGAGCACGATATCGAGGATCGTGCCGATGCCCGCTGCCCGTAATGCCGCCACCGTCGCGCTCAGTTCCGCCATGCCACCAGGGCACAACACCGGATCGAGCGCCATCGGGGCGATCGGATTGTAACCCCAGAAATTGGTCAGGCCGAGCGGTGGCAAGTGGCGTTCGTCCAGCCAGGACACCACCGGCATAAGTTCGACCGCCGAGACATGCAATTTCTGCAGATGGGCGATGATCGCGGGATGGGCCAGCGCCGCGACCGTGCCGCGCAGCGCGGTCGGCACGTCGGGGTGGCGCATGGTAA
>CAZZYX010000079.1:0-16145 GCA_964658485.1 uncultured Acetobacteraceae bacterium | reverse complement strand
CAGCTTTTTCAGCCAGCGGCCGATGCGCGGAAAAAAGGCGACCGCGGCAAAGCCCGCCAATAACGCCAGTGCGAGGATGATCTTGGCGACCTGATCGTTGTCGGCTGCCCAGATCAGCGCACGGCTGGTCGCCGAGATCGCCACGAAATAGCTGCCGATGGCCATCAATAGCAGCGAACTGGTAGCAGCCTTGCGCGACAGCGTGACTTTCCAGCGTTCCTTGCGCCGTGCTGCCAGGGCAAACAGCGGGATCAGCAGCAATGCAAAGATGCCCTGGCAAGCGGTCAACACCGGAACCTGGGAAAATCCCAGCAGGGTGACGGTGATAAGATTGATGTCGTAGGCCCACATGATGCCCAGCACGATGAGCAGCAGGCGGAAACCCGAGCCGCTGGTCGAGGTCAACGATCGATACAGCAGCTGGGCGAAGAAGACGGCGCCGATCGACATCAGCCAGGCCAGTAACAGCGACACCAGCAGCAACTCGCGCGCCGTGTCGGGCTGGATAAAGATGGATGCCACGGTTATGGCGGGTCGCGCCAGCGCCAGGGCGCTTAGCAGCAGCACCCAGGCAGCGATCCCGCGCCGGGTTTGCGGCTCCTGATCGAAGCTGCGGGACGTAACGTAAAGATACCCAAGCCACGCCAGGTCGCGTACCATCTTGCCTATTACCACTATTGGGTAATACGTAGACAGCAGGGAAGCGGACCATATCGCCATCCCGGCAAACGCCAGCGCCAGCGAGGTCAAACCGGGCGAGCGTCGCGCCAGCGTGAGCCGCCACGTGATGAGCGCGGCATAACCCAGGGCGGAGCACGCTGCGCTCCATATCGCTAGCCAGACCATTGCGAACTTCCGCCGGACATCAGGTGCTGAACTACCCTCGATCGTGCGAAAGCACGTCAATCTTCCGCGTGCCGCTCGATGAATGGGAGCGGTACGGACTTTAATAGCTTGCTTCGGGCAAAGTTCACAATTTAAAAGTATTCGAACTGGCGACGGCAACGCAGCTCAAGCTGACGGTCGGGCCGACCGACCGACCGGCCGCCGCATTCGTTCAGGGTGCGACGGCCGGGACTTGAGTTCAGCTGGCGCGCAAGGCGCGACGAGTAGCGCCGCGAACGCCCAGCCCGATTGCGCCAAAGCCGACCAGCATCATCGCCCAGCTTGCCGGCTCGGGAAGAACGGCGTTGCTCGAAGGCACGGGATCGGAAGCGAATGAGCCGACCGGCGTTGCGGTAAATGAGTTGAGAGAAGTCGTGCCGGACAGCGTCGGCGCAATCGCGCCTAACGAAATCGAGAAATCCCGTGAAATCGTATTATTGAAGGTAAGAAAATCGGAGGTATAAGTTACCGAATTACCGACTCCGCTATCGCCGGTAAATAGAGCATCGGCCGAGGTGAGCTTGCCAAAAAGCGATGCTCCGACGAAGGTGATCGTGAGCAGGTTGGAGTTCGCGGCATAAGTCGTATTGCCGATCGTATAAGCCTGCGTGGATTTGAAGGAGTATGACCCGGATATATTGTCTTGGAACGCCAAAGGCCCCAATACGCTATAGTCGCTGTCAAATCCGCTAGCGCTCAATGTCAAGGTTGCGCTGACGTTGGCGATTACGGAGGCCAGGCTGGTATTCAGGAAGCTGAATGTCACCGGGCCGGATTCGGTCACGCTTAGCGAGCCGCCCTGCTGCTTTGCGATGAAGCTCGTTTGGCTATTCGTGTACGAAGCAAAACTCGTATCGGTGGCAGAAGCCGGGGATACGCCCGACAACGCGCCGATCAGCGCGACGGCGGGAGCAAGAGCTCTCAGGCAAGAACGTGACATGTCCATAATCCTCGATGCCGGTTGGAAGCAACTGTAGTGCAAAAATCGTTGAGCATGCCGCAGCGCCCACAAACGTTTGCATAGCAAATTCCATGCCAAAGCCTAAAGAAGATGGTAAATCAATACTATAGCTCAGGCGGAGGCCCGTAATGGCATGGCAGGTGTAACAGTGAGTGACACTTTCGCACCTTGTATCCGGCCTCGCAGCTCGTCGGATCAGGCCATCGCCTTCTGCGGCAAGACGGCGCCATAGCTCCGCAGCAGCTGTTGCGCCCGCAGGTCCATCGGCGCCGTGCGGGCCAGGTCGCGGGCAATCCCCGCTGCCTGGGCAATGTCGCCGTTTGCCGACAAGGTCGCGGCCAATCGGGCGGCCAGGCGCGTCGAGTCGGGTATGGCGCGCAAGCCCTCGCGCAGCGCGATGACACTGAGGTCGGGGCTGCCGCTGGTGCGCAGAATATCCGCCAGGGCAAGACGCGCCGTGACATTGTCATGATCGTTCGCCACCACCAGCCGCGCGTCGCGAATGGCGTTGGTGTAATCGTGTGAAGCTGCCAGCAGCCTGGCCCGCGCCAGCAGCGCCCAGGGCTGGTTCGGATCGTGGCCGCCGTCGAGGATGAGATTCAGTCGAGCTATTGCCGCTGGCGGGTCGCCGGTCATGCCGACGGCATAGGCAAGCGCGGCCTTGGCGTTCGAGTTGTCGGGCGTGGGGTCGCCCTGGTCGGCGCCGTGCAAAATGGCGATCGCGATATCGGGATGGCCGGTTTCATTAGCGAACTGAGCATAATCGGCTTTCATCAGGAGCGACAGACCGGCCGCGTCCGCGACCATCTTGCCGGGGTCCAGCGCCTGGGGGCCAGCCTTCATCAATACGTTCAGGGCTGATGCTGCTATATGGAAATCCAAGGGATTAACCGCCAGTGTCTTGTGAATCACCCTGCGCGCCAGATCGTTCTGGTCGTCCTGGTACAATAAATCGGCAAAACTAAGCTGGATATCAGCGTCGTCCGGCGCAGCCTGCGCCAATCGCCGAACAGCCCGTTCATACGACGGTCGATCGTGCGCCTGCGCATAGATATCCCGGAGCAGTTTGAACTTGACGATGGTGTTCGCAGCCGAGTCCGGGGTTTTTTCGATCAGAGCCGCAGCGTCGGCAAACTTGCCGCGACCAATCATGACGCGCGCTTTCAAGCTCAGCGCCGACATATCCTGCGGATCTGCCGCCAGCACGCGATCGGCGAGCGCTGCTGCCTTGTCGGCGTCGCCGCCGAGTAGCGCGACATTGCCCTTGGCGATCAGCGCCGGGGCGGAGCCAGGGTTCAACAACAGCAACTGGTCGGCATAGCCGTCCACCCGGTCGGCAGGGCCTGCCGAAGTGCCAAGCTGACACAACGCCTGTAATGCCTCGCCATTGCCGTGGTCGAGCTGGAGCACATATTCATAGTCGCTGAAAGCTCCTGCCCGGTCATTCGCCCTGACATCGATATGTGCTTTCAGCAGCCAGTAATCGACGTTGTCATCGCGTGCCGCGATCGCCTTCCTGACCGCTATGCCGGCAGCTGTGATGCGGCCCTGGTCGAGGTCCGCCTGAGCTTCGGCGGCTTGCGCGGCGGCGCGGGTATCGGCGGAAGTACAGCCGGACGCCAGGCACAGCGCCAGCGCCGCCGTCATCAAAAATCCCGGTTTTGCCGCTGCAGGAAAAGGTAGGCAATATCTGCGCATGGCCGGTCAAGCTCGGAAAAGGGATAAGGAGCGCCGTATTAGAGCGTGATAACAAAAATTGGGTATCGGTTTTTGTCTAAAATCGCCTGAAAACAAAAGATTTTGAAGCATGATGTGATTCTATCATGTTGCGTCGCGCGCGTAATCATGCCCGAGTCTACACCAACCGTCTATTGTAACTGGAAGGGAATCCTGTCGCGCGTGACGACTTCAATCATGCGAACGAAGGGGCGCTGCCGACCTGGGTCATTTACGCGCTTTTGATCTAGCAAACGATAAGCTATTGGGGCTAAGGGCGATAGGAACTTTATTTTTCGGGGAATAAAATGCGGCTTTTTGCAATGTTAGCAACCCTGGGCGGGGCTGCGGTACTTTGTCTTGGGGCCGCGCCGGCAATGAGCCAGCCACCGGTCAAGGATCAATCCTCAACGATCATCGTATCGGGCGCCGCGCACTACAAGCCCTATCGCATCAATCCCGGCGACGAACTGGAAATCAACGTCTGGGGCGAAGAGCGCCTGCAACGTGAGGCCAAGGTATTGCCCGATGGCACTTTTTCGTTCCCGCTGGTTGGCCAGGTGATCGCGGTCAACAAGCTGCCCGGCGAGGTCGCCGTCGATATCACCAACGGGCTGAGAGCGCAGTACCGCGACAATGTGCCGACGGTAACGGTAGCGGTGAAGGGTGCGGTGGGATTGCAGTTCTCCGTCGCGGGCAAGGTCAAGGCGGCGGGCACCTTTACCCCCGGTCGCTATATCAATGTCCTCGAGGCCCTGGTCATGGCCGGCGGTCCGGCGGAGTTTGCCAATATCGACGATGTGGCTATCCTGCGCAAATCAGGCACCGGCCATATCTCGACAATGAAAGTTCACCTGGGCAGCATCTTCAAGGGCAACCCTTCGGCGCGTGACCTCGCCGATTTGCCGGAGCTTGAAAGCGGGGATGTGGTGGTCGTACCATGAGGCCCGGCGCCAGATTGCTCTGGCCCCGGTCGATTGCGGGTATGTCGATCGCCGGTATGATGATGGGCTTGCCTCAAACTGCCTGGGCGGGCGATGAAATCAAGGCCAGCGCGGACGTCTCGGCAAACGGCGGATATTCCAGCAATCCCTTCGGCGGAACGGGATCGGATCTGGGCAGTGCCTATGTCCAGATCGATGCGGACCCGGAGATTCGGTTGATTAACGAGCGCAGCATATTCGCACTCAAGGGGCGGGTTAATTACGAGCATTATTTTCATCGGTTCTCGGACACCGCTGATTATCAGGGCGCTCTGGATTATTCCGGGACGCCGACTTCCCGACTCGCGACCCATGCCAATGCCAGCTATGACAGTTCGATCGTCGGCGGGTTCGATAACGTCAACACCCAGGTCGATCCGACCCAGTCACCATCTGCGCCCACCACGGCCACCGATCTGGCTTTGTTCGGCACCGGAACGCGTCGGCGCTCGATCAACGTCAGCGGCGACTTGTCATACGCGTTGTCGACGAACGATTTTCTGACTGCCAATGCTTTCTTCAATCGCTCCCGCTACGGTGGCGGCCTTAGTCAGTCCAATTACAACGCTTATGGCGGCGGCGCGGGTTATTCGCGCCGGATGTCGGCCCGCCTCAAGCTCGGGGTACTGGCGTCCGTCGATCGCTATGTCTACCAGGGGGTGTTCGGCAATTCCCAAGTGTACAGCCTGGAGGCGACGGTGGACAACCAGTTCAGCAGCCGCTGGACCCTGAAAGGTGCGGCTGGCGCCTCCTATTCCAAGCGCACGATCGGCGGCACGTCGTTATCCCCGACCGGCAATCTCCAGCTATGCCGGGTCAGTAGCCGCTCGACGCTTTGTGCGACGGTCACCGAGGCGGTGCTACCCAGTGGCTATGCCGGCACGGTGATCACCCAATCGGTCGGCGCCAGCTATAGCTACAGGCTTTCGGAACATGCGGACTTTTCGGTAGGGGCCAGTTATTCTCACAACGATCGACCGGCAGATGCACCTGGCATCACGACGTTCGCGGTCGGGACGAGCTATGTGACGGCGACGGCAACATATGACCGGACCCTGCGTGAGCGCCTGCATTTTCTCGCCACGACACGGTATCGCAACATTACTGGCGGCAGCGGCAGCCGCTCCGCCGATTTCGGTGGTTCAATCGGCTTTGCGGTGCGACTTGGAGATTATAAATGACCGAAGCACAGGGGTTGTATCCTGACCAAGAGCAGGGCTCAGCCAATTTCATTGGCAAATTGCCACTGATCCTGTGGCAGCGAAGATGGCTGGTCCTCATCCCGGCGCTGCTGATCGCGTTAGCCGCGATCGCGGCGGCATTCCTGCTGCCGCGCAGTTATCGAGCCAAGGCGGTGATGCTGGTCGAATCGCAAAGCCTGCCGGATCCGGCGATCAGCAACTCGCTCGACAATGTCATCGACCGGCGGATTGCCAAGATTCGCGAGCAGATCCTGTCCCGGCCTGACCTGGTCGGGTTGATCCAGGCCAATAATCTCTACAACGCCAACAGTCGGCAACAGCCGCTCTCGACGCTGGTCAATCGCATGCGCGATGCTACCGATATCAGTGCGGTTGATGCCGATATTTCCAAGAACCAAGGTAGCAACGCCGGTTCGATCGCGTTCCAGCTCACCTTCGATTATCCGGGCGCGGCTGAGGCGCAGTTGGTGGCGCAAACTTTTGTGGATCGGCTGCTGCGACTGGACGCAGCCCAGACGCAGACCGAGGCGCAGACCAACGTCAATTTTCTGGAAGACCAGCAGGCCGCCTTGCAAAGCCAGGTCGGGGCAATAGAATCGCAGATCAACCAGATTGCCGGCAAGAACGGCGCAGCGCTGGCGAATGCCGGCGGATTGGGCATGATTTCGATCGGTGGCGGCGGCGAGGAAAGCCAGATCGCCAGTTTGCGTCGTGAAAATGCGCAGCTCGAATCGCAATTGGGCGGTAACAGCCTTGGCCACGATCCGGGTGTGATTGCCGCCCAGGCACAACTGGCGGCGATCCGGGCGCAATTTACCGATAGCCACCCCGATGTGAAACTGGCTGAAAATCGCCTCGCCGCGGCCAAGGCGAACGCCAAGGATATGTTGACCACGGCCATGACCGCGCCGATCCGCGAGCAAATTCGGGCCAACAACGAGGCGATCGCACAGCTCAGCGCCGCGCGCGGCTCGACCATCTCGCATGCGGCGGCAGTGGCGGCGGCACAGTCGCGGGGTCCGGTAATCGCCCAGCAGGTTGCGCAGTTGTCGGCCAAGGCGGACCAGCTGCGAACCGAATTGGGCAAGGTTTCCGCCAATTTGCTGACCGCGCAGTCGGTCGTAAAGCTGGCCAACGAACAGCGCGGCGAACGGCTGACGCTGATCGAGCCGCCGGTCACGCCGGATACGCCGAGTTCGCCGAATCGGCCGATGCTGATTCTCGGCGGGATCGCCGTGGGACTGGCAACGGGTATCGGCCTCGCGCTGGCGCTGGAAATCATCAACAGCCCGATCCGCAGCGTTGCAGCCTTGACCAAGCTGGTCGGCGTGCCACCGCTGGCGGTCATACCGGTGCTGTCGCAGCGAGGCCCGCGAGTGCCACACAATTGGCGCGACAAACTGGCAGCGATATTCAAGCGGGGGAAGGAAGCGTGACTATTCCAGACAATTTCGATATTCCGAGCAGCTTCGAGAGTCAGAGTTCATTTGCGAGCCGGCCTTTGCCGACGTCGTCGCCGACGAGGAATATCCTGAATGGCGGGGCGTCGGCGCATACTATCGACGCTTCCGCCTTGCCCAGCTTGTTCGGCTTTAACAGCCGCGATCGCCGGTCTCGGCCCTTCAACCTGTTGCGCATGCAGGTCACCAAGATAATGAAGGCGCGCGATTGGCAGGTCATCGGCGTTACATCGCCGGCGCCGCGCGTTGGCAAGACCTTCATGGCGACCAACCTGGCGGCCTCGCTGTCGCGCATCCCTGGGATCCAGACGCTGTTGTTCGACCTCGATCTGCGGCGCGGTTCGGTATCCCAAAGTTTCGGAATTCCTGCCGGAGCGGGCATAAATTCCTTTTTGAGCGGTGAAATCAATTCGCTCGAGGCGGCCGCCTATCGCGTCCTGGGTACCGGGCTGACGATTTATCCATCGTTCCCCAGCAACGAGTCATCCGCGGAACTGCTGGCCGGCGAGCGTATGCGAGCGCTGGTCCAGGCGATGCGGAGCCTCCCGGAAAATTTCGTCTGCATCTGCGATCTGCCGCCGGTCTTCGCGAATGACGACGCGGCAATAGTGTTGCGCGAAATCGACGCCTATCTGCTGATCGTCGAGGAAGGAACGACGACCGCCAATGAGGTGCGCGACGCGATCAGCGTGCTGCAACCCTCACCCTGCATGGGCACGGTACTGAACCGCTACAACGGCGGGATCGGTGGCAGCGATTTCGGCTTCGGCTATGGTACGCAGAGGTATTACAACAAATATTACGATGCATATTACGTTTGACGGCAGAGGCCAGGTCTGCCGGGGAATTTCGAACTGCCCTGAATCATCCCCTCTGGGGGGATTTCTGGGGTTTTGTCACTGTCCGGGATAACTCACGGCCAACGCTACGTCTTCGCGATAGCGGGCGATATTTACTGCTGGATCGAATGTTGCGAACAGGCGAGGCGCGGCGCGCCTGATGTTTTCGCGAAAGCGGGCCGGGTTGCGCCACAATTCCAATAGCCCCTTGGCAATGGCGCCGCTGTCCTTGGGCGGGGTAGCGATCGCAACACCGAGCCCGTCGAGGTATCGATCGACCGCGGTCCCCGCCGTGTACAACACCGGAATCCCGGCAAACAGGCTTTCGACATAGACCATGCCAAAGGTTTCGTTGAGGCTGGGCAGGGCAAAGCCGCGATATTCTGGCAGGCGTTGCAACAGTTCCGCGTTGGCCAAGGCGCCGGCCAGTCGCACGCTATCGTCGAGCCCGCGCTCGGCGATCATCGCACCACACCGCTTGATCGCGTCCGACGAGCCGCTGCCGATGATGTCGAGTTTTATCTCGGGTTCCTCGCGCACCGCAATCTGCATGGCATCGAGCAGCCAGGAGAGACCCTTGCGCCGATGCGTGTCGAGGTTGAACACGCTGACCAGCGCCTTTTCGGGTGGCTTGATCGTTATTGTCGGCGAAACATTGCGCACGATATTGGGCAGGCGCCGTTCCTTCGCGACAACGCCGGGAACCAGGGTGTTGAACATCGGCTCGAACCATGCGGATACGAAATACAGGCGGGCGGCATCGCGCGCCATCCGGCGCAACACCGGCAGCAGCAGCGGCTTGGCCTTGAAGACTTTCGTTTCGACTTCACCGCGCAAGGAAATGAACAGCGGCACGTTGAAATGCCGGGCAACATACCAGCCGGCCAGTCCCTCGAACGTGTATTTATGAGCGTGGATGAGGCTGGGCCGGATATCCTGCCGTTCGAGCAGATCGATGATCCCCTTCGCAGCGCGGCGCATGGCCCGATGCAAGCCGATCCCCAGCGGCAGGCCAAAAAAAGTATAATCGAACAGCCGACCCGACGGCGTGTCGCATTCGACCAGCGATTGTCGCCCGGACCGTGCCGTCCGCTGCATCGCGATCACGACATTGCGATAATCGGCCAGTTCACTGACGAACCATTCGATCGCGGTGGTCGTTCGTGGCCGGTGCGGGGTATTATAGTCCACGGCCAGATGCACGATGGTGATATCGGCGGCGACCGGGGGTGGTGGCGTGACTGCGGCTGTCATGGGGCGGGATTGACCAGTCGCCGTTTGTGTTCCGCGCGCCGCCAGCGCCACGCCAACGGGAAAATCATCGGCCCCTCGATCAGATAGCGCCGCGCGAGGCGGCGCGGCTCGGTGGCCAGCCGCCATGCCCATTCGAGTCCCCCCCGGCGCAATGGCATGGGCGCACGCCGTCGTTCTCCGACGATGAATTCGACCGAGGCGCCGATGCACAAGGCCGTTCCGGTGATACCGGGGATATTTGCCATTTCCGCCGCGAGCAATTCCTGCTGTGGCGAGCCTACCGCCAGCAGGATGATCCGCGCGCCGGATTGCGCCGCAAATTGTGTGGCGATTGCTCGCGCCGCCGGATTTTTCTGAAGTCCCATCGGCGGTATATGCTGGACCACCGTGACGCCGGGATAGAGTCGCGCCAGGTTGGCCGGGTGAGCGGCATCGCCACCGATCAGGCAGACGCGGTCACCGGGCAACAGGATGCGCTCGAACAGCGCGGCAACCAGGTCGCTACCCGGTACCAAGGTCAGCCGGATGCCCAGCAATCGGGCGACACCGCGCAGGATCTGGCTGTCGCACAGGCACAGCGCCGCCTGGCTATAGATGCGATGCAGGTCCGGCCCGGCTTTTTCCAGCCGGACGACGTGATCGACGTTTGGTGTGACCACATAACCGAACCGGCTGGTCGCATCGCGGGCCGCGATCCAGGCATGCACCTGCTCGCGTTCCAGCAGATCGAAGCGGATATCGAACAGAACCGCCGTTTTGGTCATGCTGCGGCCTGCGCCGGTGCCCGAGCCTTCGGCGATGTTCGATTGCCGGCTGATGATTCGCCCTGCGCGCGGTCCATGGCCACTGCCAGCCGCTGCCAGTTGACCTCGTCGCTGAATTCCTGGTCGACCCTGGCGCGTGCGGCGGCCCCCATCCGCAAGCGCAGCGCGGGATCCGCGACCAGCCTGGCCAGTGCGGCCCCCAGTGGCGCGTCGCGATCGGGCGGGACCAGCAGGCCGGTCTCGCCATCCTCGATCAATTCGCGAATCGTCGGCAAATCGCCTGCGACCACGGGGCGCGAGGCAGCCATCGCTTCCATCAATACCACCGGGATACCATCCTGATCGCCATTGGTCGCGGTGCGGCAGGGCAAGGCGACGATGCCGGCAGCGGCAATCGCGGACAGGCAATCGGCGTGAGGCCGGGCGCCGGCAAAATGGACCCGGTCGGCCACTTGCAGTTCAATGGCTAGAGCTTCCAGGCGCACGCGATCGTCACCGTCGCCCAGCACCCGCATGGTCCAATCGGACAGCGCGGTCGTTCCGGCAAAAGCGCGGAGCAGCAGGTCGATACCTTTTTTCGGAATTAGCCGGGCAACCGTCACCAGTTCGTCGCGTCCGGGCTGGACCTGCGCCGGAATCACGACCGAGCACCGCACCAGTGGCAAGCGCTGGTCATCAAGCGGGACGATGTTCCGGAAAAATCCCTGATGCCAATGGCTGATGCAGGCGATGAAACTGGCCTGTTGCAATTTGAACCGCAGCGCGGCGCGTTGCACGAACAGGTCCGCGGCATGGCCGGTAAAACTGAACGGCACGCCCAGACTGCGCGCCAGGTATAGCGCCACCATCGTCGGCGCATTGGCCATATGGGCATGGACATGCGCGATCTTGCGGTCGCGCAAGTGGTCAGCGGCCTGGATACCCATGCCGGCCTGGACGATATGCTTGAGCCGGCTGTGCAGCGACGGGTGATCGGCGCGCAGGGCCTCGCCGATGGCGGTCAACATCCGGCGGGGGTGACGCAGCACGGTCAGGGGTAATTTCAACATATTCGCCCGGCTGTAAATCACGAATGTTTCAGCGGCCAGTGCAGTCATCGCCGAATCGTCAGTAAATGGCCGCGGTGGATACAGGCTGGCCGCCAGGGTAGCGCGCCCCAGCGTCCGCAAACCCAGCATTTCCCGGTAGACGAAAGTTTCCGAAAGCGCCGGCAGCCGCGAGCCGACATACAGCACGACGCTGCCGGGTCGCGCCGGTAGTCCCGGCGCACCGTGCCTCACAATCTCTGTCACCTGGCCTCCGCGCGATTGTCAAAGCACTGCGTTTTCAATATTCAAGACACCGGAAAGTTCCTGGAATATTCCGCATGAAGGATTTACCAGCCGATCCGTTGGTGTGACAAGGTGGATTATGGAGCTTGTGAATCGGCTTGCTGTCGTCATTATCAATTATCGCACGCCAGCATTGACGATTGCCTGCGTGCGTTCGCTGGAAGCCGCCCGGACGACTTTGCCCGGCATGCGGGTTATCGTCGTCGACGGGGGATCAGGCGATGGATCTGCGCAGGTGCTGGCTGCCGCAATGGCGCAGGACGATTGGCAGGGCTGGACCGAGTTCCTGCCGCTGCCGGTCAACGGCGGTTTCGGCTATGCCAATAACCAGGCGCTGCTGGCGCTGGCCGGTCGCGGCCCGTTGCCGGCGTATGTAGCGTTGATCAATCCCGACGCCCGCGTCCTGCCCGGTGCGGTGGAGGCCATGGCCGCGGTGCTGGACCGCGAGCCGGAATGCGGCGCAGTGGGCGGGCTGCTGGTGCACGACGATGGTTCGACGCAGTCTTCGGCCTTCCAGTTTCCCTCGGTACGCGGCGAGTTTTGCCGGGGTGCGCGCACCGGCTTCGTCGAGCGGCTGCTGCGCCAGCCGCCGACCCGGATCGAACCGCAACAGGCTGGCCCGGTGCCATGGGTGACCGGGGCGGCGGTGATGTTCCGGACCGCGGCGCTGGCCGAGAGCGGGTTGTTCGATGACGGGTTCTTTCTCTATTTCGAGGAAACCGAACTGATGTACCGGCTGCGCGAACGGGGTTGGGCGATCTGGCACGAACCCCGCGCCCGAGTGATGCACGAAGGCGGCGCTGCCACCCGGATCCGCGATCCGAAAACCGGTACGCCGTTTCAGAAGCCGATGCCCCGTTATTGGTATGAAGCGCGCAAGCGCTATTTTACCCTGACCGGCGGACGTGCCCGTGCCTTCGCCGCGGGCTTCGCCTGGCTGTGCGGCAATATTTTCTGGGGCGTGCGCCGGATCATCACCCGGTTGCCCAATTCGAGCACACAGCGCGAAGTGCGCGACACCATCGCCTTTGGTTTGTGGGCATCGCGCCGCGACGCGCAGGCCGCCGTCCAACCCTTCTCCGGACCGGTCGGGCGGCAGCCCGCATGGATGAGAGACGGGCGATGACCGCAATCGGCGTGGTCATCATCGGTCGTAACGAAGGCGAGCGGTTGCTGCGCTGCCTGGCATCGATCGCTGCGGTACCAGCCCCGCCAGCAGGCGTGGTTTACGTCGATTCAGGCTCGACCGATGGCAGCGTCGCCGCGGCAATCCGCGCGGGTGCCGGGGTCGTGGAACTGGACATGACGATACCCTTTACCGCCGCACGCGCCCGCAACGCGGGGCGTTCGGTGCTGCCGCTGCAATGCCGGTACATCCAGTTCATCGACGGCGATTGCATGCTCCAGCCGGACTGGCTGGCTCATGCCGGCACGGCGCTCGATGCCGATGACGGGCTTGCCGCGGTATTCGGCCGCCGCCGCGAGATTGCGCCGGGAGCCAGCATGTACAATTGGCTATGCGATGTGGAATGGGCGGTGCCGGCTGGCCCGGCGCGCTATTTTGGCGGGGACGTCATGATCCGGGCTGCTGCCCTGGACGAGGCCGGGGGCTATCCCGGTGAAATGATCGCGGGCGAGGAGCCGGACTTGGCCATGCGCTTGCGCAAACGGCAGTTTCGGCTGCTGTGCCTACCGTGGGAAATGACTTTGCACGATGCCGCGATCGGCCATTTCAGCCAGTGGTGGCGTCGCGCCAAGCGATCCGGCCATGCCTATGGCGAACTCGCTGCGCGCCATGGCGGGGGCGCATTCAACGATTACCGCCGGCGCCTCCTGGGCGTGCTGTTCTGGGGGCTGGTTCCGGTGGCAGGAGTTTTACTGGTCGTCGTCGGCATGCTCGCGAATCGGTGGCTGGCAGCTTTTGGGATCGCCGTGCTGGCGCTACCCTTCCTGCAATTGCTGCGAATTACGGCCAGGGGGCGGCGGTCCCGCAAGCTAAGCGAGGCGTTCATCATTGCCGTATTCCAGATGGCAGTCAAACCCGCGCAGGCGTTGGGGATTGGTCGTTACTGGCTTGGGCGCCTTGCCGGCAAGCGGTCGGCATTGATCGAATACAAGCAGACTGCGGCTTGACCCGGCCCCGCCACGAACAGGGCATGGGCCTGTTCGCGCAGATCGCCAGCGACTGGCGTGCTAATGGGTGCGACTGGACGAAGCCCGGCTTTCGCACCTTGGCGGTTCACCGCTTCGGCGTCTGGCGCATGACCGTTCAGCCCAAGCTGCTGCGCGCGCCGCTCAGCCTGATTTATCGCTGCCTGTTTCGCCATTGCCGCAATGTCTACGGCATCGAACTGCCCTATTCGGCGCAGGTCGGGCAGCATGTCATCATCGAGCATCAGGGCGGCATCGTCATCCACGGCGCCAGCGTGATCGGCGATGGCTGCGTGATTCGCCAGGGCTGCACCCTGGGGTTGCGACGCATCGCCGATCCCGGCGCCGCGCCGATTCTGGAGGCCGGCGTGGAACTGGGCGCGGGTGCGGTGGTGCTGGGGCGCATTCGCATCGGTCGCGGAGCCAGGATCGGCGCCAATGCCGTCGTGCTCGGCAACGTGCCGGCGGGCGCCTTCGCGCTGGGCGTTCCGGCCAGGATTACCGAACCTGGAGCATGATGCGATAGGATAGAATCGCATCTACCTAGAAACTTTGTTTTCGCGTGATTCAAGAACAAAAACCGGTACCCACTTTTTGTCCACGCCCTAGGCCGCCGACAATTTAAGCCTGCGCTTCCTGGCGAAACCGTGGCTCCAGTCGATGAAGCGTTTCTCGAAATAAAACGTCGACAGATGGGCAAGCATGAACGTCACCGCAATCTGCACCGGGCGCCACAGATATTTGATCAGCTTGCTCGGCGAGCCATTGGTGGTGAACATCGCGAAATGATGGATGATGTACAGCGCATATGAAATCTCGGCGATGTACGTCGCAGGGCGCGACTCGAGCACCCGACTCAATCCCCGGATCGGCCGCAGGATGGTGATGCCGACCATCGTGGCGGCGAGATAAGGGCGCGGATAGTTGAGCCACGCCAGGTCGGGATGCGAACTGAACAGAAACAGGATGGCGACCGGCCAGAACGGCAACCGCCCCAGCCATTTTGCCCATAGGCTGGCGGGGTGATGGATGATCAGCGCCACGATGCCCCCGGCCAGGATCTCATCGACCCGGAACCAGGTCACGATCGAGATCGACGAGCCGGTAGCGATCCGCAGCATGGTGATGGCAATCGCCGCGACCGGCACCAGCTTCAGTCCGCGACGTCCCAGCACCAGCACGGTCAAGGCGATCGACCCGTAGAACTGCATCTCGACGCCCAGGCTCCAGAAATGGGAAGACCATGGCAGCAGGCGGAATGGTGGCAGGTTGGCATAAAACAGAAAATTGGCCAGCCAGATGTTCGCTGCCGGCGCCTGGATCAGGAACGACAGGCCGAGCGCCAGCCATGCGAGCGGCAGGATGCGGGCCAGCCGCCGCACCAGGAATGCGGGAACGTCGGAATCGCGCAGCAGAATGCTGACGATCAAAAAGCCGGACAGCGTAAAAAAAATCGCCATGCCGTCGGCGGCGATCATGCCGTTGACCTGCCACCGCGCGGGCGACAGCGGCAGCATGTGAGCGGCCATGACGGACAGAATGCTGATCGCCCGCCAACCGTCGAGCATGCGGAGCCGGCGATGGACTGTCTCGCCAGCGGCGCGGGTGGGATCTTTTACCGGAACCGGCGCGGGCTCTGCATTGAACGTCGATTTGACTGGTTCGACGCCCGGGTGAAATGACACTCGCCTTCACTCCTCGAATCGCGCCGACATGCTAGAACCGTGTGGAAATCTCAATGCTATACTGTTGCTGCCCGGTGCAGTTCCATCGGGCATTTTCATTGCAAAAACGGGCAACTCGGTATTTGATGAAGTTCGGATTATTGGCGATATCTGGCGTAAATCATAGTAGCATAGGCCTGCCGGCATTCGCAAAATATCAATGGTAATTGCGCAATCGTTCCGATCAGGGCATTGGCGGCAGGCTACCGATGTTGAAAGGCTGGTGGCGAAGCGTAAAGCGGGGTGGCGAATTTTCCTGATGGTGACAGCTTGCCGATCATGCCGCTGCCAGGTGGCGCTCGATAAGCAGGCGCGTTCGTCCGCCGGTATTTTGCCGCCCGCCTTGCACATCGCCGGATTTTTTAAGTGAACCGCATGTGATCAAGATTTATATTTTCCTCATGGTGTTGTTGAGCGGCGGGTTTTACGGCGTTCGCCTGGCGCTTTCCGAGGAAATCAAAAAACATTTCGGCTTGAGAATGTACCTTTCCCTTGCCGTGACCTTGGCGGCCGGGTTCATTCTGCACAACGCCCTGCTGTTCATGGTGTTTGCGGGTGTCGTCATGCTGGTCACCGTGAAGAGCCGGATGGACGCGTTGTGCCGGTTGGTGATCCTGGTCGCACTGCTGCCCAACGTCGATCAATATATCGTTATCGGCGGATTGTACCTGACCGGGATATCGACCCCGGTGGTGCTCAGTTTCGCAGCGATCATTGCGTGTTTCATCCATAGGGGACGAAAGTCCGCCGGCAGGTTTTCTGTCGAAGATGCCCTCGTCATAGTGCTGCTCCTGTGCTTCGGCTATGGCGCTGTTCGCATCGGCAGTTTCAGCGGGATCGAGCGGACACTCGTGACCATGGCGCTGTCGCTGGGA
>CAZZYX010000078.1:0-16300 GCA_964658485.1 uncultured Acetobacteraceae bacterium | reverse complement strand
TACCACTACCGGACATGCCGCCGCCCGATGACGCACCACCGGTTGCGGTATTGTTATTGTTGGCTGGATCGCCCTGCGATGAAGATGTCGATGGTGCCGATCCCGATGCCGGTCCTGACGGCGCCGTGGTAGAGCCATCGCCGCTGGTGCCGGGGGCGGTCTGCATTTGTCCGGGAGTCTGCGCCGACTGGGCGACGGCGGACGTGGCCAGACCCAGGCTGAAGCTCAGGCCGATTGTGGCTATCATGAATTTGTGCATCTTTTCTCTCCGAATTTTTCACCTGTCCACTTCCTTTACGCGTCTGTTTGCGAATGGTTCCGCCGGTCAGGCCCGCCTGCCCCCTTGCGCCCGATACCAATGTTCCCTAGACGTTCTGCCGTGTCGAACGCGCCCCACCTTGCCGAATCGCTCCCCGAAAGCCATGATGCCGCGCTGCTTGCCGGATTGAATCCGCCGCAGCGCGAGGCGGTATTGACTACCGCAGGCCCAGTGCTGATGCTGGCGGGCGCAGGCACCGGCAAGACTGCAGCGCTTACCGCGCGAATGGCACATCTGATCCGCGCGCGCCTGGCGTGGCCGTCGGAAATCCTGTGCGTCACCTTTACCAACAAGGCCGCCCGTGAAATGCGCGAGCGGGTTGGGCAGCTGATCGGCCCGGCGGTCGAAGGCATGCCCTGGCTGGGCACGTTCCACGCGATCGCGGCAAAGATGCTGCGCCGGCATGCGGAACTGGCGGGATTGCAGAGCAATTACACCATTATCGATACCGATGACCAGTTGCGGCTGCTGAAGCAGTTGATCGTGGCGGAAGGACTGGATGAAAAGCGCTGGCCGCCCCGGTTGTTGGCCAGTTGCATCGATCGCTGGAAAAATCGCGGATTATTGCCGGACGAACTCGATGCGCTGGAAAACGAAAGCTACGCCAATGGCAAGGGACAGCATTTCTACCAGCTTTACCAGGCGCGGCTGAAGGCGCTGAATGCCTGCGATTTCGGCGACCTGCTGCTGCACATGCTGACCATCCTGCGCCAGCATCGCGAAGTGCTGGAACTGTACCAGCAGCGCTTCAAATATATCCTGGTCGACGAATATCAGGATACCAATCAGGTCCAGTATCTGTGGTTGCGGCTGTTGGCCCAGGCGCGGCGCAATATCTGCGTGGTCGGTGACGACGATCAGTCGATCTATTCATGGCGCGGGGCAGAAGTCGCCAATATCCTGCGCTTTGAAAAGGATTTTCCCGGCACCAAGGTTATCCGGCTGGAACAGAATTATCGTTCGACCCCCGATATCCTGGCGGCGGCATCGGGCCTGATCGGCGCCAATCGCGAAAGGCTGGGCAAGACATTGTGGACCGCAACCGACGGCGGCGACAAGCTGCGCGTGATCGGGGTGTGGGACGGCCCGGAAGAAGCACGCCGGGTTGGTGACGAGATCGAGCGGCTGGAACGCGAAGGTGCGCCGTTGCGCGGCGTGGCGATCCTGGTGCGCGCGCAGTTCCAGACGCGCGAGCTCGAAGACCGGTTCATCGCGATCGGCCTGAATTACAAGATCATCGGCGGTTTCCGCTTTTACGAACGCGCCGAAATCCGCGACGCGCTGGCCTATCTGCGGTTGATCGCGCAACCCGCGGACGATCTGGCGTTCGAGCGGATCTATAACACCCCCAAACGCGGGCTGGGCGACAAGACGCTGGAAAAGCTGCACCGGATGGCGCGCGCCAACGCTCAGCCGCTGGCCGCGGCGGCGCTGACCATACTCGACAGCGATGAATTGCCCACGCGTGCGCGCACAACGCTGCAGGCGCTGATGCGCAGTTTTATCCGTTGGCGCGATCTGGCTCAGACGACCACCCCGGCGGAACTGGTCCGGATCGTCCTGGACGATTCGGGCTATACCGCCGCGCTCCAGGCCGAACGAAGCGTGGAGTCCACCGGGCGACTGGAAAACCTGAGCGAACTGGCGCGGGCGATGGAGGAATACCAGACGCTTGGCGATTTCCTCGAACACGTCAGCCTGGTCATGGATAACGAGGCTGCGGACGACGCCGAAAAGGTCACGATCATGACCATCCACGGCGCCAAGGGGCTGGAATTCGACAACGTATTTCTGATCGGTTGGGAAGAAGGCGTATTTCCCTCACAGCGCTCACTCGATGAAGGCGGCCTTGCCAGCCTGGAGGAAGAACGCCGGCTCGCCTATGTCGCGATTACCCGCGCGCGGCGTCGTTGCACGATCCTGCATGCCGCCAACCGGCGCATTTATGGCCAATGGACCAGTTCGATCCCGTCGCGCTTCATCGCCGAACTGCCGGCTGCCCATATCGAGGAAGAAACCACCATGTCCGGCGGCGCTTCGCTATGGCGCGCCAACTGGTCGGAACGCGATGACCCGTTTGCTACGCTCGCTTTGAACCGCCCGGAACGCGCCGAAGCGCGCGGTCCGGGCTGGCAGCGCGCCGCCACCCAGATGTATAACCCCACCCCCAGCCGCATCGAACAATCCACCCGCAGCGCCGCCAGCTTCGCCGCCAAGCCGCGCGGCGACATCGGCCTGGGCGTCCGTGTCTGGCACGAGAAATTCGGCTACGGCACGGTGACAGCGCAGGAAGGCAACAAGCTGGAGATCGAGTTCGAAGCAGCCGGCCCGAAGCGCGTCATCGACAGTTTCGTGCGACTGGCGGATTAGCGCAACGGGTTCCCCTCCCGCTTGCGGGAGGGGAGAAGAGGGGCTGGGAACCTCAAGGCGGGGGCATCGCGAAATCAGCCTATCCCATGCGCCATTCCCAGCCCAGGGGATCGCCATCCATCACATCGACGCCTTGTTCGGCCAACCGATCGCGCAAGGCGTCCGATGCGGCGAAATCCCGTGCCGCGCGGGCTTCCTTGCGCTGGACCAGAGCGGCCTCGATCTCTGCGTCCGAAATCTGCGCCGCCGCAGGCCGGATGCGCAGAGCAGTGCGTTCCAACGTGAGCAAGTTCAGGCCCAGCACCGCATCCATCGCCGCGATCGCCGCCAGTTTTTCGCCGGGATCGACTTTTTTGATCGCCAGCACTTCATCCATCACCGTCAGTGCGACCGGCGTATTGAGATCGTCCGAAATGGCCGCATCGAAACGCGTGAGCAAAGCGGCAAAGCGCAATCCCGGTGTAGTGGCGGCGGGCGCTATGCCTATCAATTGCGATACGGTCATCACCAGCCGCTTGAGGCGGGTCAGCGCTGCACCCAGTCCATCCCATGAAAATTCCAGTTCGCTGCGATAATGGGCCTGCAGGCACATCAGGCGATAGGCCAGCGGGTGATAGCCCCTGTCGATCAGCAGTTGCAGCCGCAGGAACTCGCCGGAAGATTTGCTCATTTTCCCAGAGCGTTCCACCAGGAAGTTATTGTGCATCCAGATCTGCGCCCCGGAATGTGCGGGCACATCCAGCCCCCCGCAGCCGTTCCACGCCTGGTTCTGCGCAATCTCGTTAGGATGGTGGATTTCGCGATGATCGATGCCACCGGTATGAATATCGAACGGAAAGCCAAGCAGCGCCCCGGACATCACCGAGCATTCGAGATGCCAGCCCGGCGCGCCCCTGCCCCACGGCGAATCCCATTCCATCTGCCGCGTCTCGCCCGGCGGGGTCTTGCGCCAGATCGCGAAATCGGCGGAGTTGCGCTTGCCCTCGACCGGATCGATGCGGCCTTCGCGGGAGTCGTCATGGCTTCCCGCCAGGCGCCCGTAATCCGCCACGGTCGATACGTCGAAATACAGCCCACCGGGCAATTCGTAGCAATGGTCCTCCGCAATCCGCGCAGCGAAATCAATCATTTGCGGCAGATACTTCGTAGCGATAGACCACTGTGCCGGCTCGCGGATGTTCAGCGCACGAATATCCGCCCAATACGCCTCGGTATAATGCGCAGAGATATCCCAAATCGACCGGGCATTGGCCCTGGCGGCTTGTTCCAGCTTGTCTTCGCCGGCATCGCCATCATCGGTGAGGTGGCCGACATCGGTGATGTTGATGACGTGGGTAAGCGCATAGCCCTTGAAGCTCAGGGTCCGTCCCAGCACATCGGCAAAGACATAGGCACGCATGTTGCCGATATGCGCGTAGTTATAGACCGTTGGTCCGCAGCTATAAACCCGCGCCTCACCCGGATGGACGGGTTGGAAGTTTTCCAACCGGCGGGTCAGGCTGTTGAACAGCATCAGCGGTACGACATCACTCATGCGCGCCGACTGACGCAAGCGCGCGCCCTCGTCAAGTTTGCGGCGCGAAGGTCAATCGTCCTCGAACAGCCCGGCCAGTTGCTCGATCATCGTGCCGCCCAACTGCTCGACATCCATGATCGTCACCGCACGGCGGTAATAGCGGGTGACATCATGGCCAATGCCGATCGCGACCAGCTGCACCGGCGACTGCCGCTCGATCCACTCGATCACCTTGCGCAGATGCTGTTCCAGATAGCCGGCGCTGTTGACGCTCAGGGTGGAATCATCGACCGGCGCGCCATCGGAAATCACCATCAGGATGCGGCGATCTTCGGACCGCGCGAGCAGCCGGCCATGCGCCCACAACAGCGCCTCGCCATCGATGTTTTCCTTCAGCAAACCCTCGCGCATCATCAGCCCCAGGTTCTTGCGACCCCGGCGATAAGGCTCGTCGGCCTGTTTGTAGATGATATGGCGCAAATCGTTCAGCCGTCCGGGTTGCGCCGGTTTGCCGCCGGCCAGCCAGCTTTCGCGGCTCTGCCCACCCTTCCACGCGCGGGTGGTAAAGCCCAGGATCTCGGTCTTGACGCCGCAGCGTTCCAGCGTCCGCGCCAGCACATCGGCGCTGATCGCGGCGATCGAAATAGGCCGCCCGCGCATCGATCCGGAATTGTCGATCAACAGCGTGACCACGGTATCCTTGAACTCGATCTCGCGCTCGATCTTGTAGGACAGCGACTGCCCGGGCGAAACCACCACCCGCGCCAGCCGGGCGGCATCGAGCAAGCCTTCTTCCTGGTCGAAATCCCAGCTGCGGTTCTGCTGCGCCATCAGCCGCCGTTGCAGGCGATTGGCCAGCTTGGTGACGATTCCCTGCAACCCCTTCAGCTGCGCATCGAGATAGGCGCGCAGCCGGATCATTTCCTCATCGTCGCATAATTCGCCGGCGCTGACGACTTCGTCGTATTTTTCGGTCCACGTCTTATAGTCGAAGCCGTTCGGCATATCGGTCCACGGACGATTGGGGCGGACCGGCAGCATGCCTTCCTCGCCCTCGTCGCCATCCTCGGATTCGCCGTCGTCTTCGCTGGTATCGTTTTCGGTCTCGCTGTCGCCCTCGTCGTCGCCTTCGCTGGCGCGCGCATCGGTTTCGGACGGCTGCTGCTGCTCGCCGGCGTCGTTGCCTTCCTCCTCCTCCTCCTCGGTCTCTTCCTCGCCGTCCTGGTCCTCGCTGTCGTCGGGTGGCTGGTCGATCGGCTCGCTACGGGTCAGTTCGAGATGCGCCAGCATTTCCAGCGCGCGCTTACGAAACGCCTGCTGGTCGCCCAGCGAGCTTTCCAGCGCCGCGAAATCGCTGTCGGCGCGTTCGGCAATCCAGCCGCGCAGCATGTCCACGCCGGCGCGGGCCGCTTCGGGCACCGGCTGGCCGGTCAGCCGCTCGCGCAGCAGCAGCGCCAGCGCCGATTGCACTGGCACCTCCTGCGCATTGGCGGCGCGAGTGATCGGATCGGCCGCCATGCGCTGGTCGAACGCGGCGCCCAGATTGCCGCGCATGCCCTCATAGGCGCGCGCGCCCAGTGCCTCGTAACGCACCGCCTCGACCGCGTCGTAGCAGGCGCGCGCCATCGGCTCCGCCGGCGCGGACCGGGCATGCGCCACGTCATTGTGGTGGCGCAACCGCAATGCAAAACTGTCGGCATGGCCGCGCGCCGCCATCGCTGCCGCGCGCGGCAGGCTGCGGCCAGGCATCGGCACGCGAAACGCCTTGCCCGACTGGCTCGCCGCATCGGAGGTCCAACTGACTTCTACCTCGGGATCATGCGCAATCGCCCGCGCCGCGCCGGTCAGCACGTTTTTGAAGCGGTCGAGAGGAGTTTCGTCAGCCATTTCTGTCCCTGCTCTCTCCCCTTCAGGGGAGAGATACGAAGGCTTGGCAGCCCTTGCTGCCTAGCCGTAGTTGAGAGGGGAGCGAGCAAGCAAGGCCCCTCTCCCCGACCCTCTCCCCTGAAGGGAAGAGGGCTTTTTGGTTAGATCGATTGCCCGGTCTTTGCCCAGTCGGCCATGAAGCCTTCGATGCCCTTGTCGGTCAGCACATGCTTGAACAACCCGCGAATCACCGCGGGCGGCGCGGTCATGACGTCCGCGCCAATCTTGGCGCTTTCAAGGACATGGATGCCGTGGCGGACACTGGCGACGAGGATTTCGGTAGCAAAGGCATAATTGTCGTAGATAAGCCGGATATCGCGGATCAGTTCCAGCCCGTCGGAGCCGTTATCGTCCAGCCGCCCAACAAAAGGCGAGACGAAGCTGGCTCCTGCCTTCGCCGCCAGCAACGCCTGGTTCGCCGAGAAGCACAGCGTTACGTTGACCATGGTGCCGTCGCCGGTCAGCTTCTTGCAGGTCTTGAGCCCGTCGATGGTCAGCGGCACCTTGACGCAGACGTTATCGGCGATCCGGCGCAGGATTTCGGCTTCGCGCATCATCCCGTCGTGATCGAGCGCGACCACTTCGGCGCTGACCGGGCCATCGACCAGCCCGCAGATTTCGCGCACCACCTCCTTGAAGTCGCGCCCGGCCTTGGCGATCAGCGAGGGATTGGTGGTGACGCCATCGAGCAGCCCGGTTTCGGCGAGATCGGCAATGTCAGCGGTATCGGCGGTATCGACAAAGAATTTCATGCATTTTCTCGATGGCTGCGAGGAAAAGGGCGCGAGTCTCGCCAAGCCTATAAGCACGGGGGGGCGCAGGACCAAGCCCTGTCGCCGAATGAGGTTTCGCTGCCTATAGGGGCGCGATGCAACGTGTTCGCCTGCTTGTCTTCAATGCCGCGCTCGGCGTGCTCGATTATCGGGTGCCGCCGGGGATCGAGGTCGTGCCGGGCACGGTGGTGATCGCGCCGCTGGGGCCGCGCCAGATCCTGGGTATCGTCTGGGAGCCGGAGAGATTGCCGGGCGCGGAGGTTGCCGATGCGCGGCTGCGGCCGCTGCTGGCGGTGCTGCCGGTGCCAGCGCTGGCTGCGCCGCTGCGCCGGTTGATCGAATGGACGGCCGACTATTACTGCGCCGCGCCGAGCAGCGTCGCGCGCATGGCGCTGGCCAGCACCGCCGCCCTGCAAGGTGGCCGGACGATGACCGAATACCGCCTGAGCGGGGCGGAACCCGCCCGCCTTACCCCGCAACGCACCGCTGCGATGGAGGCACTCGCGGGCGAACAGGGCACCATTCGCGAGTTGGCGGAACTGGCGAGCGTGTCGGAGGGCGTATTGCGCGGCATGGCGAACGCGGGCCTGCTAGAGCCGGTAACCGTCGATCTCGACCGGGCTTATCCACGCGCGCAGCCCGACTTCGCCGTGCCCTGGCTGGAGGACGCCCAGCGTGCGGCCGCCGCGATCATCACGGCGGCGGTAACGGCGGGCGATTACCAGCCGTTCCTGCTCGACGGCGTCACCGGATCGGGCAAGACCGAATGCTATTTCGAAGGTATCGCCGAGGCGCTGCGGATGGACCGGCAAGTGCTGGTGCTGCTCCCTGAAATCGCGCTCACCGAGAACTTCCTGCGGCGCTTTTCCGCGCGGTTCGGGGTGCCCCCGGTGTTGTGGCACTCCTCGCTCAAATCCGCCGAGCGCCGCCGCGCATGGCGCGCGATCGTCAGCGGCGAGGCGCAGGTGGTGGTCGGCGCGCGATCCGCGCTGTTCCTGCCTTATGCCCGGCTGGGGCTGATCGTGGTCGACGAAGCGCACGAGATCGCCTTCAAGCAGGACGAGGGGGTGCGCTACAATGCCCGCGATGTCGCGGTGATCCGGGCCC
This sequence comes from uncultured Acetobacteraceae bacterium, assembly GCA_964658485.1. Classification (GTDB taxonomy): domain Bacteria; phylum Pseudomonadota; class Alphaproteobacteria; order Sphingomonadales; family Sphingomonadaceae; genus Novosphingobium. The sequence continues at coordinate 8,289 of CAZZYX010000078.1, read as the reverse complement.
GGTTCGAGGGCATTCCGGTGGTGCTGGCCAGCGCCACTCCGGCGCTGGAAAGCCTGCATCTGGCTGAAACCGGGGTCTATCGCAAGATCGACCTGCCGGACCGGTTCGGCGGTGCGACCATGCCCGACATCACCGTGATCGATCTGACTATCGAACCGCCGGAGCGCGGTCACTGGCTTTCACCGCGTTTGGTCGCCGCGATGCGCGAACGGATCGCGCGTGGCGAACAGACGCTGCTGTTCCTCAACCGGCGCGGCTATGCCCCGCTGACCTTGTGCCGGCATTGCGGCCATCGCTTTCAATGCACCAATTGCAGCGCCTGGCTGGTCGAGCACCGGCTGTCCCGACGGCTGGCCTGCCACCATTGCGGCCACGAAGAACCACGCCCCGACGCCTGCCCCGAATGCAGCACCTCCGATTGCCTGGTCGCCTGCGGGCCGGGCGTGGAGCGCATCGCCGACGAGGTCGCGGGGCTGGTACCCGACGCGCGCGTGGCGCTGGTGACATCCGACACGCTCAACAGCCCGGCACGGATCGCCGCCTTCGTCGCGGCGGCGGAAAACGGCGAGATCGACGTCATCATCGGCACGCAACTGGTCACCAAAGGCTATCATTTCCCGGAATTGACCCTGGTGGGCGTGATCGACGCCGACCTTGGCCTGGAAGGCGGCGATCTGCGCGCGGGCGAGCGCAGCTATCAGCAGATCGCCCAGGTGTCGGGCCGCGCCGGCCGCGCCGCCAAGCCGGGTGAAGTGCTGATCCAGACCCGCCACCCCCGCGCCGCCGTTATCGCCGCACTGGCCTCCGGAGATCGCGATTCGTTCTATGCGGCAGAGGCTGCGGCAAGGCGCGATGCCGGGGCGCCGCCATTCGGGCGCTGGGCCGCGATAATCGTCTCCGCGCCTGACGAAACCGAAGCGCGCGACGCGGCGCGCGCGATCGGCGCGCTGCGGCCCAACCTGCCCGACGTGATGATCCTGGGCCCCGCCCCGGCGCCGATGACGCTGCTACGCGGCCGCTATCGCTATCGCCTGCTGATCAACGCGCGGCGCTCGGCGCATCTGCAGGATGTGATACGCGGCTGGCTGGGGCCGCTGAGGTTTCCTGCGGCGGTGCGGGTAGCGGTGGATATCGATCCCTATAGCTTCGTTTGAGGGATCGGAAGCACAGCGGGGCCCCGGGTCAAGTTCGGCGTGACGGGTTGGTGTCTTGAACATTTTCCCGCTTCAATAACTCCGCTTTTATCTTCAGCCCATAAGCATACCCGCCCAGCGTCCCATCGCTGCGAACTACCCGATGACACGGCACCAGCACCGCGACCGGATTGGCGCCGTTGGCCGATCCTGTGGCCCGCACTGCGCCGGGCTGACCAACCGCGGCGGCAATTTGGGCATAGCTGCGGGTTTCGCCCACCGGAATGCGGGCCAGTTCGCGCCATACCGCCTCCTGGAAAGCCGTGCCGCGCACATCGAGCGGGATTGTCGCACCCTGGCCGGGATGCTCCACCGCCGCAACCACCTGCGCCAGCAATTGCCCGAAATCCGCGTCACCCTCGACCAGTTCGGCATTGGGAAAGCGCGCGACAAGATGCTCGCGGCCCTCATTGAACGACAATCGGCACACCCCCTTGGGAGTCGAGGCGATCAGCATCGGCCCCAGCGAGGTGGCCACCACCGCCCAGCGAATAGCCACGCCCCGCCCGCCCTGCGCCCAAGCCGAAGGCGTCATGCCCAGCCGGGCGCTCGCATCCGCATAAAAGCGTGACGGAGCGGCATAGCCGGCTTCGTACAGGGATTCGGTCACCGAACCGACATCGCTTAAAGCCTGCTGAGCCCGCTCGATTCGCAGCGCGCGCGCATAGGCCGAAGGTGATAATCCGGTTGCGCGCGTGAACAATCGTTGGATATGCGCGGGTGAATAGCCCGCCAAATAAGCCAGTTGTGCGAGTGATAGCGGTTTATCGGCAGCCTTGATCGCGATGATCGCGGCCAGTACCGCCTCATGGTCGCGCCTGACGTCATCCGGGCGACAACGCAGGCATGATCGTAGCCCCGCTGCTCGCGCTTCGCCACCATCGCGAAAAAAAGTCACCTGACGAACATGGGCATGCCGCGCCGGGCAAGACGGGCGGCAATAGATGCCCGTGCTGGCAACGCCGAATACAAACTGTCCGTCGCTACTGCGGTCCCTGGCCAGAACCGCCTGCCATGCTTCATCCTCGGCGATCATTGGCCAGCTCCCCATGGCGCTCGATATGCGCATGGAAACAGCCATGCGCCGCATTATGCGCTTGAATATAAACGATCCGGCGATCGGCGAACAGCGCGCGAATGCCCTCGTCGACCGCCCCCGGTTCAATCAGTTTTGCATCGAGCAACATAGCATTTTCACCAAAGCCGCGCAGACTGAGAGAGCGTCCCTCAAAAATCGGCGGCAGGCTATCGACATACTCTGCCCGCCGCTGTGCAATCTGGCGAACGTAGATCGCAAAAGCAGTGCGAAAAGGCGTCTCGACGTCATGGCTGACAAAGTTGAGTAGCAAACTCTCTCCCACTTCGGCATCATCCAGGCTGACCCGGCAGGGAAAACCACGGGGGGCGTCGGCAACTATGCGTTCAGCCCGAACCGCCATCAATTCAGCGGCGCTCATATCGAACATCGGTGCGAAACGTTCAGGGTCCAGCCCCCTGATACGGTATGTCATGGTACATCTCCTGCAATCGGCATGGCTAATTTCTGAACGAACCTATCGCATAGGCAAGAACCTGAGCGCTTCCCGAAAACTGCGTTCAAACTGGCAAAGTAAGTTCAAAAACCCGTCAAAGCTGGTTGAAGATGGACCGCAGCGGTCCAAAGGGCTGCTGCAAGCGTGATTCGATCCACGCTCTGCCTTGCATCGCGCGGAAATGCTCGCTATGCGCGCCCCCGTCTGAAGGCACTCTGCAAGGGCGCAGTTTGTCATATCAGGCGTGAGCGCGGCCATTCGGCTGCGTTTTGGCGCGGCCGGCAGGTCGATGCCGACCGGCTAAACAAGGGAACCGATACGCGTGGAGAATTCCGCCGGCATCACCGCCAGCTTGCAGGGGCGCTACGCTTCCGCATTGTTCGATCTGGCGCAGGAACAGAATAGTGTCGCTGCCGTTGAAGCCGATCTCGAGCAGTTGCGCGCCGCGCTTGCCGCTACGCCCGATTTTGCCGATCTGATTCGCAACCCGATCATCAGCCGCGATGACGCCGGCAAAGCCACCGACAGTGTCGCCGAACTGCTCGGCCTGTCTGCACTGACCCGGCAATTCCTGGGTGTGCTGGCCGCCAATGGCCGGTTGGCCGCCCTCCCCCGGATCATCGACGCCTTTGCCGCGATCGCTGCGGCGGCACGCGGCGAGGTCACCGCCGAAGTTACCAGCGCGCATCCGCTGAGCGATGGCCAACTTGCGCAACTCGGCGAAAAACTGAAGGCGCGCGAGGGCAAGGATGTCAAAATCCGGGCCAGCGTCGATCCCGATATTCTCGGTGGGCTGGTCGTCAAGATCGGCAGCCGGCAGATCGACAGCTCGATCCGCACCCGTCTCAATTCGCTATCCCAGATTATGAAGGGCTAAGGCTGAACATGGAAATCCGCGCCGCAGAAATCTCCAAGGTCATCCGCGACCAGATCGCCAATTTCGGCACCGAGGCGCAAGTCACCGAAGTCGGATCGGTGCTGTCGGTCGGTGACGGCATCGCCCGCATCCATGGCCTCGACAATGTCCAGGCCGGCGAGATGGTTGAATTCGCCAACGGCGTGAAGGGCATGGCGCTCAACCTGGAGGCCGATAACGTCGGCGTCGTGATCTTCGGTTCGGACGCCGAAATTCGCGAAGGCGACCAGGTCAAGCGCACCGGTACCATCGTCGACGTGCCCGTCGGCAAGGGCCTGCTCGGCCGCGTGGTCGATGGCCTGGGCAATCCGATCGACGGCAAGGGTCCGATCATCGCCGACAAGCGCATGCGCGTCGAGAAAAAGGCACCGGGCATCATTCCGCGCCAGTCGGTGTCGGAGCCGGTCCAGACCGGGCTCAAGGCGATCGACTGCCTGGTTCCCGTCGGGCGCGGCCAGCGCGAACTGATCATCGGTGACCGCCAGACCGGCAAGACCGCCGTCGCCATCGATACTTTCATCAACCAGAAGACCGTCAACGCCGGCACCGACGAGAGCAAGAAGCTTTATTGCATCTATGTTGCGATCGGCCAGAAGCGCTCGACGGTGGCGCAGATCGTCCGCCAACTCGAAGAAAACGGCGCGATGGAATATACCATCGTCGTCGCCGCCACCGCTTCGGAGCCGGCGCCGCTGCAATATCTGGCGCCTTACACCGGCGTCACCATGGGCGAATTCTTCCGCGACAACGGCATGCATGCCTTGATCGTGTATGACGATCTGTCCAAGCAGGCGGTCGCCTATCGCCAGATGTCGCTGCTGCTGCGTCGTCCGCCGGGCCGCGAAGCCTATCCGGGCGACGTGTTCTACCTGCACTCACGCCTGCTCGAACGCGCCGCCAAGATGAACGACGAATTGGGCGGCGGTTCGCTGACTGCTTTGCCGATCATCGAGACGCAGGCCGGCGACGTTTCCGCCTATATTCCGACCAACGTGATTTCGATCACCGATGGCCAGATCTTCCTGGAGACCGGGCTGTTTTATCAGGGCGTGCGTCCGGCGATCAACGTCGGCCTGTCGGTGTCGCGCGTCGGTTCGGCGGCACAGACCAAGGCGATGAAGTCGGTGTCCGGCTCGATCAAGCTGGAACTGGCGCAGTACCGCGAAATGGCGGCATTCGCCCAGTTCGGTTCGGACCTCGATGCCTCGACGCAGAAGCTGCTCAATCGCGGCGCGCGGCTGACCGAACTGCTCAAGCAGGCGCAATTTTCGCCGCTGCCCTTCGAGGAACAGACCGTATCGATCTTCGCGGGCACCAACGGCTATCTCGATAATATCGAAACCCGGCAAGTGACCGAATACGAGGGCGAGATGCTGAGTTATATCCGCGCCGAACACGCAGACATCCTGACCACGATCCGCGAAACCAAGGCGCTGGGCGATGCCCCGAAAGCTGCGCTGAAGGCCGCGCTCGAAACTTTCGGCCGCCAGTTCGCTTAACTGATTAATCGGAGATAGCGGGCGATGGCCAGCCTCAAGGAACTAAAAGGGCGGATCAACTCGGTCAAATCGACCCAGAAGATTACCAAGGCCAAGCAGATGGTCGCCGCTGCAAAGCTGCGCAAGGCGCAGGCCGCGGCCGAAGCCGGTCGCCCGTATGCGACGCGGCTGGCCGCGGTGATGGCCTCGATCGCGGGCCGGGTGACGGTCAGCGAAAACTCGCCGAAGCTGCTCGCGGGCACCGGCAAGGACCAGGTACAATTGCTGGTCGTCGCCAACTCGGACAAGGGGCTGGCCGGCGCGTTCAACGCCAACATCGTTCGGGCGGCGATGGTTAAGGCGCGGGCGCTGACTGCCGAAGGCAAGACGGTCCAGTTCTACCTGATCGGACGCAAGGGCCGCGCGCCGATCAAGCGCGCCTACCCGGATGCAAAAATCTATCACTTCGACACCACTGGTGTGCGGGAGCCGGGCTATGCCGAAGCGGAGGCCGTGGTCGCCGAACTGGAGGCGTTGTACAAGGACGGCAAGTTCGACGTCGCGCACCTGTTCTATTCGCGTTTCCGCAGCGCGCTGGTGCAAATCCCGACTGAAAAACAGATCATTCCCATCCCCACGCCCAAGGCCAGCGGCGAAGTAGTGGTCGGCGGTGCCGTGGTCGAATATGAGCCTGACGAGGAAGAAATTCTGGCCGCGCTGCTGCCGCGCTACCTGAAAACGGAAATTTTTGGCGCGCTGCTCGAAAACATGGCCTCGGAACAAGGCGCGTCGATGACCGCGATGGACAATGCCACGCGCAACGCCGGCGAATTGATTACCAAGCTCACCATCCAGTACAACCGCAGTCGCCAGGCCGCGATTACCACCGAGTTGATCGAAATTATTGCTGGCGCGGAAGCGCTGTAGCCGAGCATAGATCCCGTCTACTCTGAGCCTGTCGAAGGGCTGCCTGTTCTGGACCGAGCAAGAAGGACAACCCTTCGCCAAGCTCTGGGCAGACGGGTTGGGGTTGGATCGGATCAAACAGATTTTTAGAACTGCATTCAAGGCAAGGAACGAAAATGGCCACCGCAGCAATCGCGACACACACCGGCAAGATCAGCCAGGTCATCGGCGCCGTCGTCGATGTCAGCTTTACCGGCGAACTGCCGGCGATTCTGAACGCGCTGGAAACCGACAATAACGGCAACCGGCTGGTGCTCGAAGTGGCGCAGCATCTCGGCGAAAACATCGTCCGGACCATCGCCATGGACACCACCGACGGCCTGACCCGCGGCCAGGTCGTGCGCGACACCGGCAGCCAGATCACCGTTCCGGTCGGCCCGATGACGCTGGGCCGCATCCTCAACGTCATCGGCGAGCCGATCGACGAGCGCGGCCCGGTCGGCAACGAACGCCGCATGCCGATCCACGCCAAGGCGCCAGCGTTTGTCGATCAGTCGACCGAAGCGGCGATCCTGGTCACCGGGATCAAGGTCATCGACCTGCTCGCGCCTTATGCGCGCGGCGGCAAGATCGGCCTGTTCGGCGGTGCCGGCGTCGGCAAGACGGTGCTGATCCAGGAATTGATCAACAACATCGCCAAGGGCCACGGTGGCGTCTCGGTGTTCGCGGGGGTCGGTGAACGTACTCGCGAAGGCAACGATCTCTACCACGAATTCCTCGATGCCGGGGTTATCGCCAAGGATGCCGACGGCAACGCCACTTCGGAAGGCTCCAAGGTCGCGCTGGTGTTCGGGCAGATGAACGAGCCGCCGGGCGCGCGTGCCCGCGTCGCGCTGTCGGGCCTGACCATGGCCGAATATTTCCGCGACGACGAAGGCCAGGATGTGCTGTTCTTCGTCGACAACATTTTCCGCTTCACCCAGGCCGGTTCGGAAGTGTCGGCGCTGCTGGGCCGTATTCCTTCGGCGGTGGGCTATCAGCCGACGCTGGCCACCGACATGGGCGCGCTGCAGGAACGGATCACTTCGACCAACAAGGGTTCGATCACCTCGGTCCAGGCGATCTACGTGCCCGCCGACGATCTCACCGACCCCGCGCCTGCCGCGTCGTTTGCCCACCTCGACGCGACCACGACGCTGAACCGCGCGATTTCGGAGCTGGGCATCTACCCCGCAGTCGATCCGCTCGATTCGACCAGCCGCGTGCTGACCCCGGCCGTTGTCGGCCAGGAGCATTACGATACCGCTCGCCGCGTCCAGGAAACCTTGCAGAAGTACAAGTCACTGCAGGACATCATCGCCATCCTGGGAATGGACGAGCTGTCGGAAGAGGACAAGCTGACCGTCCAGCGTGCCCGCAAGATCCAGAAGTTCCTGTCGCAGCCGTTCTTCGTCGCGCAGGTCTTCACCGGCATCGAAGGCAAGTTCGTGCAGGTCGAAGATACCGTGCGCTCGTTCAAGGCGGTGGTCGAAGGCGAATACGATCACCTCCCCGAAAATGCCTTCTACATGGTCGGCGGCATTGACGAGGCCATCGCCAAGGGCAAGAAGCTGGCCGAAGAGGCGTAATCGACATGGCGCTGCACTTCGAACTCGTCACGCCGGTCCGGCTGGTCCGCTCCGAGGAAGTCTACATGGTCGTCGTTCCCGGCACCGAGGGTGAATTCGGCGTGCTGGAAGGCCACGCGCCGTTCATGTCGACCGTGCGCGACGGCGTCGTAAAGGTCTACAAAAACGCAGGCGGGGCGCCGGAGGAAATCGTCGTCCAGGGCGGTTTTGCCGAAGTGACGCCGCAGGGCATCACCGTGCTGGCCGAACACGTCACGGGCTGAGTGCTATCTAAGCCCCTCCCCTTCAGGGGAGGGGTTGGGGTGGGGCCTTTCCACTGGACGCAACGTCGGACTTGGACGAGAGGCCCCAACCCCAACCCCCTCCCCTGAAGAGGAGGGGGCTTTTAGGTCCAATTCTTAGGACGATCGTTAGCAAATCTTCACATCTTTCAGGGTATTGCCGCGCCAGCGATGGCGTTCGGCAAGGACCGGTAGACAATGAATGCTTTCGGGCGGCGGACAGGCAGCGGCGCAGGGGCTCCCGGCGAAAAGCCGCAATTTGGCGTCGCGCGTCCGATGAAAGGTCCGCACGGTGCAGCGATCGGCGCATCTCTCCCGGTTCCGTTCACCCAGGGAGGCGACCAATTCCCACCAC
>CAZZYX010000077.1:0-16395 GCA_964658485.1 uncultured Acetobacteraceae bacterium | reverse complement strand
AAACCTTTTTTCGTTGGCGAGTTCCCGGTGCGGGCGACATCCGCCAGCAGCGCGCTGATCGCGGCGGCGGCCATATCCATGCGATAGAAAGCCTTGGCCAAATCGACGTTCTGTTGGTCGCCGACGACGGTCATGGTGCGCAGCTGCTCCCGACTTTCAGCCAGGCATTCCAGCAAACACTCGTAGTCGGTGAGTTCGGTCGTGAAAGCCATGCCTTATGCCTTATTGTGCCATGGCGCCTTGCCCATGGTCTTGCCGCGTCTGCGCTGCTGGCCGTTGGAACGCCGGGAAGGGAAAGCTGTTCCGAACGGACAGGCATGACGATAAATTGTTATTAATCATTGCCCTCCATTGGTAAATTTCAACTACATCGGTTTTCGTTGCGTTACAGCGATAGTGGATGCAGTCGCAGCCCCGGATCGGCTTTAGGCATCGGCCTTCCTGATTGGCCCGGCTATTTTGGGCCGCTCGACACGCTGGACGCGTGCTCCCCGATACCTGCGAAACGCTGGCGCGATGGTTCGCAGATGGCGATGACGTGACCCGGCGAAGCGTGGCAAGACCGTACCGAGCTGGCTAGCTCGCACTTTGCCCAGAGGCGCATTCCTGATTGCGGTGGCCGTGTCGCGGCCAGGCGTCAGCGCCCGGCAGCATAGCAATGGTCCAGCCGATCAGGCCGCCAGTTGAAACGGCTCGATTTCGCCAGACAGATACAGCGTCTTGGCCTTCGCGCGGCTGAGCTTGCCGGAAGAGGTGCGCGGCAGCGTGCGCGGCGGGACCAGTTCGATCACACAATTCATGCCGGTGATCGAGCGCACCTTGTCGCGGATGATCTCGTGCAGGCGCAGCCGTTCCGCCGGGTCGGAAACCCGGCAGTGCACCAGCACCGCAGCGGTTTCCTCGCCACTCGCCGTCTCGATGGCGAATGCCGCGATATCGCCCTGATGGAAGCCGGGCAGTTGCTCGACAGCCCATTCGATATCCTGCGGCCAGTGATTTTTGCCATTGACGATGATCATGTCCTTGGCGCGGCCGACGATGAACAGATAGCCATCGACCATATAGCCCATGTCGCCGGTATCGAGCCAGCCGTCGACCAGGCAGTCGGCGGTGGTGTCGGGATCGCGGAAATAGGAATGCATGATGCTGGGGCCTTTGCACAGCACCTTGCCGATGTGGTGATCGGCCAGCACGGCCCCATTCGACCCGCGAATTTCCAGCGCCATGTCGCGCAACGGCTTGCCGCAATTGACGATCGCCCGATAGCGCGCCGGCCGCGACAGGTCGCGCGGGCTGCCCGACAGGCGTTCTTCCTCGACCAGTTCCACCCGGATGCCCTCGCCCGGCGGCATCAGCGTGACCGCCAGCGTCGCCTCGGCCAGGCCATAGCTGGGCAGGAACGCCCTGGCCTTGAAGCCGGCGTCGGCAAAGGCGTTGACGAAACCCTGCATGACATCGGGGCGGATCATGTCCGCGCCATTGCCGGCGATGCGCCAGCGCGACAGGTCGAAACGCTCGCCGACCTGGGTCTGGCTGGAAATGCGGCGTGCGCAGATGTCGTAGCCGAAGGTGGGCGAATAGCTGACCGAGGTGCCGGGGTTGCGGCTGATCAGGTCGAGCCAGGCCAGCGGGCGGCGGGCGAAATCCTCGGTTCGCAGGTAATCGGCCGACATCTGGTTGGCGATGACCGACAGGAAGCAGCCGACCAGCCCCATGTCGTGATACCATGGCAACCAGCTGATGCAGCGGTCGCTGTCGATCACTTCCATGCCATGGGAATGGCCCGCGAGATTGTTCAACAAGGCCCGGTGCGTGACCGCGACGCCATGCGGAAAGCGGGTCGAGCCGCTGGAATACTGCAGATAGCAGATGTCGTCGGGGCTGAGCCGGGGCAGGGTGCAACGCGGTGCCGGGCGTTCGGCAAAGCTGCCCCAATCCATCGCCGCGCAGCCATGCCGGGACGCGGCGGCAGCGCCCATTTCCGCCAGTTCAGGAGGATAAAGCAGCAACGCGGGATCGCTGCTGTCGAGTTGCTGGGCCAGTTGATCGATATAATTATCCTTGCCGCCAAAGCTGGTCGGCAGCGGCAGCGGCACCGGCCAAGCCCCGGCATAGATCGCACCGCAGAACTGCGCTGCGAATTCCGCACCGGTCTCTGCAACCAGTGCCACCCGATCCCCCGGCTTGATACCTTGCGCGATCAGGCGGCTGGCCATGGCCAGCGCATCGCCGCGCAGTTCGGCAAAGGAATAGACGCGCGACAGATTGGCGCGTGGATCATGGAAATTCAGGCCGCGCTTGCCACGGGCGGCATAATCGATGGCATCCGCAAATGTCGCGAAATCAGCAAAGCGGCGCGGCAAATCGCACGAATTGGGCGTGGCCACCAGCTTGGCGACCCCGACGATTTTGGTCGATGCCAGATTGGTCGATGCCCGCGTGGTGGGAGGCTGCAGCGTAGCGGTATCCGTCATGACCCAAATCCGTTATTATAAGGCAGGCCCCGGCAGGGCCCTGGTACCGCCAGTCAAATATTCAATTTCGAACGATTCAGTATTCGGGCAACCGATATCCCCGTACCTATCTATTCCCTCCCCTTTCGCGCGACACTGTGGCACGATTAAGGCCGATGAAAAGCCCTACCAACTATAAGCCCCGAGTGCGGCGGCAGTCGGTGTCGCTCGACCCGGCCCGGCTCAACACGCTGGCGCTGGGTTATGTCGCGCGTTTTGCCACCAGCGCCGGAAAGCTCGAAGCCTATCTGCTCCGCAAGGTGAAAGGCCCGGGCGGCGACCGGCAGCGCCGGGTCGAGGAACATGACGACGCTGCCGACGGTGCCGAAATCGATGCCGTCGATATGCGCCGGGAAGTGTCCGAGCTGGTCGCGCGGTTCGTCGCGGCGGGCTACGTCGATGATCGGGCCTTTGCCAGCGCACGATCGGGCGGGCTGCAACGGCGCGGGTTTGGCGGTCGCCATATTGCCCAGACGCTGGGGCAGGCCGGGATTGCCAGTGACGTGGTGGCGGCGGTGCTGCCCGATGCATCGGCCGGGCGCCAGGCCGCGCTGGCGCTGGCCCGCAAGCGCCGGCTTGGTCCGTTCGGCCCGCCACCGCAGGATCGGGCGGGGCGCGAAAAACAGATTGCGATGCTGCTGCGGGCCGGGCATCCGCTGGACAGCGCCCGTGAATTGGTCAATGCGACCAGCGTCGAGGCGGTCGAGGACTGGGCGCGTCCGGACGATGATGAGGAGGATGCGTGATGCGGATAGGGCACAAGGCAGGCGGTTGCGCGGGACTGATCGCACTGGCGGCAGTGCTGGCGGCGTGTTCGTCACAGGCGCACAGCAGCGTCGCGACAGAGCACGCCGCCGTCGCGCGGGCCGTGCATCCGGTTTCGGGCCTGCCGGTGATCGACCTCACCGTGACCCATGGCGATGGCGCCAAGAAACGCATCCATCATTTTCGCGTCGAGCTTGCCGCTACCCCGGAACAGCAGGAAAAGGGCCTGATGTTCCGCACGGCCATGGCGCCCGACGAAGGCATGATTTTCCCGATGTCGAACGGCCAGCCGGCTACTTTCTGGATGAAGAACACGGTGATACCGCTCGATATCATCTTCATCGATCTGAACGGACGCATCAGCAACATCGCCGCCAATGCCCGGCCTTATGACGAGACGCAGTTGCCCTCGGTCGGAGTGGTTTCGGGCGTGCTGGAGCTTAATGGTGGCCGCGCCGCCCAACTCGGAATTGGTCCGGGCGACGCGGTGAAGTGGTAAATCACGTGAATTAACCAGCCTCGGGTGTTTCCCCCGGACTGGAAATGATCTAGGCGGTGGGGCATGGGAATTCTCGGCAAGATTTTTACCTGGTGGGATGGCGCGACGATCGGCACCCTGCTGAATTCGGCGCGTACCGGCGAAAAAGTCGGCACCGATCATCAAGGCAACACCTATTTCCGCGCCTTGAAACGGCAGGCGGCGGGCGGCCCGTTTCCGGGGCGGGAGCGGCGCTGGGTGATCTACAACGGCGCCAACGACGCCAGCCGGGTTCCGCCGGAATGGCATGGCTGGCTGCACGGCAGTTATGACGGCATACCTGAAAGCAACCTGCCGCCGGCGCGGATCTGGGAGGTGGAGTTCACCCCTAACGCCACCGGCACGCGGGAAGCGTATCTGCCGCAGGGCGCATTGCAACGCGGTGGTCATCGCGCCGCCGCCACGGGCGATTATGAAGCCTGGTCTCCGGACGCCTGATCCGCATGAGGTGGGCAATCGAGCATCGTGCGCAAAAGTGGGCACCGGTTTTTCGCCTTTAACGATGCGCACAGGAATTCCTGCTCCCGGAGTGCGGCATGCCGTCATCGCCGCAATCGTGACGGTCGGCTTGGCCGCTTGTCACAGCCAGGGCGCACAAGCTCCCGAAACCCAGGCCACCGACGTGCCGAAAGCAGTGGCCGCGAATGGTCGGGTATCGGGTGTCGTGGAAAGCCAGTACGGCACCCCGGTAAAGGATCGGGTGGCCACGCTGGGCCTGCTGAACAAGCGCAACAATGAAAGCCAGGACCTGGTCCTGAAGACCGGCGAAACCCGCCGGATCGGCCATGTCGTGATCAGGCTGGCGACTTGCGAAAAAACCCTGCCGTGGGAGCATCCCCCCGAAATCGGTGCCTTCGTCCAGGTGTTCGTCGAGGAACGCGACAAGATCAGCGCACCGTTGACCTGGCACAAGGCGTTCTCTGGGTGGCTGTTCAAGAATTCGCCGTCGCTCAACGTCGTCGAGCATCCGGTCTACGATGTCTGGGTAAAGGACTGCGCGATGAATTTCCCCGGCGAAGAGGAAGCGCCGCAGGATTTTACCAAATCGAGCAAGGCCGCGAACGCTGCGGGCAAGGCCAGGGGGGCTGCCGCCAATGCCGCCGCCGCCGCTGCCGCGGTTGCCGCGCCCGCCCCCACGGCGGCGCCTGTTGCACCACCCGCCAACGAAGCCGACGGCGGCGAGGTCGGCCCGACCAATTGATCGCCCGGTCCGGCGCGCTGGGCATCGGCCAGCAGTTCCAGATAATGCTTCTGGCTGGTCTCGACCGCGCCGAGCGAGGCGAGATGGCCGGTGATGAACTGGCAGTCGAGCACTTGCACTCCGCCCAGCCGCAGCGCCGCTACCAGCCACGCCAGTGCTACCTTTGACGCATCCGACGCGCTGGAAAACATGCTCTCGCCGCAGAATACCCGGTCGAAGCCTACTCCATACAAACCGCCCGCCAACTGCCGCTTGCCATCGGCACCGGTTTGCCAGCACTCGATCGAATGGGCGCGTCCATCGGCATGCAGCGCGCGATAGCTGGCCGATATGCGCTCGCTGATCCAGGTTTCGCCGCCCTCGCTTTGCCGGGGTGCGGCGCAGGCGTCGATGACCTTGGTAAAGGCAGCGTTGCAGGTCACGGTAAAGCGCTCGCGGCGCAGCGTGCGCGCCAGCGAATGAGAGCAGAGAAAGCCGTCGAGCGGCATGATTGCCCGGCGCTTGGGTTCGACCCAATAGATATCGCGATCGCTGCGCGAATCGGCCATCGGGAAGATCCCGCTGCGATACGCCAGCATCAAAAGTTGCGGCTCGATGATTTTGGGCGGGGTGGAAACCTTCACCGAACCGCTGTACCACTGTCGCGCGCCGTGCGATATGCACCTTGCCATGCAGGCCGCCAATGACTAGAGGCAGCCGGCCCGCAGGAGTGTAGCTCAGTTGGTAGAGCATCGGTCTCCAAAACCGAGGGCCGTGGGTTCGAGTCCCCCCACTCCTGCCAGTATTGCGCCGGTTTCAAGCCTGGCATCTTGATTTCGGATTTGACGACAGGATAGCCCCCGCTGTTGTCGAACTCCCGATCATCCCCGTCTCCCGATCGCGGCGCGTTATGGCTGGGACTGGTCCTGGCGCTCGCGGCCTGCCTGCCGGTACTGATCGCGCGCTATCCGCAGATGAGTGATTATCCTGCACATCTGGCGCGGTATTACGTGATGCTCGATGGTGGCCGCAGCCCGGCGCTGGCGCATTGGTACAGTTTCCGCTGGGAATGGACCGGCAATGTCGGGGTTGATCTGCTGATCCGGCCGTTTGCCGCGGTGTTCGGCGTCGAACAAGGCGCGCGGGTCATCGCCGGGCTGATTCCGCCACTGACCGCACTGGGGCTGCTCGCGGTCGAACACAGCCTGCGCGGCCGTGTCACGGCTTCCAGCTTCGTTGCCTTTGCTTTCATCTGGTCGCCGATGATGCTGCTGGGCCTGCTTAACTTCACCCTGGGGCTGGCGCTGGCACTTTTTGCGTTTGCGGTGTGGGTGCGGCTGGATGGGTCGACCTGGCGCGTTGCCCTGTTCCTGCCGATCGGGGTGGCGGTGTGGCTGTGCCATCTGTCCGCCTGGGGCGTGCTGGGGGTCATGGTGTTCGGCTATGAATGGCGCCAGCGTAGCCCGGTGCAAGCCATAATCGCCCCGTGGCCCCTGCTGTTGCCATTGCTGCCGATGGTGCTGGAGCCCATGTTCCTGGGGCAAGGCCCTCGCGCCGGCTTTTCCTATGGCTCGTTCATGTGGCTGTACAAGGGCGCGATCTGGATGCGCGCCATGCGCGACACGTCGTTCTGGGTGGACATTACCAGCCTGGCGCTGGTGGCGCTGCTGTTGATCGCGGCGATCGTGGTTCGACGGGTCGATTGGCGACTGGGCACCGCAGCGGTGATCATGCTGGTGCTGTCGCTGGCCATGCCCCGGCATATCTCGGGCGGCGATTATGCCGATTTTCGCATGATTTCGACCGGATTGATGGTCGGCTGCCTGGCGATCGACTGGCACTGGCCGCGCTGGGCCTGGTGGACTGCGCCGCTGCTCTACCTTGGCCGGCTGGCGATCACCACGCTGAGCTGGCAGGCCGATTCGGCCCAGACCGCGCAATTGTTGCTGGCGCTCGATCATGTGCCCTATGGCGCCAGCGTCGCCAGCGCGGTGCTGATCCCGAGCGAGGCGTGGCGGCTCGACCATTTCGAACACATCGGCTGCTATGCGGTGTTGCGTCGCGACGCGCTGGTGAATTCCAATTTTGCGGTGCCGCGGGTTCACATGCTGCATTTGCGGGTGCCCGGCTTCGCCGATCCGTCGCACCGCGTGCGGCAGCCGAGCGACATTCCGGTGGACCTGACCCACTTCGCGCCCGCGACAAAGGCCGATTTCCTGTGGTATGTCGGGGTCCGCGCGCCATCCCGCCTGCCACCCGGCGCGCGGGTGACGTGGCGGTTGGATCGGGGCGTCGGGACAGGGGCGCAGGTCAGCGTGCTGGCACGGCTTGCAAATTACGCGAGTCGCGATTAAACGCCTCGCAGCTTCCGACATCGGAGAAATTCAGCCCCTTCCGGTCTCGACCGGGACGGCGAAGAACCGATGGCGGCGAAGGTAGGGAAATTGAGAATGGACGATCGTTCAGCCAAGCGAACCACGCCGAGTGAGTTCATCAACCAGGTCAAGGCGGAAGCCGACAAGGTGGTGTGGCCCAGCCGCCAGGAGACCGTGACCACCGCGATTTTCGTGGCCCTGTTGATGGTCGTACTGGCGCTGTTCTTCCTGGGAGTGGATTCGGTGTTCGGCGCGCTGGTCAAATGGCTGCTGTCACTCGCCTGATCCTTTAAGCCTTAATTAGAAACAAGAGAGACGCATGGCCCGCTGGTACATTATCCACGCTTACTCCGGCTTTGAGAACAAGGTCCGCGAATCGATCCTGCACGAAGCGGAGCGCAAGGGATTGTCGGCGCTGGTGGAGGCCGTCGAAGTCCCCGCCGAGCAGATCACCGAGGTCAAGCGCGGCAAGAAGATCCAGGTCGAACGCAAGACCATGCCCGGCTACGTGCTGGCCAAGCTGGTGCTGAGCGACGACGTCTATCACCTGGTGAAGAACACCGCGAAAGTCACCGGCTTCCTTGGCCCCAACGGCAAGCCGCAAGCGATCAGCGAAGCCGATGCGGCGCGCTATTTCGGCGCGCGTGAACAGGCCGCGACGCAGGTCAAGAAGCATGTCACCGTGGATTACGAGATCGGCGATGCGGTGAAGGTGCTCGACGGGCCGTTCGCCAGCTTCAACGGCGTGGTCGAGGAACTCGATTTCGACAAGAGCCGCGTCAAGGTGTCGGTGTCGATCTTTGGTCGTGCGACGCCGGTGGAACTCGATTTCGAGCATGTCGAACGGCAGAAATAGCGTTTAGCAAGCCAGAAAGTGCTGCCCTGACTCCCCGCCCGCTTGCGGGAGGAGTCGGGAGTTGGCATTTTGATTTATACTCCAAGACCCAAAGTTCGTCCTGCGTGACGAAACGCGTAATCGAATTTGCCGACGGAGAACACTGAAACTTCTAAATGAGGCGGCTATGAGGGTTGCAAGATCGAGCAAATCAGGTCACTGATCAAGCACTTACGATGGATGTAGGCAGAAAACGGGGAAAATACACATGCTGATTAGAGCGGTGATGGTTGCATCAATAGCGATGGCAACGGTAACTGCAGCTAGGGCAGAGGAATATCGGTTCAGCGCGGTTGGCACGGTTGGCAATCCTTACTCGGTAAATCGCAATTTCAACCCTGTCAGCACCTTTCCAACCTCGATCCAAGCAGGTGATAGTTTCTCCATCAGTTTTGACGTTAATCCCGCCAAGTTCGCTGTAACGTCTCTCTATGATGCTGATCCAACAATCAACATTTACTATGGTACTCTGTCGTCCTACCGGCTTACTATAGGAGGATACACATCGGTAATTAGCGGTGATATCAGCTTTGCGAGTTCGCAGCTTTGGAATAATTATATCAGCGGCGGATCGCCCGTTGACTACTTCAGCATCAATGCTCTGCAAACGATTTCTGCGTCATCGGCACCGATCACACTCACGAGTCAGGTCATAGACCAAGTGTTCGGTTTCAACGCGTTTGACTTCACTGCGACTGCGCGGAACAGCGACCTCATCACTGATATCACGCCACTTACTGGCTTCGGTTCGCAGTCAGCTTACATTGGTTTCATCGACCCTAATACCTACGACCAAACGACATATTCTATTAACGGATTAAGAGCTAATATCATGGGAGTGCCAGAATCGGCGACATGGCTGATGATAGTCGTAGGGTTCGGCCTTACCGGACGCGCTATGCGCCAGGCCAAAAAGTACACAGTCACGTCTGTTGGCTCGATAAACGTCAAATGCAGCAGTAGCCTGCGCGATACGAGCTTTGCAACGTCTACATGACGGGGTCTGGGGCAATGGCCCCAGAATCTGCCCTTCCGCTTGCCTTTCCCCCCCACTCCCCCTAAGGGCCGCGCTTTCCGGCGTGATCCGGGGATATTTCGCGGAAGAGGGGCGTCCTGCCAGTCAGGGCATTCCTCGTTTGACCGCTCACTCTGAGGTGCGCTTTCCGGCGTTACCAACAGGAAGAAAAGGAGGCTCCAGTGGCCAAGAAAATCGATAGTTACATCAAGTTGCAAGTGAAAGCGGGCGAGGCCAAGCCTTCGCCGCCGATCGGGCCGGCGTTGGGCCAGCGCGGCGTCAACATCATGGAATTCTGCAAGCAGTTCAACGCTGCCACGCAGGAAGTGGACAAGGGCACGCCGTTGCCGACGATCATAACCGTGTTTTCGGACAAGTCGTTCACCTTCATCACCAAGAAGCCGCCAGCCACGTTCTTCATCAAGAAGATCCTCGGTCTGAAGTCGGGCTCGAAGGAGCCGGGCAAGCTGTCGGCGGGCACCATCACCCGTGCGCAATTGAACGAGATCGCCGAACTGAAGATGGCCGATCTCAACGCCAACGATATCGAGCAGGCTGCCAAGATCATCGAAGGCTCCGCGCGTTCGATGGGCTTGCAGGTTGTGGAGGGCTGATCCGATGACAAACCAGACCAAGAATCGCAAGGCGCTCAACGCCAAGCTGGGCGACAACATGAAGCTCTATGGCGTCGCGGATGCGATCCAGACGCTGAAGGACCTGTCGACGGTCAAGTTCGACCAGTCGCTCGAAGTCGCGCTGAACCTGGGCGTCGATCCGCGCCACGCCGACCAGATGGTCCGCGGCATGGTCACGCTACCTTCGGGCACGGGCAAGGACGTCAAGGTTGCCGTGTTCGCACGCGGTGACAAGGCGGCAGCGGCCCTGGCTGCCGGTGCCGACAAGGTTGGCGCCGAAGACCTGCTCGAAGACATGCAGGCGGGCAATCTCGACTATGGCCGCGTCATCGCGACGCCGGACATGATGGGCATCGTTGGCCGCCTGGGTAAATTGCTCGGTCCCAAGGGCCTGATGCCGAACCCGAAGCTGGGTACGGTTACGCCGAACGTGGCGGAAGCGGTCAAGGCAGCCAAGGGCGGCCAGATCGAATTCCGCGTTGAAAAGGCCGGTATTATCCACGGTGGCATCGGCAAGATGAGCTTCTCCAACGAGGCGCTCAAGGCCAATTTCGATGCCTTCGTCGATGCCATCGTCAAGGCCAAGCCGGCCGGCGCCAAGGGCAAGTACCTGCGCAAGGTATCGGTATCGTCGTCGATGGGCCCAGGCCTGAAGGTCGATGTGTCCGAAGTTTACGGCAACTGATCGCAGATCGCTAAAGGATCGTAGGCCGGGAGGGGAAACCTTTCCGGCCTTTTCCTTGTCTATCAGGCTCGCCCGCTCACACCTGACAGCAGCGCCGGATCGATCCCTTCGGCTTTCCATGCCGCAGCCCAGCGCTGTTCGGCGGGATGATCGAACAGGATATCCGCACGGCCGGCGGCGGCGTGCCAGCCATGGCGGCGCATCTCGCCGTCGAGCTGGCCTGCGCCCCAGCCGGCATAGCCCAGCGCGACCAGCCAGCGGCTGGGGCCGGCGCCGGTAGCGATAGCGCGCAGCACCTCGATCGAGGTGGACAGCGCGCCGAATGGTCCTGCCTCGACAGTGCCGGGCCCGTCCCAGTCGGGGCTATGCAAGACAAACCCGCGTTGCGGTTCCACCGGGCCACCCCTGTGTACCGGCGCGTCGGGCGCATATTTCGAATCGATTTCGAGATCGTCGAGCAGGTGATGCAGCCCGACGCCGGGGATCAGGTGGCCGACGCCGACGCCCAGTGCCCCTTGCGCATCATGGACGCACATTGCGATCACGGCATGGGCAAAGCGCGGATCGGGCATGCCGGGCAGCGCTAGCAACAGGCGCCCCGTGAGATATTGGCCTTCGTTCATCGCTATTACGTAGGTGGCAACAAGCGCCGCCGCAACCGGGGCAGGCTCAACGACCGCGCAGATTGGCAGCGGTGTAGCATTCCACCACCAGAGCCAGCGGCGCCCCGCCAGGCAGGCGCAGCAAGGCGCGATGTGACAGCACGGTATGAGCAGGGCAGGCGGGAGCCCGCCCGCGCCGGGAATCGAGCGGTCGCCGTGCAAAGTGAAGCGGGGCGACAACCTTGCCGAACGGGATGTCGCTGCTAGCCAGCGCGGCATTCATGACGGGGGTCAGGCGCTGCGGCAGGTACCAGTTATGCGCCTCCGACAGCACGATCGCGCCACACGACAGGCGCACATGGCGATAGCCGATCGGGATCGCCGGGTCTGTTTCCAGCAACTGGCGCAAGTCGGCGGGCGGGGGCGCATCGGCGTCATGCACCAGCCCGGCGGTAATGCGGGCAGGCTCTGCCAGATGGCGCGCGGCGCACCATTGTCCCAGTGCGGCGGTCGCGCTGTCCTGCGCTGCCAGGGTTCGCTCGAAGGCCGGCATCGGCGATGTCGTGCATCCGCTCGTCAACGACAGCGCCACCACCGTGCTGAATACGCTCAGCGGGCTCAAATTCCGCCTGGAAAGACTTGCTTGCCCATTGCCTCCAACCCGGCGACCAGCGCGCGGCTGCAGGCTGCCAAGACTTCGGGATCGACGGATCGGATGACGAAGTTGGCGCCGGTGCGGCCGTCGTTCCAGAACGGATAGCTGCCGATCTGGGTGCCGGGGTGCGCTTTTTCGGTCGCCCGGAGCAGTTCGGCGACTTCGCTTTCCTGGATCCAGCCGCCCAGTGTCTCGGAAAGCAGCAACGCGCCGCCCGCCAGCGTGCCCGACAGCGCATCGAGCATGCCGGCGGTAATCGACGGCACACCCGCCATGATGAAAATGTTGCCATGGCGGATACCCGGCGCGCCGGTATAGCGGTTGGCGATCAGCGTCGCGCCTTCGGGAACGCGGGCCATGCGCAGGCGCGCTTCGGTCAGGCCCCCGCGCGCGACGTAATAGCCGGTCAGGATTTCGCGTGCTTCGGGGTGGACCACAACGCTCACGCCCAGTGCCTCGGCAATGGCATCGACGGTAATGTCGTCATGGGTTGGGCCGATGCCGCCGGTGGTGAACAGATAATCGTTGCGCGCGCGCAAGATATTGACTGCCTCGACGATCGCGGGAGTGTCGTCGGCGACGACGCGGACTTCCTTGAGCCGGATACCCTGGATGCCCAGCCAGCTTGCCACCTGGGCGATATTCTTGTCCTGGGTGCGGCCAGACAGGATTTCGTCGCCGATCACGATCAGCGCGGCGGTGTAAATGCGGGATGATTCGGCCATGGTGGCCGGGTTAGATCGTGCCAGGCGCTTCGACAAGGTGTGCGCGTCGGATATGTAGCCAGCCATCGTCGATCGGCGTCATCGCCATTTCCCGGCGGTCCGCCAGATAGTCCATGTTGATCCGCCAGGGCGCGGTGGTCGCGCTGCGCGGGACGATCGGCTTGGCGCGGTTCAGGTAGCCCGACGAGAAATTGGCCATCACGTCCATTTCGATCAGGCCGTGATCTTCGGGCAGGGTGGGCGTCACCGTGCTTGCATGCCAGGCATCGAGCTGGTCGAGCAGCCGGCAGATATAGCCGCAGACGACATCCACGCGCAGCGTCCAGCTGGCATTGAGATAGCCGAACAGCGCCGCGAGGTTCGGTACGTTGGAAAACATGCAGTCGCGATACCAGAAGCGGGTGGCGAAATTCACCGCGACGCCATCGACGGTCACGGCGATGTTGCCCATCGGCGACAATCGCAACCCGGTTGCGGTAACGATGACATCGGCGGGGATGCGGCGGCCATCGGCCAGTACGATCGCGTCGGGTTCGACCTGTGCGATCTGCCCGGTGACGATCTCGGCCTCGCGCCGGCGCAGCGTATGGAAGAGATCGCCGGCGGGGATCAGGCACAGCCGCTGCTGCCAGGGGTCATAGGGCGGGGTGAAATGCTCTGGCGAGAATGCATCCCCGACCATGCTGCGGGCAAAACCGGTCAGCCATTCGCGCATTCTCTGCGGGTCGGCGCGGGCGCGGCGGACCAGCAGCGTTTGCAACCGCACATTGCGCCAGCGGATCAACCGATGCGCCCATGACGCCGGCAGCAGTCGTCGGGACATCCGGGCCAGCCGGTCGGTGGCGGGCATCGGCAGATAAAAGCTCGGGGTACGCTGGAGCATGGTGACATGAGCATGCTCCGCCAGCGCCGGCACCATGGTGGCCGCAGTCGCGCCCGATCCGATCACTACCACGCGCTTGCCGGCCACATCCAGCGATTCCGGCCAGAATTGCGGGTGCAGCAGTTGCCCGGCAAAGCTGTCGAGGCCCGGTATGTCCGGTTCGTGCGGTCGGTCGTAATCGTAATAGCCCGAGGCGAAGAACAGGAAGCGCGCCTGTATGACCTCGCCGCCGGCCAGTCGCACCGTCCAGCAGGCCGGGCGACTGTCCCAATCGGCGCCGGTGACATGCGCGTCGAAACGGATATGCGGGGTGATCCCGCGCTCGTCGGCGACCTGTTGCAGATAGGCGCGGATGGTTTCGCCACTGGCGATCGCGTGATCGCTGGACCATGGCGCAAAACTGTAGCCCAGCGTGTGCATGTCGCTGTCGGAGCGCACGCCGGGATAGCGAAACAGGTCCCAGGTGCCGCCGAGCGCCGCGCGCCGCTCCAGGATGGCATAGCGCTTGCCCGGCGCGCTCATCCCCAGATGCGCTGCCATGCCGATGCCGGATATGCCCGCACCGATGATCAGCATGTCGAGCAGGTCGGTGGGCGGGGCGGTGGTGGGCAAGCATGTCTCCGATTCATTCTTGTTCCCCTCCGCTTGTGGGAGGGGAGTTCTGTCGCGCGGACCTGCGATGTATCGGCGCCGTCGGCGATTTTTATGACTTTTTGAAAAGGCGCGCCAAGTCCAGGGCGGTGCTGACACCGGCGCTGACGCGGTTTTGATCGAAGCTGATGTCGACCTGCCAGTTATCATGCTCCGGCAATATCCAGGCAGCAAAGATCGCGAGCCTGGTTTTGGACTCGTAATAGACCGTGGGCGTGATGGTGAGCCGCTGCGTGGGGGTAAAATTAAACTCGGCGGCGTAGGTTTGCATCGACCGCGACCAGATTATCGTCGTGCCCAGGTTGAACAATGGGCTGAATGTGTAATTCGCCGGAAGTTCAAGTACGGTGTGGAGGTCGCGGTCATAGGATGCCTTGAACGCCAGTTTGAAATTGTCGCTATCGTCAAGCGCGAGCTTTGCTCCCCAGCTGGTATCGTCATGGTCCAATTCCAGCCCTTTGATGATGCTGAGCCTGACTTCCTGATTGTCGGTGCCCACCTCTCCCTGCAGCGTGAATTGCGGCACGACCGAGGGGCTGGAGCCGATTCCGGGCCGATCGGCGCCAATCTGGTCGGCGTGCACTGCCGAGGACGCTACCAAAATCGCGAATGCGCAAAAAGATTTGACCGGCCTCATGACATACCCCCGTATTTCGTCCGGTAATCAAAGCCAACCCGCAAAAAAAGACCCGATCGTTACCGACCGGGTCTTGAAGTTTTGGGAGAGGATGCCTGAAAGGCCTGCTCTTTAGGCCCGAAAACGCGGTTTGCTGCAAGTGCGAAATGGTCCATGGCACTTGTAAAAATTGCAAGTCATAATCCGATTTGGATTATTCCTGGCAATTATGCGTTAAACTTCAATGGCAATTGCGATCCTGAACCAGATAACGGCCATGCAAATTGCGCCCGCGCTCAATCGGCAGGCATGACCATGAACTGCTCCCAGCGCCCGTGCGCGCCGGCTTCGGCATAGGTCTCGATCACCAGCTTGCGCTTGCCATAGGCGAGTTCGAACGTGCGGTTGACAAAACCGCCACGCAGACTGGGTGGCCGCTTGGCAGTTATTGTCGTCAGCGGGCCGAGTACGGACAGGCTGGCGGCGTAATCGGCACGGGTCTGGTTTGAAAAATAATATTGGCCGTTGGCGGTGAATTGGCCGGGATCGAACTTGCCCGAGCTTAGTGCAGCCAGCTCTATCTTTGCGTCATCGATCCGGTCGGCCTCGCCGCTATTGGCGGGCGCGGATTTGGGCAATATGATGTCGGCAATCGCCTTGGTTATCGCTCTCTCGCTATCGCCAAAATCGCCATTGGTCAGCACCACGATCGCGGCGCGCCGGTCAGAATAGATGCTGTTACGCGAAAGAAAGCCCTCCGACTCACCGCCGTGATCGATGACCCGGCGATGGTCGATTTCCCTGACGTCCACGCCAAGGCCGTATTCACTGTCGCTGCCATCGCTAAGCAGCACCGGGGTTTCCTGCAGCTGCCAATCTATCGGCCGCAGCAGACGCCGCTCGATCCGGGCGATGTCCCATTTAGCCAAATCGCCGGCGCTCATCGACAACTCACCCGCCGCCCATAGCCAGCCCTTTGCCGGCGGCTGGGCAATGCGCACAGGGCCCAGCGCATTGCGATGGTAGCCCTGCGGAAATCCAGGTGCGTTAGTGGCATCGAGCGGCACGGCGTGGATGCCCAACGGCGTGAAGATACGGCGCTGTAATTGTTGCCATAGCGGCGCTTGCCCGGCCTGTTCCGCGATCAGCCCGGCAACGACATAGCCGGTATTGGAATATTGCCAGCGCGTACCTGGCGCATAATCGAGCGGTTTCGTTGCCCAGCGATCGACGATGCCGTGTGGATCGGTCGGCTGCAGCATCGCGGGGAGCAGATAGTCCTGCGGCCAATAGTCCTCTAGCCCCGAGGTATGGGACAGCAACTGGCGGATAGTGATGCGATCGCCGCCGCTGACCGCGGGCAGCCATTTCGCCACGTGATCGTCAAGGCTCAGCTTGCCGTCCGCTTGCAACATCAGGATCAGCGCGGCCAGGAACTGCTTCGAATTGGAAGCGATCTGATAGGGTAGATCGGGCCGCGCGACGGGAATGCTTTCCGCCGCTTTTCCCCAGGCGCGGCTCAGCACCAGTTTGCCGTCGAGCACTACCGCCACTTCGGCCGAAGGGGTGCCGTTAGCCGCGAGCGCGTCGCGCACCGCCTTGTCGATGGCGGTGTTCTGCTGCGGCGTCAGGCTTTGCGCCAGGGCCGGCGATGACAGGGCC
>CAZZYX010000076.1:0-16842 GCA_964658485.1 uncultured Acetobacteraceae bacterium | reverse complement strand
ATTGACTTTATTGAGCGAACTAACAGGATATGGTGCTGTCCGAACGAGAATAGCCGAAAGCCGTGGCCGGCAATGCTGTGGCTGCTGGTACGCGCCAGAATTTCGCTACTATCCAAACAACCATCACTTTCATCAGGACAGTGGAAAGAACGAGGTCCAGATCATTTACCGCGAAATTCGATGCATTTTAGTGCCTTTTTTTAGTCATATATAATAGACAAAGGCGTAATTATTGATTAGCGGGGCATTCGATCCCATTCGGCGTGTTACTAGAAAGATAATTCCATGGCAGATGAAAATCTTCTGACCTTCGTTGCCGATATTGTTTCGGCGCATGCCAGCCATAACAGTGTCAAGCCTTCCGAGCTGCCTCGCCTGATCGAAGCGATTTACGCCGCTCTCGAAGGGCTTGGCAAAGTGGCGGTCGTGGTCGAGGAAAAGCGGGAGCCGGCGGTTTCGATCCGGTCATCGGTGAAGCCCGACGCGATTACCTGCCTGGAATGCGGCGCCAAGCAGAAAATGCTGAAGCGGCATCTTGGCACTCATCATCAGCTTAGCCCTGCCGAATACAAGGCGCGTTGGGGCCTGAATGCCGATTATCCGCTGGTTGCGCCCGACTATGCCGCGACCCGCCGGGATCTGGCGGTCAAGATTGGCCTGGGTCGCAAGCTGGGCACCAAGGTAAAGCCTGCTCCGAAGGCCAAATCCGGCGCCGCCAGAAAGCCAAGGGTTCCAAAAGCCACCGCCGTATCTGCGATAGCCTGACCGGGGGCGCGCTTTCGTGGTCGCGGGAAGGGGTGATTTTTGATTATCCACACCCGCACCGCCCGGTATGTGAAGCCCGAGGTTTAGGTGTCGGGTCGCGAAGCTCACCATCGAAGAGCTCGCGCAGGTTACCCGCGCGCCGTTAACGAACAGTAATCGTCGTTTGAGCGGCTGGACGCCGGATTTTGCCGGCAGCCAGTTGCGAACGTACGATGCGCATATTGCGCTGGTTGACACGAAAGAACGCGTCGAAGATGTCGCCGATCACCGGAAGTGAACCGATCGCGGCGTGAATGGCCAGATTGGTCAGCATGCGTCCCAGCGCCACGCGGCTGACGCCGAGGTTCCTGGCTTCCCAGATGACGTAACTGGACAGCATCGTCGTGACGATATCGCCGATGCCCGGTACCAGTCCGATGATGGCGTCGATGCCTACCCGCTTGTTGGTGCCAGGCAGGACAAAAGCTGAATCGAGCAATTGGGCCACGAATTCCATGCGGCGAACCGAGTCTTCCTGACCCGCGCCCGCGACGCGCAACTGTTCAAACAGCGTTTGCGAGAAAGCTCGTTTGTCGACCATGTCACATACCCTTGGTTGCAATCATCAGGACTGCAACCGGCACGTGGCGTCGAAACTCTCTAGTTCAAGGTGCCAAGGCTCCTCGTTTCGGAAATAAGGCGCCCTGATGCTATGATTATGCCATGCGTCCAGCGCAACGATGAAAGCGAGCACGATACCGGCGAGCTGAGCCGTTCGACCTACTTTGTCGCGTATTCACCCGGCTGCGCGCTGAAATTGTCGCGAGCATAGGCGCGAGCTGCGGCAGATGTCTTGAACAGCTGTTCCTGAGGCGCAACGTCGACCAGCGGGTAACCTTGCGAGTTATATCGCGTGGTACGCACCGACAATCGGAACTGCCCTTCAGCATTTTTCTGGATCAGGAACGGGCGCATCTTGGCATCGGCCATGTTTGGCAACTCTCGATAAACGGGGCAAACTTGCCGCAATGGGATCGCTGGCCCACCACGGACCTCGCCCACGATCTGGAAAGGCGCCGGCGCGGCTGGCCTTGGCCAAACCGCACCGACACAATCTTCAGGCCGACTGAAGGTTTACAGCGGAAACCTTGCCGCGCTGATCCTTTTCAAGATCATACGAGACGCGCTGGTCCTTATCGAGCGTGCGCATGCCGGCACGTTCTACGGCCGAAATGTGCACAAAGGCGTCGTTGCCGCCGCCCTCAGGCGCGATGAAGCCGAAGCCCTTGTCAGGGTTGAAGAATTTAACAGTTCCGATAGTCATAGGGTTTCCTTTACCCGTACGTAACGGGCATGCGCCAACAGCGGCGCATCCCGGCATTATGAGGCTAGAAAGGGACAAAGGGGCGACCAGAGCCGCCCGATATCCGTCGCGGGCGACGTAAGCCTCGCTCGTATAAATGCACATTCCCGATTTTGCAATCTATTCCGTGATTTTGCGATGAATCGCTCGGACCGGATTATGGTCTCGCAGAATGATGAAAAATTTTATTGGATAAATTGCGGCAGGACCAACTCATTTTTATTTTGTATCGCGGCACGACATATTTCTAACCGAGGCACCGATTTCAGTAATTTTAATTCGCTCCTGAAACAACATCCATAAAATTTCGAGCCGAGTTCCGGTCCTTTTCGTTGTTGAACGCGACCTCCAGATCGGGCGCCACCGCCAGCATGTGCATCATCGCCCATAGCGCAAAGCGGCGCGCCGGGTCCTGCTCCATGCCGAAATCGACGGCCATATGTTCGATGCCTGCGCTGACGGCGGCAGGCGAAACCTGCGCCAGGTCGGCGGTTCCGAAATACCGGCGGAACTGGTCGTCGAGATCCATATCTGCGTATTCCCTTGCATTCGTCGACCGAGATTGACCCGCTGCCGTTGCCGCCCATATACCCTGTTCAGCGGGAAATTCGAGAGCAGCATGGTAATGGGCACGTACCGACTTTCACCGTTTGCCTCTCGGGGCAAAGCTGGCGTGAAAAGCGTGTCCGCTGCTGTTCTACTGGTTTGCTGCGGCAGCTGTGTTTCCGGCCGGCAGGAGTCGTCACAACAGGCACCGGCACCGATTTTCGACCCCGTCGCATTCTTTGTCCCGCCGACGCATGGCCAGGCCGTCCTGAAAATCGCATTTCACCGGCCCGTATCCGTATCGGTCGAAGGGCAGGGACGGCTAGACGCCAGCGGCACGCTGGTTCTCGATCAATCCGTCCGCAGCGGCACGGATCCGGTAAAGCGGCGGACCTGGCGGCTCCATCGCACCGGGCCGGGTTACTGGGCCGGCACGCTGTCCGACGCGGCGGGTCCGGTCGGCGGACAGGTCGAAGGGTCCTGCTTCCATCTTGCCTTTACCCTGAAAGACGGGCTGAAAGCCCAACAGTGGCTCTATCTCCAGCCCGGCGGCAACACCGTCCACAATGTCATGGTGGTACGAAAATTTGGCGTGCCGGTCGCACGGCTGGACGAAACGATCGTCCGCAATCCCGGCTTCGGGTCGTGACCCGCTATGCCGTCGATCTTGCCGGAACACGGCACAACTTTGCCTCGCTGGTGCAGGTTCTCGCAGCGGCCAGCCCGGACCGATCGGGCGACCGGCTGGCGGGGATCGCCGCCGACAGCATGGAGCAGCGCGTCGCGGCGCGGTTCATCCTGGCCGACCTGCCCCTGGCGACAATCCTGGGCGAAGCGGTCGTCCCCTACGAGGCGGATGAGGTCACGCGGCTGATCGTCGACCGGCATGACGTCGGGGCATTTGCCGCGATCTCGCACCTGACCGTTGGCAGTTTTCGTGAATGGTTGCTGGCAAATGACACGACCGGGGCGGACATTGCCCATGCCGCGCCCGGCATCACCCCGGAAATGGCCGCGGCGGTGTCGAAACTGATGCGCAACCAGGATCTGATCGCGGTCGCCCGCAAGATCCGGGTGATCACCCGGTTTCGCAGCACCGTGGGGTTGGCCGGGCGGCTGGCGGTACGGCTTCAGCCCAATCATCCGACCGACGATCCCGCCGGCATTGCCGCGTCCACGCTCGATGGCCTGTTGATGGGCGCCGGTGACGCGGTGATCGGCATAAATCCGGCCACCGACGATGCGGGTACCACCGCTACGCTGCTCAATCTGCTCGACGATATCCGGCTTGCGTACGATATTCCGACGCAATCCTGCGTGCTGGCGCATGTGACGACAACGCTCGAACTGGTGCGGCGGGGGGCTCCGGTCGATCTATGTTTCCAGTCGATCGCCGGGACCGAGGCGGCCAATCGCGGCTTTGGCATCGACCTGGCCCTGCTTGATGAAGCACATGCCGCGACTGCCGCGCTCGACCGCGGAACGGTCGGCAAAAACGTCATGTATTTCGAAACCGGGCAGGGGTCGTGCCTGTCCGCCGAAGCGCATCACGGCGTCGACCAACAAACGCTGGAAGCGCGGGCCTATGGCGTGGCTCGCGCGTTCGCTCCGTTCCTGGTCAATTCCGTGGTCGGTTTCATCGGTCCGGAATATCTATACGACGGCAAGCAGATCGCCCGCGCCGCGCTGGAGGACCACTTTTGCGGCAAGCTGCTCGGTCTCCCGATGGGCATCGATGTCTGCTACACCAATCATGCCGAGGCCGACGGCGACGATACCGACACCATCCTGACGCTGCTGGGGGTTGCCGGGGTGAATTTCATCATGGGCGTGCCGGGTTCGGATGACATCATGCTCAATTACCAGTCGACCAGCTTTCACGACGCCTTGTATCTGCGCGAGGTGCTGGGATTGGGGCCCACGCCGGAATTCGAGGCATGGCTGCAACGGATCGGGCTGGCCGTCGATGGCCGGATCGGCGAAAACTTGCCGGCGGCACTGGCGCTGGATCGTATTCCGGCGCTGCGTTTCCATGGCTGATTTGCCGGCGATCATAGAACTGCGCGATCGCCTGCGCATGGTGACGCAGGCGCGGGTGTTGCTGGGCCGGGCCGGGCAGGGCTTGCCGACCGCCGCCTTGCTCGATTTTCAGCTCGACCATGCCAGGGCGCGCGATGCAGTCCACAAGCCGCTGGAGGCTGCCGGGTTCGGCGAAGCGGTCGGGCGCCCGGTGATCGAAGTCCGCAGCCGCGCCGCCACCCGCGCCGAATACCTCAAGCGGCCCGACCTGGGCCGCCGCCTGGACCCAACGGATGCCACCCGGTTGTCGGCGACCGGAGACGAACTGGCGATCATCGTCGCCGATGGCCTGTCCGCCACCGCCGTTCACCGACACGCCGCTGCGCTGGTCCTGGCCCTGATCGAGCGCCTGCCCGGATGGCGGATCGCGCCGATCGTGCTCGCCACGCAGGGCCGGGTCGCGCTGGGCGACGAGATCGGTGAACTGCTGGGCGCCGATTGTGCGCTGATGCTGATCGGCGAGCGCCCCGGCCTCAGCGCGCCCGACAGCCTGGGCGCCTATCTCACCTGGCAACCGCGCATCGGCCGGATGGACAGCGAGCGCGACTGCGTCTCCAACATCCGCCCCCCGCACGGGCTGAGCTATGACATCGCCGCAGACGCAATCGCCGCGTTGATCGAGGCAGCACGCCGGCACCGGCTGACCGGGGTCAACCGGCATGGTGCGGCGGCGCTACCTGCTGCTGCCAAAGCGGAGTAGTCTGCCGTCAGCCTTCGACCAGTTCGGCCAGTTCGAGCCAGCGCATTTCCGCTGCCTCCTTATCCGCGCGGGCCTTGTCGATCGCGGCGGTCAGGGCGGCGAATCTCAGCGGATTGCCGGCATAGAGCGCCGGATCGGCGAGCATCGTCTCATCGCGGGCGATGGCGGCATCAAGCGCCTCGATCTGCCTGGGCAGCAGTTCGTAATCGCGCTGGTCCTTGAAGCTCAGTTTGGCCCTACGGGGCGTCGGCAGCGGCGCAGTCGACTGGACCGCCGATTTGACCGCCGGCGCAGCGCTGCGCGTCTGGCGTTGCTTGACCCAATCGGCATAGCCGCCGGCGACGATATCGACCTTGCCCGACCCGTCCAGTCCCAGCGTCACCGTCACCGTGCGATCCAGGAAATCGCGGTCGTGGCTGACGATCAGCACGGTGCCGTCGTAGTCGGAAATCACTTCCTGCAACAGGTCCAGCGTTTCCAGGTCGAGATCGTTAGTCGGCTCGTCCAGCACCAGCAGGTTGGAAAACCGCGCAAATTCGCGCGCCAGCAGCAGGCGCGAGCGTTCGCCGCCCGACAGCGTGCCGATGCGCGCCTCGACCATGCCGGGATCGAACATGAAATCCTTGAGATAGCCATGGATATGCTTGCGCACCCCGCGCACATCGATCCAGTCGCCGCCCTCGGCCAGGACTTCCCGAACGCGCTTTTCCGGGCTCATCAGGCTGCGTTGCTGGTCGATGTTCACCGCGACCAGCGACTGAGCCAACGTCACCTGGCCTGAATCCGGCGCAAGTTCACCGGTCAGCAGCTTCAGCAATGTGGTCTTGCCCGCGCCATTGGAGCCGACCAGCCCGATGCGGTCACCGCGGGTGATGCGCAGCGTGAAATCCTTGATGATCGTGCGCCTGGCGTCGCCATCGCCAAAGCTCTTGCTCACCTTGTCGGCAACGATCACCGCCTTGGTCTTCACGTCATCGCTGGCCAGTGCCAGCTTGGCGGTGCCGGCGGGTGCCAGCATCGCGGCGCGCTGGGCGCGCATTTCCCCCAGCTTTTCGAGCCGGCCCTGGTTGCGCTTGCGTCGCGCGGTGACGCCGCGTTCCAGCCAATGCTCTTCGATCTTCAGCTTGGCGTCGAGCTTGTCGGCGGCGCGTGCTTCCTCGGCATAGACCTGCTCGGTCCAGGCATCATAGCCGCCAAAGCCGACTTCCTTGCGGCGGATCGACCCGCGCTCGATCCACAGCGTCGCCTTGGTCAGCCGGGTCAAAAAGGTGCGGTCGTGGCTGATCACGACAAACGCGCCATTGTACCGCTGCAGCCAGCTTTCCAGCCATTCGATCGCGGCGAGGTCGAGGTGATTGGTCGGCTCGTCGAGCAACAACAGGTCCGGATCGGAGGCGAGCGCGCGGGCCAGGGCGGCACGGCGGCGCTCACCACCGCTGGCGCTGATTGCGGTGCGGCTCATGTCGATGCCCAGCTGGTCGGCGATGGCCTCGACTGCGTGGCGCTCCGGGGCATCGTCGCCATGCAGCGCAAAATCCAGCAGCGTCTCATGGCCGGTGAAGAACGGGTCCTGTTCCAGCGTGACGATCCGCGTGCCGGGCTGGACCGCACGGGTGCCCTTGTCGGCATCGACGGTTCCTGCGATCAGCCGCAGCAGGGTGGATTTGCCCGCGCCATTGCGGCCGATCAGCGCCAGTCGGTCGCGTGGCCCAATCGCTAGATTGAGGTCACGAAATAGCCAGCCTGATCCCTGGATCAGGCCGAGTCCTTCCCAGGACAGGATCGGTGCGGCAGCCATCGCGGGCCTCTAGCCGTCATCGCCCGGACATGGCAACAGTTTGCGCGGATGAAAGCCGATCTGGCCGAAGGCTGGCATTCACACCCGGTTCAATCCGGAAAATCTAACAGGCGAGTATCATGCGAATGCGATTTTCAGTCCTGTTGCCAGCCTTGCTGCTGCCGGCGATCCCCGCTCAGGCGGCGCCGGGCGACGCGCAGGGCGAGGTCCGACGGGAATTGCATGCCGGGGCGGTGCGGCCGCTGCGTGATATAGAGCGCCACATCTTGCCGATGATGCCAGGAATGCAATATCTCGGCCCGGAATACGATCCCGCCGCAATGGCTTATCGGTTGAAGTTCATCCGCGAAGGGAGGGTGGTCTTTGTCGATGTCGATGCGCGAACCGGTGCTATTATCCGCCAGTCGCATTAGGCGCATTAGGACTTGCCACCACGTCATTTGCTTGACCCGATCGGGTCCGGCTTTCATCACGATACGGCTTTCATCACCGCACCATCACAGGGGACAGCAATGCGAATATTGATCGTCGAAGACGAACCGACGCTGGGTCGCCAGCTTAAAACCACCCTTGAACAGAATGGCTATGCCGTTGATCTATCGGTCGATGGCGAAGACGGCCATTTCATGGGTTCGACCGAGGACTATGACGCGGTGGTGCTCGATCTGGGTCTGCCCGAGATTGACGGGCTGACCGTGCTGGGGATGTGGCGCAAGGAAGGACGCAAGTTTCCGGTGCTCGTGCTGACCGCGCGCGACAGTTGGTCGGACAAGGTCGCCGGCCTCGATGCCGGCGCCGACGATTATCTCGCCAAGCCGTTCCAGACCGAAGAACTGATCGCCCGGTTACGCGCGCTGATCCGGCGCGCTTCCGGCAATTCCTCATCCGAGTTGATCGCCGGCGGGGTGCGGCTGGACACGCGTTCCGGGCGGGTCACGCTGGACGGTGAGCCGGTGAAGTTGACGGCGCAGGAATACAAGCTGCTGTCGTATCTACTCCATCACAAGGGCAAGGTGGTCAGCCGGACCGAGCTGATCGAGCATATCTACGATCAGGATTTCGACCGAGATTCGAATACAATCGAGGTGTTCGTCACTCGCATCCGCAAGAAGCTGGGCGCGGATGTCATCACCACGATCCGCGGGTTAGGGTATAGTCTCGACGATCCCGTCGAAGCGGCGCGCGGCTGATCGTGAGCTGTGGCAGCGCGGGCGTCAGAATTACCGAGCGTTAGCCCGGCCGGGGCTGATCCGGTAAAGACGCCGGTAGCGGCGACGCATACCGGATCGCTGGCGCAGCGGATGATGCTGATCGCCGCGGGGTGGATCATCATCCTGTTGCTGGGCGGAGGGCTGGCGCTGGACCGCACTCTGACCAGCCTGGTGACGCATAATTTCGACGATCAGCTTGGCTATATGCTCACCGCCATGGTCGGCGCGGCGGAAATCGGACCGGATGGCGAGGTGTTCTTCAACCGGCCGCTGGGCGACCAGCGTTTTCTCGAACCCAACAGCGGGCTTTATTGGCAGATCACCGGCCAGGGGCATGAAGATTTCCCTTCGCGTTCGTTGTGGGATCGCAGCCTCCACGTGAAGCAGGATCACTTCGATCCGCAACCCCATTCCTATGACAGTCTGCAATTCTCCGGCGAACCGCTGCGGATCATGGAACGGACCATCATCCTGCCCGGCAGCAAGACCGTGTGGTGGTTCGTGGTGGCCGAAAGCCGCGCCCAGATGGATGCCCAGATCCGGCGTATTCGCTCGATCCTGATCTATAGCTTCCTGGTGCTGGGGCTGGGGTTATTGCTGATGGCAGCGTTGCAGAGCTGGTACGGGCTGGGTCCGCTGCGCCGGGTGCGGCTGGCGATCAAGCGCCTGCGCGATACCGGCGCCAACCGCGTGACCGAGCCATTGCCGCTGGAAGTACAGCCGCTGGTCGAGGAATTGAACGGCCTGCTCGCGCATACCGAGCGCCAGGCGGAGGAGGCGCGGACTCATGCCGGCAATCTGGCGCATGCGCTCAAGACGCCGCTGACCGTAGTGATGAACGCCGCCACCGCACAAGCGCCCGACCTGTCGGACACGGTGATGCGCGAGGCGGCGGTGATGCGGCGGCAAGTCGATCACCATCTCGCCCGCGCGCGCGCCGTCGGCCGGCGAGCGGTCGGCCATTCGCACGCGATGGTCTGGGATAGCGCCGAGGCGGTGCTGCGCGTGGTGACCCGGCTTTATGACACGACGCGCTTCGACCTGGGCGGCCGGCGCGCGGCGGCGGTACGGATCGAACGACAGGATCTCGACGAAATCCTGGGAAACCTTATGGAGAACGCGGCGAAATATGGCGGGGGCAGCGTGTTCGTCACCGTCGATCCGCGCCCGGCGCAATCCGCCTTTTGCGAGATCTGGGTAGAAGACGATGGCATGGGTATTCCCGCCGGGGAACGCGAACGGATATTCGCCCGCGGCGCACGGCTCGACACCGGCAAGCCCGGCACCGGCCTGGGGTTGGCGATCGTGCGAGACGTGGTTGAAATATACGGCGGCACGGTGGCGCTGGAAGAAAGCGAAGACCTGGGCGGCCTGCTGGTCAAGGTACGCCTGCCGCGCGCCGACGGATAAGGGCAGTCCGCCCATGGCGAAGTTTCGACCGACTATTTGTTAGAGCCGTCGACCCAGCCGCGGCCACTGGCCTGCTCATGGTGCCGGATCACCTCCTGGATGATGAAGCGCAGGAATTTTTCGCCAAAGTCCGGATCGAGCTGCGCTTCGCCGGCCAGTTTGCGCAGGCGGTCGATCTGGCGTTCCTCACGCTGCGGGTCGGACGGGGGCAGGGCATGTGCGGCCTTGTAGGCGCCGACCGCCTTGGTGATGCGAAATCGCTCGGCGAGCATGTGGATCAGCGCGGCGTCGATATTGTCGATGCTGGCGCGGTAACCGGCCAGCGTGAGGTCCGACAGGGCGGGCGTCTGGTCAGAAAAGGATGATGCGGTGGTGGACGGTGTTTCTGCCATACAGGGCGGCTAGCACGATAGCGCCCCTGATTCCAAGCTTGCCTTCGCGCTGGCGGGCGCGCATTGCGCGGCCATGACTGCCCGGATAATCTCGCTGAGCCCGAAACCGCACCAGCCATCGCCTGAGCCGTCGCTGGCACCGCTGCTGGCTTTGACCGCCCCCGACATGAACGCCGTGAATGCGGTGATCCTGGACCGGATGCAGAGCGAAATTCCGTTGATACCGGCGCTGGCCGGCCACCTTATCGCCGGTGGCGGCAAGCGCATGCGGCCGTTGCTGACGCTGGCCGGGGCGGCGCTGTGCGATTACCAGGGGACGCGCCATCACAAGCTGGCCGCCGCCGTCGAATTTATCCACACCGCGACGCTGCTTCATGACGATGTCGTCGATGGCTCGGACCTGCGGCGGGGCAAGGCCGCCGCCAATATCATTTTCGGCAATCCGGCGACGGTGCTGGTCGGCGATTTCCTGTTCAGCCGCGCCTTCGAACTGATGGTCGAAGACGGCAGCCTCAAGGTGCTCAAAATCCTGTCGCATGCCTCGGCGGTGATCGCCGAGGGCGAGGTCGATCAGTTGACCGCGCAACGTCACGTCGAGACCAGCGAGGAGCGCTATCTCTCGATCATCGGCGCCAAGACCGCGGCGTTGTTCTCAGCCGCCTGCAAGATCGGCGCGGTCGTGTCGGAACGCGGCGACGTCGCCGAACGCGCGCTCGAGGATTACGGCCGCAACCTGGGCGTCGCCTTTCAACTGGTCGATGACGCCATCGACTACGACTCCGAAGCCGACGAAATGGGCAAGGGCAAGGGTGACGATTTCCGCGATGGCAAGATGACGCTGCCGGTAATCCTGGCCTATGCGCGCGGCAGCGAAGGAGAACGCGGCTTTTGGCGTGACGCGATCGCCGGGTTCACCACCACCGACGCCGATCTGGCGCATGCGGTCGAACTGATCAACCGCCATGGCGCAGTGTCGGCCACGCGCGACCGGGCAAGGCATTTCGCCCAGCGCGCCATCGCTGCAATCGCCATGTTCCCGCGTGGCGACGCGCATGCGGCGATGGTCGAGGCTGCCGAGTTTGCGGTATCTAGGCGGTACTGACCCGCGATTCGGGGCAGCGCTCTGTCCCGTGGATGGGATGATGGCGTCGCGCCGCTGTTCGAGCGGGTTTTACGCTACAGGAACGCCCTCACATCGTCGATAAACGGTCGAACTGATCGTGGTGCAACCAGTGCCCGGCCTTTTGATATTCGATCACCCGCGCGGTCCGGAAATATTCGATCCGCCCGTCGCGCTCGGGATTTACCGCGAAGCTGTCGGCACCATACAGCAGCAGCATCGGGCAGGTTATGGCGGCCCACAGCGCTTGCACTTCGACCTCGGGAAAGTCGGCCACCCCCCACACGTTAAGATAATTATCGAATTTCCAGCTATAGGTGCCGTCTTCGTTGCGGCTGACCGCGTGCAGGGTCAGGGCACGAGCGCGTTCGTCGGTGAGGTAGCCGTTCTCTTCCTTCATCCGGGCATAGGCTGCCTCGATCGTCGGATAGCGGCGTGGCAACCGGCCCGCCGCCTTGCGCTTGTCGCGAATCCAGTCACGAAGCCGGTCCGCATAAGACGCCTGTGCCTGTGCGGCAGTGAGATAGGGCATTGGGCCAAGCCCCTCGATATTGACGAGCCGGGTAACCTTGTCCGGATACAGCCCGGTGTAGCGGGTGGCGATATTGCCGCCCAGGGAATGGGCGATGATGGCAACCCGGTCATACCCCAGCGATTGCACCAGTTGCGCAAAATCATATGCGAACGCGAACATCGAATAATCGCCGTCGGGCGACCATGCGCTGTCGCCATGGCCGCGTAGATCCGGGGCAATTACGTGCCAGTCGTGGCGCAATTCCTGTGCTACCCAATCCCAGCTACGGCAATGATCGCGGCCGCCGTGCTGCAGGATCAACGGCGGTGCGTCTGGGTTGCCCCAGTCGACGTAATGCAGCCGCAGCCGTTGCGAAATAAAGCTGTGCGAAGTCGGGCCGGCGATGATGCTCATGCGCCAGGCATGCTGGCCGGGCGCGTTCAGGTCAAGACCCTAACGCCGCTTCCCGAGGCACTGGTTTTTGGAGTGTTCCGTCCCTATCTCGGGCAAGAACGGAGCTGATTCGATGACCACCCATACCACCCGCATGCTGATAATCGGCTCCGGCCCGGCGGGCCTGTCGGCCGCGATCTACGGCGCGCGGGCAGGGATGAAACCGATCGTGGTGCAGGGCCTGCAGCCGGGCGGGCAATTGACGATCACCACCGATGTCGAGAATTATCCCGGCTTTCGCGAAGTCATCCAGGGGCCGTGGCTGATGCAGGAAATGCAGGTCCAGGCCGAACATGTCGGTACGCGGATGCTGTGGGATACCATCGTCTCGGTCGATGTGTCGGGCTATCCATTCCGCGCCCATGGCGACAGCGGCGACATCTACGAGGGCGATACGCTGGTGATCGCCACGGGTGCGCAGGCCAAATGGCTGGGTGTGCCGGGCGAACAGGAGTTATCGGGCAAAGGTGTTTCCGCCTGCGCCACCTGCGATGGATTTTTCTATCGTGGCAAGAAGGTCGTGGTCATCGGCGGCGGCAATACCGCTGTCGAGGAAGCGCTGTACCTGACGAACCATTCGCAGGACGTGACCCTGATCCACCGTCGCGATACGCTGAGGGCGGAACGGATCCTGCAGGACCGGCTGTTCGCCCATGCCAGTATCAAGGTGTTGTGGAACCAGGCGGTCGATCACTTCGTCGGCGATGCCGCGTCGGGACTGACCGGGGTTGCGCTGGTCGATACCGTGACCGGGGCAAAGTCGGTCGAGCCGACCCAGGGCGCGTTCGTGGCGATCGGCCATGCCCCCGCGACCGAATTGTTCAAGGACAAGCTCGAACTCGATGACAACGGCTATATCCTGGTCCAGCCAGGCACGCCCAAGACCGCGATCCCCGGTGTGTTTGCCTGCGGCGATGTCATGGATCACGTTTATCGCCAAGCCGTGACGGCGGCGGGAACCGGCTGCATGGCCGCGCTCGATGCCGAACGGTTCGTGGCCGCGCGTGACTTTGCCGCCGGCAAGGACAATGCGGTCGTCGAGATTGAAGCCGGTGCCGCCAACTGGTGAAGACGTTACGCCAGCTTGCGCTTGCTGGCGACGAATCGCAGCAACGATCCATAGCTTTCGAGCAATTCGCCATCGACATCGTCATCGTCGATAACGATGTCCATGCGGTCCTCGATTTCGGTCAAAAGTCCGGCGACCGCCATTGAGTCCAGTTCCGGAAGATGGCCGAACAGGCCGGTCTCGGCGGTAAAGGCGGCAACCTGCTCAGAAGGCAACCCCAGCACATGGCTCAGGATACGGCGCAGCAGCGGGTCGGTGGTGGTATCCATAGCCTCCTCAAACCGGTCGATTGTCCACAGGGGCCTAGTACAGTGGATCGAGCGCCTCTAGACAAGCTTGGCACGCGCGGCAAGCGGCGCGGTTTCTGGCTGGAGCCCCCTGACCAGCAGGGGCCAGGACAGGTCTTGCGGAGTTCGCGCCCATCTCGTCTGCCGCCACGGTGATCCGCCCGCTCGATCATCTCGCCCTGCGGGGGGCGGAGAAGGCGCCCGCGCTCGTATTGCGTGATCGCGTGCTGAATTATGCCGACCTGCAATCACGCGTCGCGACCCTGAGCGGATGGTTGCACAATCAGTTGAAAACTCCCGGCGGGCGCGTCGCCACCTGGGCCGCAAAAGGCGA
Source organism: uncultured Acetobacteraceae bacterium (assembly GCA_964658485.1). Classification (GTDB taxonomy): domain Bacteria; phylum Pseudomonadota; class Alphaproteobacteria; order Sphingomonadales; family Sphingomonadaceae; genus Novosphingobium. Next base: position 2,822 of record CAZZYX010000076.1, on the reverse strand, counting down.
ACTGGCCTGCCTGATGCCGCTGGCGGCGGCTCGGGCGGGGCTGGTTCATGTCCCGATCAATCCGTTACTCAAGCGCGCCCAGGTCGCGCATATCCTGGGTGATAGCGGGACGCAGTTGCTGCTCGGCACGCCGGCACGGCTGGCGACGCTGGCAACCGGCGATGTGCCCACCGATTGCGCCATATTCAACGAGGGCGACGCGTTGACCGCATCGGCCCCGGCTCCGGGTTTGCCACCAGCCAGCGCCGATCCCGGCGAACTGGCGGCGATATTGTATACCAGCGGCTCGACCGGCAAGCCCAAGGGGGTGATGCTCAGCCACGCCAATATGTGGCTCGGCGCGGAAAGCGTTGCCGGCTATCTGGGGCTGGCGAGCGATGACCGGGCGCTGGCAGTGCTGCCGCTCAGCTTCGATTATGGCCAGAACCAACTGCTTTCCAGCTGGTACGCCGGGGGAAGCGTTGCGCCGATCGATTACCTGACCCCGCGCGACGTGGTCAAGGCGGTCGACCGGCATGACATCACCACCCTGGCCGCGGTGCCGCCGTTGTGGGTGCAACTGGCGGAACTCGATTGGCCAGTCGAGACCGCCGCGAAACTGCGGCGGCTGACCAATACCGGTGGCGCATTGACCATCGACCTGGTGCGGCGGCTGCGCACGCAATTCCCGGCGGCGCGGCTGTTCGCGATGTATGGGCTGACCGAGGCGTTTCGCTCGACCTATCTCGATCCGGAATTGATCGACAGCCACCCCTCTTCGATCGGCAAGGCCGTGCCTCATGCCGAAGTGCTGGTGATCGGGGATGACGGAACCGTGACGGCAGCTGGCGACGAGGGCGAACTGGTCCATTGCGGCCCGCTGGTGGCGCAGGGTTATTGGCGCGATCCGGCGCGCACTGCCGAGCGTTTCCGGCCCGCGCCGGTGCAATCGCGCTATGGCGGCATCGCGGTATGGTCGGGTGACCGGGTCAGGCGGGACGGCGATGGCCTGCTGACGTTCGTCGGCCGCCGCGACGCCATGATAAAGAGCGCGGGCAACCGCATTTCACCGCAGGAAGTTGAAGAGGTGGCGCTGGCGACCGGGCTGGTAGCCGAGGCGGTGGCGCTGGGCGTGGCGGATCCGCGACTCGGCCAGGCCCTGCATCTGGTGGTTCGCCGCAGCGCTGGCGTGGCTCCGGAGGTGGCGGCGGCGGAGTTGCCGGTGCTGTTGCAGCGCGAATTGCCCAATTTCATGCAGCCACGCGTCATTCACTGGCGCGATGCCCTGCCGCTGGGCGCCAATGGCAAGATCGATCGCCATGCGCTTTACGAGGGGCTGGCATGAAACCGCTGGGGCCGATCCCCGAGGGTTTCGATACGGTCGGCGGCGTGTTGGCGATCGCTGGCGTCGCGGTGACGGAACTGGTCGAACGGGCCGGGGATACGCCGCTGTTCGTCTATTCCGCGGCGAAGGTGCGCGCGCAAGTGGCGCGGCTGCGCACTGCCATGCCGGACAGGCTGGCGTTGCATTACGCGGTAAAGGCCAATCCCTATCCGCCGCTGCTGCAACTCATGGCGGGGCTGGTCGATGGCTGCGACATTGCCTCGGCCGGCGAACTGGCTATCGCCCGGGCGGCAGGCATCGATCCTGCGCGGATCAGCTTTGCCGGGCCGGGCAAGCGCGACCGCGAACTCACCGCTGCGATTAGCGCCGGGATCACGCTGAACCTGGAATCCGGGGCCGAAGCAGATCGCGCGCTGGCCATCGCCATGCGGCTGGGCATCACCCCGCGCATGGCGATCCGGGTCAATCCGGAATTCGATCTCAAGGGCTCGGGCATGAAGATGGGCGGCGGTGCCAAGCCGTTCGGCGTGGATGCCGCGCGGGTGCCGCCGCTGGCGCGGCGCATAGCCGCCAGTGGTGCCGAGTGGCGCGGCTTCCATATCTTTGCGGGCAGCCAGGCGCTGGACGCCGGGGCGATTGCCGACACCCAGGCACAAACGCTGGCGCTGGCCGTCCGGCTGGCGCGCGAGGCGGGCGTCACGCTGCCGCATTGCAATCTCGGCGGCGGTTTTGGCATCCCCTATTTCCCCGGCGACCGCCCGCTCGATGTCGCCGGCATCGGCACGGCCCTGGCGGCGCGTTTCGCCGAGCTGCCGGACGAATTCGCGGACACCCGCTTCTGCATCGAGCTTGGCCGTTACCTGGTCGGCGAAGCAGGCGTCTACCTGACGCGCATCGTCGATCGCAAGGATAGCCACGGTGAGGTATTCCTGGTGACCGACGGCGGGTTGCATCACCAATTGGCGGCATCCGGTAATTTCGGCACGGTCGTTCGGCGCAACTACCCGGTAGCGATCGCCAGCCGCTTTTCGGCAGCCCCCGAAGAGGCGGCGAGCATCGTCGGCTGCCTGTGCACGCCGCTCGACCGCCTCGCCGACAAAGGCGCCTTTCCGCGCGCGGAAGTTGGCGACCTGGTTGCGGTATTTTGCGCCGGGGCTTACGGCGCCAGCGCCAGCCCGTCGGCATTTCTGGGGCAGGGGCCGGCGCTGGAGATGCTGGTCTAGGCGGCGTCAATTCGGCTTTCCGTTAGCCTTTTGGCCGATTGTTCAGCTTACGTTAGACTGAGCCATGGTGAGAGGTAATTGCCCCCGACGATCTGATTGGACCTGGCTACCGACCGGATAGTCGTTGTCAATTTGACATATGATATAACATCACATACTAAGCCAGCAAGCCGGATGTAGCCCATGGGTGCAGACCAGGCAGCGCGGCAGGGGATATCGAAACCGATTTTCAAAGGTTTTTCATGCGCGCCCTATTCCTGAAATCTTCGGCTCTC
>CAZZYX010000075.1:0-17272 GCA_964658485.1 uncultured Acetobacteraceae bacterium | reverse complement strand
TGCGGCGGTGATCGAACAGGCGATGACGGCGGTGGCTAACGGCCATAGCGAAAACGACCCCTTCAATCGCCTCATCACCGAAATCGGACTGTCCAGCGAAGCGGCGAACTGGCTGCGCGCATGGTATCGCTATCTGCGCCAGGCCGGCATGAGCTTCGACCTCGCCACCGCCGTCGCTGCGCTGCGTAACGCGCCTCGGGTCACGCATGGGCTGGTCGATCTGTTCATCGCACGGCTGGGCAAGGACGCGGATGGCGACGCCGAGGCAAAGGCCGAAGCAGCAATCCGCGAAGGGCTCGCCAGTGTCGCCGCGATCAACGACGATCGCCTGCTGCGGGCTTTCCGCTCGCTGATCCTGGGAATCCTGCGCACCAATGCCTTCGTCGCTGCGGCCACGGAAGCACTGGCGTTCAAGCTGGACTCCGCGCTGGTGCCGGGGCTGCCCCGCCCGCTGCCATGGCGCGAAATCTTCGTCTATTCGGCGCGCGTCGAGGGCATTCACCTTCGCGCCGGACCGATCGCACGCGGCGGTATCCGCTGGTCCGACCGGCGCGACGATTATCGTACCGAAGTGCTGGGGCTGATGAAGGCGCAGCGGGTCAAGAACGCGGTGATCGTGCCCACTGGCGCCAAGGGCGGATTTTATCCCAAGCAATTGCCCGATGCCGCGGTCGCCGCAGCCGGCGGGCGCGAAGCATGGGCCACCGCGGGCCGCGCCAGCTATCAGGTGTTCATCCGGACATTGCTGTCCATCACCGACAATATCGTGGACGGTCGGGTAGTCCATCCTCGCGGCATACGCATCCGCGACGGCGAAGACCCCTATTTCGTCGTCGCCGCCGACAAGGGCACCGCCAGCTATTCCGATACCGCCAATGCCATCGCCCAGGCCCAGGATTTCTGGCTCGACGACGCGTTTGCCAGCGGCGGGTCGAAAGGCTACGATCACAAAGTCATGGCGATCACCGCGCGCGGTGCGTGGCTGTCGGTGCAGCGGCACTTCCTGGAACTCGGCGTCGATGTCCAGACCAGCCCGGTACGCGTGGTCGGCGTAGGCGACATGTCGGGCGACGTGTTCGGTAACGGCATGCTGCTGTCGCAGGCGCTCAAGCTCGTCGCCGCGTTCGACCATCGCCATATTTTTCTCGATCCCAATCCCGACCCGGCCAGTTCGTGGCAGGAACGCAGCCGCCTGTTCAAGCTGCCGCGTTCGAGCTGGAGCGATTACGACCGGTCGGTGATATCGACCGGCGGCGGCGTGTTTCCGCGCGCGATGAAGGAGATCGCGCTCAGCCCGGAAATCCGCGCGGCATTGGGCATCACCGCCCAAACCATCGATCCCGACTCGCTGATCACCGCGATTCTAACCGCGCCGGTGGACCTGCTGTGGTTCGGCGGCATCGGCACCTATGTGAAAGCCGCCGGCGAAAGCAACGCAGCAGTCGGCGACCATGCCAATGATGCGGTGCGCGTCGATGGCAGCGCTATCCGGGCGCGGGTTATCGGCGAAGGCGCCAATCTGGGCTGCACCCAGGCCGGACGCATCGAATGTGCGCTGTCCGGTCATCTCGGTGCGGGCCTGCGCAACAATACCGATTTCATCGACAATTCCGCCGGGGTCGATTGCTCGGACAAGGAGGTGAATATCAAGATCGCGCTGGCTGCTGCCAGGCGCGCCGGCCGGTTGAGCGAGGATGGCCGCGTCGAACTGCTGACCCGGATGACCGAGGATGTGGCCGCGCTGGTGCTGGAAGACAACCGGCTGCAGGCGCTGGCGCTGTCGATCGCCGAAGCGGGCGGCGCCGCTGCGGTCGCCAGCCAGTCGCGCCTGATCGAACGGCTCGAAGAAGGCGGCCAGCTCGATCGCGCGACCGAAGGCCTGCCCGATGCCGAGGCGCTGGCCGGACGCGCCGCTGCCGCACGGGGACTGACCCGGCCCGAGCTGGCGGTCCTGCTTTCGACCGCCAAGCTGGAATTGCAGGCGGCGCTGGAGCAATCGGCAGTACCCGACGACCCCGGTCTGGGCGACGAGCTGAGCGCCGCGTTCCCGGCCCCGATGCGGGGGCGCTTTGCCCGGGAAATAGCGCAACACCGCCTGCGCCGCGAAATCATCGCCACCCGGCTGTGCAATCGCCTGATCAACCGTATCGGTTTCATCTACCCGTTCGAACTGGCCGACGAGGAAGGTGCGGCGCTGGCCGAAGTGACCGGCGCCTTTATCGCGGCGGAAAAATTGTTCGGTATGGCGGCGATTTGGCAGTCGCTCGAAACCATCGAAATGCCCGAAGCAGCCCGCATTCGCCTGTTCGCGGCTACGGCGGACGCGCTCCGTTCGCAGATGGCCGACCTGCTCCGCGCCGGTGCCGGCCGCACCGCTCCCACAGTCATCGCGGCCGAACTGCAAGACGGGGTCCAGCAACTGGCGAGCATCACCGAATCGCTGCTGGCCGGCGAATCGCGCGCCCAGTCCGCCAGCATGCGCGAGGGCTTTATCACCGCGGGTGCACCGGCAGAAGCAGCTGAAATGGTGACCCGGCTGTTCGACCTCGATGGCGCGGTCGGCTTGGCGCGGCTGGCTCGCGATGCGGGGCTGGACGCGGTCGCGCTGACCAGGGCGTTCGGCGAAATCGGCACGAGGCTGGGGCTGGACTGGGCGCAACTGACCGCCGCGCGGATGTCGCCCAGCGATGCGTGGGAGCGGTTGCTGGTGGCCGGGCTGGCGCGCGATTTCCAGCAGATGCGGCTGGATTTCCTGCGCCATGTTGCCCAGAGCGCCGAGCCACAGGCAGATGTGCAACGCTGGCTGGAAGGGCATGAGGCCGGGGTGCGCCAATTCCGCGCGATGGTCAGCCGGGCGCAACTGGTCCCGGTAACAACCGCCGCGATGCTGGCGCAGATCGCCAGCCAGGCCCGCGCGCTGCTGACGCGGTAAACGATCCCGCAGAATTGCCTTCCCGTTTCGACCCGAAGCGCGTTTCCGTCGCATCGCTTTTGCAGAAAACCGGTACCCACTTTTCGGCGCGATGCTCTTTTTTTGCGGTCGCATCGCTTTTTGCAGAAAACCGGTACCCACTTTTCGGCGCGATGCTCTTTTTTTGCGGTCGCATCGCTTTTTGCAGAAAACCGGTACCCACTTTTCGGCGCGATGCTCTAGAGCGCTGACCGGGCTTAAATCGGGCGAGGTATGATGCAGGCAGATGTAGTGATCGTGGGTGCGGGACATGGCGGGGCGCAATGCGCCATCGCGTTGCGCCAGTACGGCTTTACCGGATCGATCGCCATGATCGGTCGCGAGAATGAACCGCCCTACGAACGGCCGCCGCTGTCGAAGGAATATTTCGCCCGCGAAAAGACGTTCGACCGGCTGTACATCCGCCCACCACATTTCTGGGGTGAAAAAAATATCGACCTGGTGCTGGATACCGAGGTCAGGTCCGTCGATCCCGTCGCGAAGTCCCTGGCGCTGTCGGACGGCACGAGTTGCACCTATGGCACGCTGGTCTGGGCAACCGGCGGCGATCCGCGCCTGCTGAATTGCCCCGGCGGCGATCTCGCGGGAGTGCATGCCGTGCGCACGCGCGAAGATTGCGACCGCCTGATGGGCGAGATCGATGCCGGCGTGCGCCATGTCGCGGTGATCGGCGGCGGTTATATCGGGTTGGAGGCGGCGGCAGTGCTGACCAAGCTGGGCTGCCGGGTAACTTTGCTGGAGGCACTGCCGCGCGTGCTGGCGCGCGTCGCCGGGCCCGAGCTGTCGGCATTTTACGAAGCCGAACACCGGGCGCATGGGGTGGACCTGCGCACCGGGGTCGGGGTTGTCGCGCTGGAAAGCGAAACCGGCGGTCATGGTGGCCGGGTCAGCCATGTCAAGCTGGCCGATGGTAGCGTCATCGCCGCCGACGCGGTGATCGTCGGCATCGGCATCATCCCCGCCGTCGGACCGTTGCTCGCGGCAGGCGCGGCGGGTGCCAATGGCGTCGAGGTCGACGAATTATGCCGCACCAGCCTACCCGATATCTACGCGATCGGCGATTGTGCGAGCTTTGCCTGTGATTTCGCCGATGGTACCGTGATGCGGGTCGAATCGGTGCAGAATGCCAACGATCAGGCCAGTTGCGTGGCCAAGTCGATCTGCGGCGACGCCAAGCCTTATCACGCCTTCCCGTGGTTCTGGTCGAACCAGTATGATTTGCGGCTGCAAACCGCCGGCTTGTCGGTCGGCTACGACGCCACCGTGTTGCGCGGCGATCCGGCGGCACGGGCGTTTTCGGTAGTCTATCTCAAGGCCGGACGCATGATCGCGATCGATTGCGTCAACATGGTCAAGGATTACGTCCAGGGCCGCAAGCTGGTCGAGGCCGGAGTCAGCCCCGACCTGGCGAGGCTAGCCGACGCCAACGTGGCGCTGAAGGAGTTGCAGCCCGCTTAATCCTCACTGGAGCGGTGGAGCGGCAAGGAACGGCGCAGCTCGTCGAGCGCCCAGCCCGCCGCCTCGGCCACGACCGGATCGGCGTCATCGATCAGCCCCGACACCGCTCCTGCCAGCGCCGCGTCGCCGCTATTCCCCGCCGCGATCAGGCAATTGCGGACGAAGCGATTGCGCCCGATGCGCTTGATCGGCGAGCCGGAAAACAGCGCGCGAAACCCGGCATCGTCCAGGGCCAGCAAGTCGGCAAGGCGCGGCGCCGCCAGTTCCGCACGCGGCAAAAACGCGCGGTGCGTGGCCGCAACCTGCGCGAACTTGTTCCACGGGCACACCGCCAGGCAATCGTCGCAGCCATAGATGCGATTGCCCATCGGCTTGCGGAATTCCATGGGGATCGGCCCGGCATGTTCGATGGTGAGGTAGGAAATACAGCGCCGGGCGTCGAGCCGATACGGCGCCGGAAACGCATCGGTCGGGCAGGCGCGCTGGCACGCGTCGCAGGAACCACAACGGTCCCGCTCCGCCGCATCGGGCGGCAGCGCCAGCGTCGTGTAGATCGCCCCGAGGAATAGCCAGCTACCCTGCGTCCGGCTGACCAGGTTGGTGTGCTTGCCTTGCCAGCCCAGTCCGGCCGCCTGTCCCAGCGGCTTTTCCATCAACGGTGCGGTATCCACGAACACTTTCACCCCGATCTCGCCCAGCCCTTCGCGCGCTGCCGCCGCCAGCAGCCACCGCGCCAGGGCCTTCAGTGCCTTTTTCATGACATCGTGATAATCCGCACCCCGCGCATAAGCCGAAATCTGCGCCCGGTCAGGCAGGGCGTCCGTCATATCGGCAGGCGCATAGCTCATGCCCAGCGCGATCACGCTGTTCGCCTCGCCCCACAGCGCCTGCGGGCTGCGGCGATGATGCGCGCGCGTTTCCATCCACGCCATCTCGCCATGCATGCCCTCGCCCAGCCAGCGATCCAGCCGCGCCGCCGCCACCGGGTCTTCGCGCGCGCCTGCTACACCGATTTGGGCAAAGCCGTGGGTTGCCGCCTCGACAAAAAGATCGGCCTTGAGGCGCTCCATTAGCGCAACTTTAACCAAAACGGGGCTTTGTCATCGTGGCAACCGGCAGGTATCGAGGGAAGTTCATGCGGATCGATCTAGGGGAATGGCGCTTGGCGGGCAATGCAGAGCTTCCGATCCCGGCGTCCCGCACCGGGTCGCTGGCAATCGAGGCGCGCGACCTGGTCAAACGCTTCGACGGTTCGATTGCCGTCGATGGCGTCGATCTGGCGGTGCCCGAAGGCTCGATCTACGGCATCCTCGGCCCTAATGGAGCGGGCAAGACCACGACGCTGCGCATGTTACTGGGCATCATCGATCCCGACAGTGGCTTTCGCCGCGTGCTCGGCCATGAACGCCCACGCGAGATCGCCCACCTGATCGGCTATCTGCCCGAGGAGCGCGGGCTGTATCCGGCAATGAAGGCCTATGACGCCATTGCCTTTCTGGGCGCGCTGCGCGGGCTGCCGCTGGCCGAAGGACGCCGGCGCGGGCGGGCGCTGCTGGAGGAATATGGCCTGGGCTATGCCGCCGACCGCCAGATCCGCCAGCTGTCCAAGGGCATGGCGCAGCAGGTGCAATTGCTCGGCACGCTGGTCCATGAGCCGCGGCTGGTGATCTTCGACGAGCCGTTTTCCGGGCTGGACGCGCTGAACCAGGGCAAGCTCGAAGCCGTCATCCGCGCGCTGGCCGCGAAAGGCACCACGGTAATTTTTTCCACCCATGTCATCGCTCATGCCGAGCGGCTGTGCGACGAAGTTGCGATCATCGCTGGCGGCAAGGTGCCTTTCGCCGGGCCGGTCGACGTCGCCCGCGATCGCATCCCGGCGCAAGTGCAGTTGGAAACGCGGCTGGCCGAAGGCGCCTGGCGGGCGGCGTTACCGGCCAGCACGCGTCACGAGCACAAGCCGGGAGGCACAAATCACTGGCACTTCCCGCTGCCGGAAAGCGGCGTGGAAACGCTGCTGCGCGCATTGATCGAGGGTGACGCCGGCATCCTGTCGCTGTCGATCGAACGCGCCGGGCTGCACGATGCTTTCGTCGCCATTGCCGGCGAGGCGGCGGCACAGGCGCTGTTGCATGGCCCAACCCATGGCGAGGAGGCTCGGTGATGGCCACGACACCCACATCCAACGGCCGCTTGTCGATGTTGCAGGCGGCGATGGTCATCATGCGGCGCGACTTTACCGCGATCCTGTTCAGCCGCAGTTTCCTGTTTTTCCTGCTCGGACCGCTGTTCCCGGTGTTGATCGGGGCGCTGGCGGGTAGCGTCGGCAGTCGCATCGACCAGGGCGGCGATCGCCCGGTGCTTGGCCTCGCCATGACCGCGCAGGACACCCGTGCCATGATCGCCGCAGCGCGCACGCTGGCGCCGCATACCAACGGCGACCTGCCCGATTTCGTCGTGATCGAAAATCTGCGACCCGGCCAAGGCTTCGATGCCTCGGGCGCATTGAAAAAGGGGGCGGGAAACCTTGCCGCAATCGTCAGCGGCACGCCCGCCAATCCGGTACTGACCGGGCCGCCGACCGCCATTGCCGGCTGGACAGGCGAGCTGTCGCTGATCGCGGCGCAGGCGTCGGGCCATGGCACTTCCCGCTTCCCCCCGGTCCATCTGGCGGCCACCTTCACCAGCCATGCCGATATCCATCGCGGCCAACTGCTCACCGCACAGGCCGGGCAGACGCTGCTGTTCCTGCTGACGATGCTGCTCGCCGGCATGGTGCTGTCCAATCTGGTCGAGGAAAAAAGCAACAAGATCATCGAGGTACTGGCCGCTGCGGTACCCATGGACGCGGTTTTCCTGGGCAAGCTGTTCGCCATGCTGGGGATGTCGCTGGTCGGCATCTGCGTGTGGGGCGCGGCGGGCGAAGTGCTGCATCTGGTCATCGGTCACGCCCTGCCCTCGCTGCAGGCGCCGGCGGTCGGCTGGCCGATGTTCATCGGGCTGGGCGTGCTCTATTTCGCGATGGGCTACCTGCTGCTGGGGTCGCTGTTCCTGGCGATCGGCGCGATGGCCAGCACCGTGCGCGAGGTGCAGACGCTGTCGATGCCGGTGACGATGATGCAACTGCTGGTGTTCTTCTTCGCCAGCTATGCCATGGCAAAACCCGGCAGCGCCATCGAACTGCTGGCGATGATAATCCCGTTCAGTTCACCCTTTGCCATGCTGGCGCGGGCGGCGGTCAGCCCTTCGCTGTGGCCGCATGGCCTGGCGCTGTGCTGGCAGATAGCCAGCGTAGCGCTATTCGTCCGCCTGGGCTCGGCGCTGTTCCGCAAGCGGGTGATGAAGTCCGGCGGGGCATCGGGGCGTTCCGCAAGGCGGGGGTGGTTTGGGTGGCAAAGGCCGGCAAGTTAATGGGGAAAATCTGCCGGTTGGGTTGCAAGCTAAAAGGCGTATCTTGGTGGTTAGTGCTCGGGCGGCTTTTGGATACGTTTAGCCGCCATTCCACGACGCGCTTGGCAATGAGACTGAACATGCAAGCGACCGCGATTATCTGCGCCGATGGGTCCGTGAAAACAGCCGGGCTGACCGATCGAGTACCTTGGTGGAGCTTCACCAAGACCGCATTGGCGATCGCCACTCTGCGCCTCGTTGAGGACGGCTTGCTCGAACTGGACAACAAGCTTCCGGGCGAGGCGTTCAACACTCGCCAGCTTCTCCGGTATGAAGCGGGTCTGCCCGATTATGGCGGAATAGCTCAATACCATTCCGATGTGGCGGCGGGGAAACGGCCTTGGCCGGTCGATCGCCTTTTGGAGGCGGTGGATGTCAGGCGGTTGCGATATGATCCGGGTGCAGGGTGGGCCTATTCCAACATCGGCTATTTCATGGTTGCTCAGTTGATCGAACGCACCACCGGGTTGAAGCTGGAGTCGGCTCTCCAGTCGCTCGTGTTTGAGCCTGCCGGCTTAGAAAGCGCTCGCCTCGCCATTAAGCCGGACGACCTTGCTGATGTGCAGATGGCTGATGCAGCTGGCTATCACCCGGGCTGGGTCTATCACGGGCTTGTGGTCGGCTCGGTGAAAGACGCCGCCCGGCTTTTATGGGAACTTGCTTATGGTAGGCTGCTCAAGCCGCGTTCTCTCGCCATGATGAAAGAGCGGCGGGCTCAGCCAGAATATCGAAGCGATGTTCATCCCGACCCGGCCTACGGACTCGGCCTCATGCTCACTGCAAACGAGCCTGATGCCCATCCGCTCGGCCATGGCGGTGCGGGGCCGGGAAGCAAAATCGCGGTCTATGCGCGGGCGCGCCGGGTTGCGGCCGTATGGGCGTCCTCGCCCTCTGAGATTGACCCCGATGTACGAGTGCTGGGGATGCTGGCGAACTAAATCGCCGTCCGAACTAAGGCCGCTTTCAGGCGAGGCAAAATTGGTCTGCTTTGACCGTTTCTAGGCGCGTACTGCCATCCAAGTTAGTACCGCATGCAGAATCGGCGATTTAACCCCCGATCCCCGCTGCCGCCAGCAGCGCCGTCGTGCTGGCATCGAAACTCGCCGAGCCTTGCTCGATCTGCCGGGCGATATCCTTGCCCAGTTCGACTCCGAACTGATCGAAGGGATTGATCCCCAGCAGCACCGCATTGGCAAAGGTGCGATGCTCGTGAAACGCGATCAGCGCGCCCAGCGTAGCGGGGTTCAGGTCATCGACCAGCATCGTCGCGCTGGGCCGGTTGCCGGGATAGCACCGCGCCGGGTCGGGAGCCTGCTTGCCGGCCATCAGCGCCGCCCCCTGGGCAAAGCAGTTCATCAGCAGGATGCGGTGATGCGCGGGATCGAGATCGTCACCGGGGACGATTGCGGCGACGAAATCCACCGGCACCACCGCCGTCCCCTGATGCAGCAGCTGGAATACGGCATGCTGGGCATCGGTGCCCACCCCGCCCCAGGTGATCGGCGCGGTTGGGCCGACCACCGGTGCGCCATCGACAGTCACGCTCTTGCCGTTCGATTCCATTTCCAGTTGTTGCAGGTATGACGGCAACAGCCGCATGCGTTCGTCATAGGCAAAGCAGGCACGGGTCTGGCACCCAAGCAGATGGGTGTAATAAAGATCGGCAAAGGCCGCGCGCAGGCACAGGTTGGCCGGGCCGTCGGTATCGCGAAAGTGGCGATCGACCGTCGCCGCGCCTTCCAGGAATTCGGCAAAACCATCGGGGCCGATCGCCATCGCTACCGGAAATCCAATCGACGACCACAGCGAATAGCGCCCGCCGACGCCTTCGTTGAATGGCAGCACGCGGGTTTCATCGACGCCCCACTCGACTGCCTTTTCCGGAGCGGCGGTCAATGCCACAACCCGGCCATAGGGATCGGCGACGCCATGTTCGCCCAGCCAGGCGAGCGCGCTGGTCGCATTGGTCAGCGTCTCGATCGTGGTGAAAGTCTTGGAGGCCACCGCGATCAGCGTCGTCGCCGGATCGCAGGCCGCAAAGGCCGCCTCCAGCGCACAACCGTCGATGTTCGAGACGACGTGGACGTCGATCATCGCGCCAGCGCTCGCATCGACTCCGCCGTCGCGAGCCAATGCATCAACCGCAAGCGCCGGCCCCAGCGCCGATCCGCCGATGCCGATGTGGATCAGATGCCTGACCTCGCCCAGCACGCCGCCATGGATCGCCTCGACCAGCGCGCGCATCCTTGCGTGCAGTGCCTGCGCTTCGTCCACCGAGGTATCCTTGCCCACCCCGCGTTGCGCGGTATGCTCGGCAGGCCGCCCTTCGGTGACATTGACGATATCGCCCGCAAACAGCGCCGCGCGCCGCCCGGTAAAGTCCATCGCCTCGGCCAAGGCCGCGAACGCCCCGACATGCGCGGCATCGAGATGGGTTTTGGACCAGTCGAACAAAATCCCGCCCTCGGGCAGTTCAAGCCGGGTCGAGAGATCGGCGACGCGGGTGGCGGAGCCAGCAAATAATTCCGCCAAGGTCGGCTTGGGCAAGCTCTTCAGTCGGCCCCACAAGGCCGCCGCACCATTCGTCATATCGATTCCCTCTGTGTCGCAGTTCCCGCCAAGGCAGCACTGCTCGCAAGATTGCCATTCACCGCCGGCTATCCTATGCCCGCTCGCGACAATCCGGCCAAGCGTGCAATGCAGCGTAGCTCGTCATCGCTCATCCCGACAGCACAAAGCTGTCGCGACGGGCGGGACATCCGCCACCGTTTGCAACCGTCCGTACCCGACCGCCCGGATCCAGCCGGAATTTATGGACTGAATATGACCAAACTCGACCCCAATGCCCGCAGCACTCCTGCAGGCGCCAAGCCGGCCAAGAAGGAAGACAGCTTTATCGTCTTCCTGGTCAAGCTGGTGGTGATCGTGGTGATCTTCCGCAGCTTCATCTTTTCGCCGTTCAACATTCCCAGTGAATCGATGCAGCCGCGCCTGGTCGATGGCGATTACCTGCTCGCGGCAAAATGGCCCTATGGCTATTCCAGCTATTCACTGCCGCTTGGCGTGCCGCTGCTCCCGCACCGCATCCTGCCGCATCAGCCCGAGCGCGGCGACGTCGTAATCTTCAAGGCGCCGCCGACGAACGAGGTCGATTATATCAAACGAGTGATCGGCCTGCCCGGCGACACCATTCAGATGGTGGGCGGCGTGCTGCACCTCAATGGCCAGGCGATCCCCAAGGTGCGGATCGCCGATTTCGAGATCGCGGTGTCGCCTAACACCCATTGCTATTCGCCCGAGTTCGAAGTGCAGAAACCCGGTGGCACCACGGTGTGCCATTACCCGCGCTTCACCGAGACGCTGCCCGGCGGCAAAAGCTATCAGGTGCTGGACCTCAGCCATACCCAGCAGGACGATACCCAGCCGGTGATCGTGCCCGAGGGCGACCTGTTCATGATGGGGGACAATCGCGACAATTCGATGGACAGCCGTTTTCCCGCGATCGCCGGGGAAGGCATCGGGCTGGTGTCCCAGGATAATCTGGTCGGTCGCGCCACCATCATGATGTGGTCCACCGATGGCTCGGTGGTCTGGTACGAACCCTGGACCTGGCTCACCGCAACCCGCTGGAACCGCATCGGCGGCACCTTTTGAGCCAAGCCGCGCTGCCACCGCAAACGCGTGCCTTTCTCGCCGAACTCACCGGGGAGGATATCGACGAGGATGCGCTATGGCTGGAGGCGCTGACGCATGGCAGCACCGGGGTCGATCGCGATTACCAGCGTCTCGAATTCCTGGGCGACCGGGTGCTGGGCCTGATCATCGCCGAATGGCTTCATGAAACCCTGCCAGGCAGGGAAGGCCAGCTGTCGCAGCGGCTCAACGCGCTGGTCGCGCGCAGCATGTGCGCCGAAGTCGCGCGCGGCGTCGGCGTCGGCCCGCATATGCGGCTGGGCAAACAGGCGCGCGACGACGGCGGTGCCGACAGCGACAACATCCTGGGCGATGTGCTGGAGGCGCTGGTCGGCGCGGCGTTCCTCAGCTATGGCTTCGACCGCACCCGAGTCATCGTTCGCCGGTTATGGGCCGATGCCGTCGGCGGAAAAGCCGGCCACTCCAAGCATCCCAAATCTGCGTTGCAAGAATGGGCCGCCGGAAACCGCCGCAAGATGCCCGAATATCGGCTGATCACCCGCGAAGGCCCCGATCATGCCGCGCGCTTTACCGTCGCGGTCGGGATCACCGGCGTCGGCGAGGCGGAAGCCACCGGCAGCAGCAAGCAGGAGGCGGAAACCGCTGCCGCACAAGCATTCCTGGAGACATTTGGATGACTGACGAACCCCTGCCTATCGAACCCACTGCCTGCGGCGTGGTCGCGGTGATCGGCGCGCCCAATGCGGGCAAATCGACCTTGGTCAACGCGCTGGTCGGCCAGAAGGTCGCGATCGTCTCGGCCAAGGCGCAGACGACCCGCGCCCGGCTGATGGGGATCGCCTTGACAGAGATCGAAGCGGGGGCCGAGACCGACGCCGTCAAGGTCCAGATCATCCTGGCGGACACCCCCGGCATCTTCGAGCCGCGCCGCCGGCTCGACCGCGCCATGGTCGCCGCCGCGTGGGAAGGCACCAGCGAGGCCGACGCGATCCTGCTGGTGATCGACGCCCGCAAGAAACGCCTCGACGATCTCGAACCGATCCTGGAATCGTTGCGCACGCGGCCCGAGCGCAAGCTGCTGGTGCTGAACAAGGTCGATCAATGCGTGAAGGAAAAGCTGCTCGCGCAGGCGCAGTCGTTCGGCGAAATGGCTTTGTTCGATGAGATCTTCTTCGTGTCGGCGCTGACCGGCGACGGCGTGCCCGAACTGAAGGCGCATCTGGCCGGGGCGATGCCGTCCGGCCCCTGGCATTTTCCCGAGGATCAGGTGTCCGACGCCAGCGAACGCCTGCTCGCCTGCGAAATCACCCGCGAACAATTATACCGCCAGCTTCACGACGAACTGCCTTACGACAGCACGGTCCGGCCCGAAAGCTATACCCATCGCAAGGACGGCAGCCTGGAAATCCACCAGCAGATCGTCATCACCCGCGACAGCCAGAAAAGCATCGTGCTGGGCAAGGGCGGCGCCCGCATAAAAGCCATCGGCGAAGCATCGCGCAAGGAGCTGGGCGAACTATTGGGCGTTACGGTCCACCTGTTCATTCACGTCAAGGTCGATGAGAATTGGGCGGATGCCAAGGAAATCTACGAGGAAATCGGCCTCGACTGGGTGCGTTGAGGCTTTGGACTAGCCTTATGCCTCACACCGCCGGAGGAACCAGGAAGTTCCGGCGCAGTTCGCGGTTCAGCTTCTGCGCGTTGGCCATCAGCAAGGGCCGGACATGGTCGGGATCCCGCCAGCTCCAGACCTGGGCCAGCGGACAATCATCGACATGGTCGGGACGTCCATAAACCTGGTCCAGCACCAGCTTGTCCATCGTCGGATCGACCAGGATATAGTCGTAGCGCGGCGGTAGGCTAGGATTGTCGAAATCCCGAAAATAGGCTTTCGTGTCGTTACCCCAGGGGCGTGGAGCGCCGCGTTCGTCGATCTGATCGATCTGCCAGGCAAAATCGACCGAAGCCGAAATCGAGCGCGCCAGCGAATAACTTGCCAGGCCACCATGCAGGTGGCGGAGCGCCCGGACCCCGGCCAGGCATTTTTCGGCGCGGGAATGCCACCCGCTCATGGCATCCGCGCGCTTGGGCGGCGCAGCCAGGACCACTATCGCCGCGAGCATCGCGGGCAATGTCACCAGGTGCCGGTTCCAACCGGCTTGGCGAATCCAGGATCGCGAAACCGTTCCGACAAACAGGATCATCGGCCACCACACCCAGGCCAACGCATAGCGATAGATGCCGGCGTCGATATACATGACGGCGCAGCCTGCCAGTGAAGCGAAAGCCGCGGCTATGCCGAACAATGTCAGGAATTGCCCGGCAGCGATATCCGGTCGGGACGGCTGACCCTGCATGCGCGACCGGTAATCGCGCAGCACGGAGCGCAGCGGCAGGAGCAGCAACAACAATCCCGACCACACCGGCGGCAATGCCGGGAAGTCGCCCGCCCAATGCAGCAGATATACGCCGAATTTGGCAAAAGCGATTTTCGGCAACGACCCGTGATAGAACAATAGCGGCAAAATAAAGCCCGCAACGGCACCGGAAACGGCGAATCTGGCAAATTCCCGGATGTCGAAACGCGCTGCATAAAACATCCGGACAATTGCGACGACCACCAGCAACGGAATGACGCACTCGACTATGAACACCCCGTCGGACGCTACGCCGACGGCCATCAATCCAAACAACTGCCAGCGCCGGGCGGCCAGGCCTGCCCCAAAAATCCAGCCCGATACCCACCGCGCCGTGAACATCGACAGCAGGAACGGGCCACCATGGGTGACGGGAAGCAGGACGAATATCCAGATACTTGCCGGAAACTCCATAGCAGACGGCGAATAGTTCAATGTCGCGGAACGCGCGACCAGCGTAGCCAGGGCAAACAGCAACGCCAACAGGCCGGAAACCACCGCGATCGCCGAAAGACGCGACCACCCGCCGATCCGCGCCGCGACCAATCCGCCCAGCACACCCATGGTGACGGCCATCTGGGCGGCGTACAGGATCATCGCGCCCCGCCACGACCCGGTCAACGCCTGGGCCAGGGGATAGGTCACGAAATCGGGCACGAAGCTGACCACCTGCGGCAGCTTGTACCACCGCCATTCGCCTGGAAACCGCGACAGTTCGTGAACCCAGTCAGCAGGAACCAAGCTGTCGGATTGCGCGAACAAGGCGATCGCCCAGGGGTTGTTCATCACCCCATATGCGACGACCCACGCAAGCACCCCGGTCACCAGGATGGCGCGCAAAGCCGGCATCGCTTGCCGGCCGGCGCCCATCGTCCCGACATCGGCGGTGGGTATTCCGGGATTCGTATCTGGCATTGAAGAAAATCCGCCGTTCTGCATATAGCCCTGGCTGTCGTCGCACCGGTCCTGCGCCAAGCATGAATGACCATCGGAGTCGATGCGCTTTGCGTCTGGCGCGATTGCGGCTACGCAGCGCCTCGGGCTCGCCGTGGCCAAACCGCCGCCCGCAACGCCGATAGGGACTTTCGCCGCGATGAACGATTTGGGCCACCCGGCGCCGGCCAACCGGCCGTCGCACCTGTACCGGCATCGCGCTTTCTGGGCCGTCCTGGCCGTAGCTTGGCTGTTTCGGCAGGTGCTTTCGACCCAGACCATGATGCATCACCCCGACGAGGTGTGGCAATATCTGGAGCCTGCCTATGGCTTGGTAACCGGGCGCTGGATCGAAACGTGGGAATTCCATGCCGGGATCCGCGGCTGGCTGATCCCGATGCTGCTGTATCCGCCAATGGCGCTCGGCCATCTGCTGGCGCCGGGTACCCAGCTCCACATCTGGCTGGTCCGTGCCGGCCTGTCGCTGCTTTCCCTGGGGGTCGTCGCCTCGTTCTACGAGCTGGCCGGGCGGGTCAGCCGCCAGCACGGCTTGATAGCCGCCTGGGTCGCGGCAATCTGGGTTGAAATATTCTATTTCGCCCCGCGCTCCTCGGGCGAAGGCATCGCCCTGTCGCTGCTCATGCCCGCGATCGCGATGCTGTACCGGCTGCGCGAGCGTCCGACGTTCCTGACCGCTTTCGCGGCGGGGTGCCTGCTGCTGCTCGGCGCTATCGTGCGCTTTCAATATCTGCCGGCGATCGCCCTGATCGCGGCGTGGGGCGCCTACAGCCATTGCCGCAAACTGTGGCTGCCGTTGCTGCTGGGCAATGGCCTGGCGCTGGGATTGGGAGCGCTGGCCGACTGGATCGCCGGGCAGACGCCGTTTCTGTGGGTCTACACCAATTTCACGATCAACCTGGGGCAAAGCCGCAGCGCCTTGTTCGGGACCAGCGCGCCGCTATGGTATATCCAGCAGATCCTGGCGACCTGGGGCTGGACCAGCCTGGTGCTGGTGCCGGCTATCGTGGTGGGCGCCCGGCGCCTGCCGATGCTGCTGGCGGTCGCCGTAGTCATCATCGGATTTCATATGGCGGTGCCGCACAAGGAATATCGTTTCGTGCTGCTGGCGATCGACCTGCTGGTGCTGTTGGCGGCAGTCGGATCGGTCGATCTCGCCCAGATACTGGTCCGGCGCTGGCCGGATCGCCGACGGCTGATGATGCCGCTGCTGGGAGCAGCATGGTTCGCCATGTCGGTGACCGTCGCGCTGACCAAACCGTTCGCGCATAATTGGGGCGCCGGGCGCGACCAGTTGACCAGCCTGGCCGGCGCCGGCGCGCGACCAGACATTTGCGGCCTGGCCTTGTTCGAGGCAGTCGATCACCCGCGCGCGTCCTATGCCTTTCTCAACCGCAATATTCCCGTACTGCTGTTCGAGGGCCGCATCGCCGGACAAGCCGTCCTGGCCAACCAGAGCCGTTTCAACGTGGTGATCGCGCCGCGCCTGGCGAGAGCCGATTTGCCGCCCGGCTATCGCCTCGACCATTGCCTGTCGGCTCAGAAATCGGTCCAGAAGCAGCGCAGTTGTACCTTTGTCCGTCCCGGTACCTGCCATGGTGGTAGCGGCGACTTTGCCTATAACGCCGTCCTGACCCGGCTGGGCCACTGATGCGGCGCGGGCAATTCGTTCCAGCCGCAGCGCTGCTGCTGGCGGCTTGCCACGCCGCGCCGCAGCGGGGCGAACCGGGCGTTGCTGCGTCGCCAGCCTCGTGCGGCCCGTCGGCGCAGGTAGCCCGGACGCTGTCTACCGCGCTGGCTAACGGCCAGCCTGCCGAAAATACCCCTGTCGGGGTTTGCCTGGCCAGCGCCGCCCACCGGGGCAGTGCGACCGCTGCGATGCAACTGGCGCAGGCATACCAGGCCGCATCGACACCGACCGCAACGACCGCCGCATTGCGCCTCGACCTGTTCGGGCGGCATATCGCATGGCTGCATCTTGCGGCCGAGCAAGGCGAGCCTTCGGCGCAACTCCTGCTCGCCCGGGAAACCGACGACCCGCCTTACGTGGCCATGTCCGATGTCCCGCTGGCGTGGTATCAGGCAGCGGCGGAAAAGGGCAATGCCCAGGCCCTGGAAATCATCACCGACGCCTATGCTCAGGGGCGGATCGCCGATACCCGGCTATACGCTCTCAAACGCTGGCTTAGCGCGCAGGGCGATCGCGCCGCGGTTTACCCGGCTACCCTCCGCCGCCTGAATGCGCCCCCCGAACATCGGCTGCCCTGATTTTGCTGAAGATCGACACTATCCCATGTGAGGTCGATCCAGAATTCCGAGCATCCCGCCAAGTCCCGTTCAGCCCGCTGCAATTTTCTTCACTGCCGGCTTCTTC
>CAZZYX010000074.1:0-17739 GCA_964658485.1 uncultured Acetobacteraceae bacterium | reverse complement strand
GGGACCGTGGATCGCGAAATTTTTTCCGATGAAGAGATTTATCAGAAAGAACTGGAGCAGATTTTTGCGCGGGCGTGGAACTTCATGTGCCACGAGTCGCAGATTGCAAAGCCGGGCGATTTTTTCTGCAATTTCATCGGTGAAGAAAGCGTCATCGCGACGCGTGACCGCAAGGGTGGTTTGCAGGTATTCCTGAATACCTGCCGCCATCGCGGTAACGCGGTGTGCCGCGCCGATTCCGGTCATGCCTCCTCGTTCATGTGCACCTATCATGGCTGGACCTACGACCTCGAAGGCAATCTGAAGGGTGTTCCGGGCTTTCGCGACCTCTACCATGAGGAACTCGACAAAAGCCAATGGGGCCTGATCAAGGCCGGGCGCGTGGAAAGCTACAAGGGCTTCGTCTTCGCGACCATGGATGCCGACGCCCCGCCCCTCGAGGAATTTCTCGGCGAGGTCGGACGCATGGGCATCGACATGATCGCCGCGCGTGGGGACATCGTCGTGGTTGACGGGGTGCAGAAGGTGACATGCACCACCAACTGGAAACTGGCCGTCGACAATGCGTTCGATTGGTATCATGCCCCGCTGACCCATGCGTCGGCGTTCATGGCGGGGTATGCACGCGGAAAGGTACTCAAGCCCGGCCAAAAGGTTCCGCTCGTCGATATGTCGCGGCACCGGGTGGTCCTGGGGGAATACGGTCATGCGATCAGCGGTGGCCGCATCGATGATGTCATGCTGCAGACCGACGCCGAGAACATGGCCGCCGGCCGCTCGATGATGGATATCGGCTGGCGGAACGCACCCGAGGCACGCGAGCAACTGGGTCCCGTCGGCATTCATACCCGCGGACACCCGAACATCTTTCCCAACCTCTGGATCGTCGGGGGTGGCACCCAGCTTAGTCTGCGACTGCCCAAGGGACCGGGGAAAACCGAAACCTGGTGGTTCACGATCGCCGAAAGTAACCTGTCCGAAGAAGAGCGTCGTGCTCGCATCATCATGGCCACCCACACCCATGGGCCCGCAGGTTTCCTGGAACAGGATGACGGTGAAAACTGGGATCAAAGCACTCGCGGAACGCGCGGTGTTGTTGCACGCCGGCATCCTTTGCACTTCGGGATGGGCCTTGGCCACGGGAATATTAAAAAGATCGACGGCGGCCCACCGTTCATAGACACCAACGTTAATGAGCATGCTCAGCTTTGGGCTTGGCAAGCCTGGGCGGATTGGATGGAGGCTGCGGATTGGGCGGCACTTAAGCGCGATCACAGTGCACCTCCCCTCGAATGCGTATAGAATATGGAAAACGCGATCGATACTTTCCCAATTTACGATCCCGGTGCCGGCGGTCTCAAATTGACGGCGCGATGCTGCCGCTGAGGATGGCCTTAAGATTGTTTCGCGCGATGTTTTTCTCGAACAGACTATTTTGTTATTCCGCAACCTCAGCAGCTTCTTCTAGGATCGACAGAGCATGACCGACCAAACCGTAATCGAACTCATCAGTGTTGCCGAGACCCGGACGGCATTGGCAGCCGGAGAGGTGCAGGTCGTCGACGTGCGGCCGTCTTTTGACTTCGCGGGAGGCCGTATTCCCGGCGCCATGAGTCTGCCAAATCGTTCCCTTGCTACTCGGGCAGACCAACTGGACAAAAGTCGGCGAATTGTGTTCGTGTCGGAAGATGGTAGCCAAGGCGAAGTCGCTGCTCGGATTGCACATTCGCTGGGCTTCGTTAATGTTGCAAATGTCGAAGGGGGGTTTGATGCCTGGCTAGACGCCGGCTATCCAATCCATACGATCGATGATGGAACCTGAGCAGCCAACCGCGCTCGATCAAAATCCAACCTATTTTGACGCTAAATCGGGAACCTTGAAGGCCAGGGCGTTTGGAAGCCGTGCGGTATATGAAAAAGAGCTCAAAAGCGTCTTTTGGGGAACGTGGTTATTTGTCGCACCCGAAAACTGGCTGACTCGCGACGGCAATTTTTTGAGATCGCGTATGGGCGCGAACGACGTTGTCGTCTGGCGCGGCTCTGATGGCAGCCTGCGTGTTTTCGAGAATATCTGCGTCTCCAGTAGCAATTTGCTTTGCTCTTCGTCACGCGGTCGCCAGGATATTATGAACTGTAGCTGCCACGGCTGGCGATATGACAGTTGCGGCTTATCGCCTGATTTGCCCGGCCAAGGACTTGTTTCGATAGCGAAAATCGAAGTTTACAAGGGTTTGGTATTTGCGAACCGCGACCTCAATGCAGAGCCGTTCGTGGAGGCGCTGGGGGATTTTGGTTGGTACCTTGATATTTTGCTGGCCTGCGACGGTGACGGAATTGAGGGATATGGTGACGATGCCATCCGTTGGACCGTCAATACCAATTGGAAGTTAGCAGCGGAGGCGTATTGTGGCAGTGGTTTGATAGAACTGGGTAGTGATCCCGGGCTGTCCCATCAGAATATGGGCGACCAGGTCGCGACACCGAATGGCTTTCAGGTGTCGACAAAAGCTGGTGTGATATCGATCTTGACACAAGACCAAGCGCCACCGGCTGGGCATTCCAAGCGTGCGCTTGGTCCGCCCCGAGACGGATTTCATCCAACCTTTGGAACGCTGTTCCCGAATTTGTCATTCGACTGGCGAACTCCAAGCCTTCACGTCTGGCATCCAATCGGACCTTCGACTACAGAAATACATAGCTTTTGCATGGTAGAGAAGAATGCGTCAGCCGACGCAAAGGAACGTGCTCGTCGCGCGTTCCAGTTTCAATATGGTCCCGCAGGGATGCAGAGCCAGCGACAGGCTGAAATATGGCGTTCGATAAGCGCTCGAATTTTTACTCAAACCGACCTGGTTTGGAACGTGCAAATGGGGCTGGGCCGGGAGCGCGATGCGAATATTCCTGGGAAACTGGGCGACCTCCTGAGCGAATCCAATCAACGCTCCTTTTTCAGATGGTGGCAGGAACGGCTCGACATTCCTGTGACACCGACGCGAAAATGGTTACGGATTCCACGCCGCTAGGGGCCTGTAGCTCATTCATCCGTTGCGCGCTCGGCCAACAATTGGTATGCGCACCAAATTAATGGGGTGAGGAAAGTGCGTATGCAAGGCAACTACCAGCACGATGTCGTTATTGTTGGAGCAGGCATTGGCGGTCTGACGTTTGCGCTAGCGCTGCACGCTCATGGCATGAAGCCGCAGATTTACGAGGCTGCGCCCGAACTTAAGGCTCTTGGCGTTGGATTGAATCTGCTTCCCCATGCCGTGCGGCAATTGTCCGATCTCGGCCTTGAAGAAAAGCTGGTCGCAGCAGGTGTCGTTACCCGAGAGTACCTATTTTATACGCGCGCCGGACAGCTTGTCTATTCGGAACCACGTGGAACAGATGCAGGATACGGTTGGCCGCAAATTTCAATCAATCGCGGAGATTTGCACGCCATTTTAATGCAGGCAGTGATGGAACGGTTGGGGACCGACGCGATATCCTTGAATCATAAGTGCATCGGCGTCGCTCAGGATGACAATAGCGCCACTGCAGAATTCGCTGAACAGCCTGCGGCCGCCGGCGGTGTTTTGGTAGCATGCGATGGTATACATTCAGTAGCACGCGCACAAATGCACCCAGCCGGTGCCAAACTCCGTTACGAAGGAACCACCCAGTATCGCGGCGTGACGAAGCATCGTCCGTTTCATGGCGGCGCGAGCATGGCTTATCTTGGGACGAACGAACACGGTAAACTCGTGCTCTATCCAATTCGAAACAACATTGATTCGGATGGCAACCAGCTTTTAAACTGGGTGATCGAAGTGCAAAGGCCCACGGAGCATTTGCAACGTGACTGGACCCAGCGCGCGAGCGTGGACGATTTTATTGCGGGTTTTGAAAACTGCCGGTTCGACTGGCTCGACGTGCCCGAGTTATTGCGTGGTGCTGAAGAAGTCTATGAGTACCCAATGGTCGACCAGGATCCTTTGCCGTTCTGGACGAATGGTCGATTGACCTTACTGGGCGATGCCGCCCATCCGATGATGCCACGCGGATCGAATGGAGCCGCTCAGGCAATTATCGACGCTACCACCTTGGCAAACTTGCTGGCGTTATCCAACGACCCGCGCGATGCTCTAAAAAGTTATGAGGATCAACGGCTTGCAGCGACATCGGGCGTAGTGATGGCAAACAGGGGAATGTCTCCCGATGCCATTTTGAATGTGATCGAAGAAAGAACCGGTGGCAAGCCGTTCGAAAAAATCGAGGACGTGATATCTCGCGAAGAGTTAATCGAGTGGCAAGATCGTTACAAAGCTTTGGCCGGATTTGCAGCCCGTGATTTGCAGCGCGTATAACTCAGAGCTTTATGTTGGAGGAAGCACAAATTGAAGATTTGTCGGTTCGGCGCCGGGCGTATTGGCGAAATAATTGATGGCGAAGTTATCGACATAACCGATATCGTCGATGACCTGGCGGGGCGACGGTTGCACGCTGGAGATGGACTGATTGCGGCTCTTCCTGAATTGATTAGGATGGCGCCGGCCGCGAGGCAAGTTGGCCCACGATGGCGTCTGGAAGATATTGAGCTCCACGCGCCGGTTTCACAGCCGGGAAAAATCGTAGCTGCTCCGGTGAATTATCGCAATCATATCGCCGAAGCCGAAGCCGATCCCGGGGTTCGCTACGGACATACTATCACGGATATTCAGCAAGCGGGTTTGTTTCTCAAAGCGACTTCGGCGCTGGCGGGACCATCCGAGAATCTGGCGATCCGTTTCCCAGATCGTCGAACCGATTACGAGGTCGAGTTGGTCGCCGTGATTGGCAAAACTGGCCGGGACATCCCCGAGCACGATGCATTGAACTACGTTGCTGGCTACGCGGTTGGACTGGATATAACGTTGCGTGGCCCGGAAGATCGGAGCTTTCGGAAGTCCATCGATGGCTATGCCATCGTCGGCCCCTGGCTGACCACTAGCGACGAGCTAAAAAATCCGGATGCTCTTGATCTATTTCTGGAACAAAACGGTCAGATTATGCAAAAGGCCAATACTTCGCAGATGGTATTTGGAGTTGCCAAGCTCATTAGCTTTGCAAGCTCATTTTATACCTTGGTAGAAGGAGATATATTGTTTACCGGTACTCCCGAGGGTGTAGGTCCGATTGTTCCTGGCGATCTGTTGCGCGCGTCCATCGAAGGCCTGGGCACCATGACCATCGCCGTTATCGGCGAGCAGGGCTAGCAAGTCTTCTCATGGAGAATGGCTCCAGTTATCGTTGTAGGTACACAAATTATTGACACCGGCAGTTTGTTCGTCGAGGAAACGGATATGCTTGCCCTAGCGGCGCAATGGTGAGGAACGACAGTGTTGGAATCGGCGTATTCGAGAGGTGGGCATCTCATCCGGCGTACTTATCAGATCGCGCAAGCACTCTTTCTTGACGAGACCGCGGAACTCGGGCTGACCTCGGTACAATATTCGGCTCTCAATGCGATTGCAGAACTTCCGGACCTCGACCAGATCACGTTGAGTCGGCTGATCGCTTTCGATAAAACGACGCTGGTCAAAGTTCTTGATCGCCTGGCGGCTAAAGGTTTAATTACGAGAGACCGCTCGACTACCGATCGCAGATGCCTGGTATTGAATGCTACTCCGGAAGGTCGAAAAGTCATTCAGGATATCGTGCCGATGCTGGAGCGGGCACAGGATCGTCTTTTGGCACCAATTACGCCAGAAGAGCAGATCCTTTTCCTATCTCTTTTGTCCAAAATCGTTCACGTAAACAATATCTATAGTCGGGTTCCGCTGGACCAGAAACTATACGATGGCGTTGAGCAGAGAATGGAGGAGCGAAAGGCTGCCGACATGGTCGTCAGAGGTTGATATTTATTCAAATATAGAAGTTTGCGAAAAACTTCAAATTATCGGCGGTGCTGGGCAGCAATCGCGTTGGATCCGGCATAAGTCTGAAATTGCCCCGCCGGAGGCGCCTTTCGATCCGTCGAGGATCGGGTCGCACTAGTTTCATCCTGTTAAATGCCCTGAAATCGCGATTTGTGCGAAGCGCGGTATGCTACTAGAAAAAGAACACTTGATGCCAAGAGCGATGGGACAATGATCAACGCCATAGAATAGCCCACAAACGTGTCATTCCTAAATATATATTGCGTTGTCAGCGCAACCATCATCGTACCAACCGTGGACGCGATAACCGTGTTCACTAAAAGCGCAGCCGCCATGGCGACACCGCGCATGTTACTCGGTAATAGATCCTGAACAGTCGCCGAAAAACATATGCTTGCTAGCGGATAAGCCAAACTCATACACGCGAGGGCGAATGCAGCAGAAAAGACGCTTGGCATAAATACCGCGAACGCACATGGCAAAGCGCCAAAGGCGGTCGCTCCGAGAACGAGTAATTTCGCGCTTCTCCCAAACCTCACGGTCACTTTGTCGATGACGAACGCTGCCGACAAGGCACTTGCCATTCCACCTATCATGCTAAGTGTCCCGAGCAGCTTACCAGCAGTGGCAGCACTCACGCCAAACTGACGTATCAGCATCGATGGCCCCCAAGCGCCGAGACTGTATTGCCCTGCCGTTATAAGCGTAAACCCAAGATAAAATGGCAGAAAAACTCTACTGTTCGATTTAAAGTAAAGGGCTACCGTTTTTAAACTAACGCGTTGTTCTCTCGTCGTGATGTATTGACGAGCAGGTTCAACAGTTGTCAGGAGTAGGGGAATTAAGAAAAGTCCGCTTCCGCCGCATAGCACGAAGGCGCGACGCCAAGGGGACAGATCGGCTAGTCCAGGAATCGATGAAAAAAACTCATTTGGAACCTGTGTCAATAATATGCCGGTCACCGCGGCCGCCAAACCGCCCGCGATCGAGATGCCGAGGAAAAACAAACTTAAGGGTGCCCCTCGTCGGGCAGGGTCGAATAGGTCCCCGATCAATGAGACTGCTACAGGCACGAGAGTGGCCTCACCAGCGCCCACAAGCAATCGCCACAGAAATATTTCGAGATAGCTGGTAGACAGACCGCACATGATTGTGCCCGTACTCCAAGCGCCTATTCCCACCATCAGCAATCGACGGCGAGGCCAACGGTCTGCCCCTAGCCCAAGGAATAAGCCCACACTTGCATAAAATAGGCCGAACGAAAGTCCCTGTAGAAGGCCGATTTGGAACTCGGAGATACGAAGGTCTCTGCGCAGCGGCCCCACCACCAGGCCAATTATGCCCCGGTCCAGAAAGGATATGATGGCCGCCAAAAATAATACGACGACCATCCACCAAGCGTCAAAGGTTCTTTTTTGATAAAGCATATTAAAAACGACCTGTAGCCTGTACGCCAAATGTTCGCGGCTCACTATATTCAAATGTATATTCGCTCGGATTGGCGACGTAAGTGGCGTAAGTGTGCACCACTTTGTTTTCAATGTTGTGGGCGTACGCACGTATTGAAATTACCTTGGTCGGAGTGGCATATTCCAAACCCAAATCGGTCTTTTCGTATCCCCCGACTTTTGACGCGGCGAAGTTAGTGACCGACAGATAATAGCTTGATGTGTAGTGGGAAAGCACGCTTGCTGTGATGGTGCCGAAATCTCCGATATGGAGGACGTGATCGAAACCCAATGCGACAATGAACTTGGGAGCCAGTGGCGGCTTGTGACCCGCCAAGTTTGCGGGATATATGACACCGCTGATCGTTCCATATTGGCCCTCATATTGAGTGTATTTGGCATTCAGGTAGTTGGCTGTGAGGCTTACTCTATCATCATGAGTGATTTGCATGGTCGTATCGGTTTCTAATCCGTATATTCGTGATTTTCCGGCGTTCTGCGTAACAAAACCACCCGTCAAATCTAATAGAACCTGGACTTGCTGGTTGCTGTAGTCGTAGTAGAAGGCTGCAGCATTAAATGTTAGCTTTCGGTCCAGAAATTCGTTCTTGGAACCGATTTCATAGGCCGTCAGGGTTTCTGGTCCGAAAGAACCGACAGTGTCGAAACCACCCGATTTATAGCCGGTAGAGACCTTGCCAAAGATCAGATGATTCAACGCAGGGTGCCAGTCGATTCCGGCGGTCCAGGTCAGCTTACTGCCGCTTGCCTGTTGCGCGGTCGAGGTACGGCCTGGGCAAGTCGCAGGATCCGGCGTAGTTGTATCGGTCCCGCTCAGGTATAGGGCGAAATTCAATGGACAAACAATGAACGTGCTCATTTTTTTGTCTTTCGTATAGCGAATACCTCCGGTTACCGAAAGCACATCGCTTACTATTGGAATCGTTGTCTGTCCGAATGCGGCTTTTGACGTAGACTTGAAATCAGGTCGAAAATCGGTAAAGGCCATCACCGGCGCAGCCGGATATTTTCCGCCAGCGGTGAAGTTGGGAGAGGACACGCCTTGAATAAAATCCTGAGTCTCTTTAAAGTAAAAAATACCGGTTTGCCAAATTACTGGGCTGGAAGAGGCGCTAGAGAGACGGATTTCATGGTTCTGTGTGTCGGAATTCTGTCGCGGTGTCACAATATCATAATGCGTCCCTCCATCAGGGGGAAGTCCATCAGAATTACTGATCTGACTTGATTTGATATTCCGGTACGAACCGATGTAGCTCAGGGTCACCGGCCCGAGACTATAGTCAAGCCGGCCACGAACCGCGTATTGCCTGGACTTGAAGAAGCCGACGTTATCCAAGGCAAACTTTGACGAATTCTCCCGAAAAGTCGACTTGGATGGTATGTAGCTCGACTGGGCAGGATTACTTGGGTTCGTGTAGGGCGTGAGGCCTGTTGTAGTAGAATTCACAAGCACACCGTACTGCGCGACTCCTGACTGATGTATGTCTACGTATTCCGTGGCGAGATAGGCGGTCAGCCGATCGGTTGGCTTGAATAGCGCAGAAGCCCGCACCGCGCTGGTATTTGCGTCGTCGCCGCGTCGAGCAGGGGAATTATCCCGATAGCCGTCGTGATCGGTGTGAAATCCCGCAAGGCGGAATGCCAGCTTGTCGCTGGCCGGCAGGTTGATCGCGGCCTCGACATGCTTGGCATTGTAGTTTCCGTATCCTGCTGTGATAAAGCCATTGACGTTGGTGAATTGCGGCTTTGCGCCAATCAGATTGATAGCACCGCCGGTAGCATTACGGCCATACAGTGTTCCCTGTGGTCCACGCAGGATTTCTACCCGCTCTAAATCAAATAAGGCAGCATTAATTGCCGTGCCGCTGTTTATGTATTCGCCATCTACGCTAACGGTCAGTCCGGGATCGCCAGTCACCGACACGTCGAGACTGGTGACTCCACGAATGCTGAGCTGTAATGTCGTGTTTTTCTGGGTCATCTGAAGGTCAGGCGCCAGCCGGGTTAGGCCGGAAACATCGGTGACGTCCGCTCGGCGGATGTCTTCTGACCGAAAGGCATTCATTGCGATCGGCGTGTCTTGGATGAACGTGCTTCGCTTTTGTGCGGTGACAACGATCTCGCCGTTATCCGCATTTGTAGCAGGGCTTGGCGGGGCTGTCTGCTGATCGTTGGTTGCAGCGATAGGCGCCGTTTGGCTCTGGGAGTTTTGAGCCCAAGTTATCTGGCTTTGCGCGCATGTTGCCCATGCCGAAATACTTGCCAATATGCTGAATTTTGCGGTCGAAAAAGACAAATCTCGCCCGCGAATACGTTGGTCTCTCATGATGGCTTCCCCTCTCATCTGTGCCCGGATTGCTTCCGGAATTGATTGCGCGATGACTATGATACAGATAGTTGGTTTACCGATCAGATGTCAACCGATGATGCCCGGCCCAAACCCCGCGCGTTCGACCATGCCGAATGGCTGGGCCTGCTGCTCGATCAGAAGGTTCGGTGCGGCGCCAAAAGCGGTTCAAAAGCCGGACGTAACTTGCCAGGCTGGTTGAGAACTACGTTTGTATACAGTTCTGCAACCAAAGCGGCTGGAAAAATTAGCCTGACCGCGCGGCAATCCGTGTGGAAGCCGCTTTTTCTGAACCGCCTGATCCCATTGCCCTCGCCATATTGCCGTCTGACGCGCCATAGCCACGTGGATTCAGCCAACCCCACCGGATCGACGAGCTTCCGGATCAGTCTGCCTTTGCGGTTCGGTAGACATGAAATGCTCTGCGGATATGCGACGTCATCACCGCAGAGGCCCAGACGGAATCGCGCGCTTCGAGCGCGGCGACGATCTCGGCGTGTTCGGACACGCTTCGCCGCAGCTGGTCGGCATCATACCGAAGCGCTGTGCGATGCACGATCGGCTGCAGCACCAGGCGATTAATCATCTGCGCCAGCCTGTCTGACGCCGCCGCCCTGATAATCAGCCCATGGAACTGCGCGTTCGCCGCCAGGAATGCATCGACATCGGGCATGGGGCGATTGAGCGATACATCGATATTAAGGACGCTTTCCTTGATAAGCGCGAGCATCGCGTCCGTTACGTGCGCGGCCGCCCGCCCGGCGGCGTGGCTCTCCAGCATTGTCCTGAGGGTAAACAGCTCCTCGATCGCATCGATCGACCACTCGCTGACATACGATCTATGACTTTCCGAGCGCTGGATGAACATTTCCGATTCCAGTCTCTGCATGGCGTTGCGCACTGGCGTCCGCGACACACCGCAAAAATCGGCAAGCTCCTCTTCCTTGAGCTGGGACCCCGGCGTCAAATGCCCGCTCAGAATTCGTTCCTTGATAGCGTCATACGCAAGATCGCTGGCTTTCGACATTCAGGGCTACCCCGCGTTAGAGTTCCATGCCGCACCCGCCAGCGGTTGGAGTAGCTCGATCATTGAGCGTGCCGGAGCGCTAAAACAAGCCGCCCGGCTTGAGGCAGCAAAGCGCCCGGATCGGGCCATCGAGAATTGCATTGATATTTGTATACAGAACTGCCAAGGGCCGTCCGGGAGTTTACCATGCCGGAGGATCCATGCTCGCTGAAATCGAAGTCCTGGAAGTCGGACCTCGGGACGGGCTTCAAAACGAGAAACTTATCCTGTCCACCCCTGAAAAGGTCGAGTTGGTGGTTCGATCGATAGCGGCGGGAGCGCGCCGCATCGAGGTCGCCAGCTTCGTCAATCCGCGAAAAGTGCCGCAAATGGCCGACGCCGAAGCGGTCGTCGCCGGCCTCCCGGTTGACCGCCGGGCTGTATACATCGGCTTGGTGCTGAATTTGCGCGGTGCGGAGCGGGCGTTGGCCACCAGGGTCGATCAGCTGGGTGCGGTCTGCCTGACTACCGACAGCTTTGCGCAACGAAATCAGGCACAGACCAGTCAGGAATCGGTCGATGTCGCATGCCAAATAGTCAAGCTGGCGCATCAGGCGGGGCGCAGCGGCCAGATCACGATCGGGGCGGCTTTCGGCTGCCCGTTCGAGGGAGAAGTGTCACCCGACCGCGTCGTCGCGATAGCACGCCAGGCGGCAGCGAGCGGAGCCGTCGAGGTAGCGCTCGCCGACACCATCGGTGTCGCTGTACCCTTCCATGTCGGCGCGCTGGTGCAGCGGGTGCGCGAGGCGATCTCGCCGGTGCCCGTGCGAGTCCATTTCCACAATACGCGAAACTCCGGGGTGGCGAATGTCTGGGCGGCGATCGGCGCCGGTGCAAAGACTATCGATTCCTCGCTTGGCGGCATGGGTGGTTGCCCGTTCGCGCCGGGCGCGGCCGGCAACGTGCCGACGGAAGACGTGGTTTACATGCTCGAACGGTCCGGTGTCGCCACCGGCATGGATCTTGACCGACTGATCGATGCGGCCGGCTGGCTGGCTTCCATCATTGGACGGCCGCTGCCCGGAATGGTGACCAAGGCCGGTCCCTTTCCGCGCACGTCTAAAAGAATGGCCTAAAAGAACAGGAAAATCATGGCTATCGTCTCGCCGCCGTGACGGGCCACTGCCGTTGTTCGATCCCGGCGGCGAAATCGAGATGCTGCACGCGGCCTGTATCTCAGAAACGGGACTGCCGGCGCCGCGTCAGCCGGTCTGGGCACATGTTGCCTCGTTAAGGGAGTAAACGAATTGGCCACAGTGAACACCGGCGAGGGCCCGCTGAAAGGCATCCTCGTCATCGAGCTTGGACAACTCATCGCCGGGCCTTTCTGCGGGCAGTTGCTCGGCGACATGGGCGCGGAAATCATCAAGGTGGAACCGCCGGGCACCGGTGATCCGATGCGGGCGTGGGGCCGCGGCGACCATAAGCTATGGTGGGAGGTGGTCGCACGAAACAAGAAATCGGTGTCCGCGAACCTGCGGGTTCCGGCCGGACAGGAACTGGTCCGTAAACTCGTCGAAAATGCGGATATCCTGATCGAGAATTTCAAGCCCGGTACTATCGAGAAGTGGAATATCGGACCCGATGTTCTCCATGCCATCAATCCGCGACTGATTATCGTCCGTGTTTCGGGCTATGGCCAGGACGGGCCTTACGCGTCACGCGCCGGGTTCGGCGGAATTGGCGAGGCAATGGGCGGCTGGCGCTACATCGTCGGCGATGCCGACCGTGCGCCCAGCCGCATGGGTCTCTCGATCGGCGATACGCTCGCGGCGACCTACGGTTGCATGGGCGCGCTTGCGGCATTGCATGCGCGGGAGCGCACCGGTCGCGGCCAGATTATCGACAGTGCCCTTTACGAAGCCGTCCTGCAGGTGACCGAGAGCCTCGTGCCCGAATATGCCGTATCGGGCTATATCCGCGAACGTTCGGGATCGGCCTTGCCCGGCATCGCGCCTTCCAACGTCTATCCATGCGCGGACGGTGAATTCCTGATCGGCGCCAATCAGGATGCAATATTCGCCAGGCTGTGCAAGGCCATGGGGAAGCCCGAGCTGGCGAGCAATCCAAGATACGTCGATCATGTCGCCCGAGGCCAGCATCAGGAGGAACTCGATGCCATCATCGGCGAGTGGACCAAGACCCTCGAAATTGCGGAAGTCGAGCGTCTGATGATCGAACATAGCGTCCCGTCAGGTGCCATATACCGTGCTCCGGAAATGCTGGCCGATCCGCATTACCTGGCTCGCGAGGCGATCGTGACCGTCCAGCACCCACACTGGGGCGAGCTCAAGATGCAGAACAGCTTTCCGAGATTTTCGGATACGCCAGGCTCGATCCGAACCATCGCGCCGCAGAGCGTGGGCGAACACAATGACGAAGTTTACTCCTCGTTGGGAATCTCGGCGACCGAACTTGCCCGCCTTCGCGCCGAAGGTGCCATCTGACGACTGCGTCATTGATCCAGTTCCGAGCCTCCCGACATCGATATCTGAACGCCTGAATTCGATTCGTTCCGTACGGGCGCGGGTGCGCATCGTATGGCCACGCTGCAGCGATCACCAAGTAACCTAGCCTCCAAAGAGGACGCCAGCGTTGCCTTGTTGCAACGCGATCGGCTTTTTCTGATCGTCTGTCGCCGCCTATCAAAATTTGATTGAAATCGCTTTTTTGTCCATTAGACAGATGTATCTGACGCGAGACACTGTCGCGTATCGCCGCATCGATAAGGGCTGCAAAAGGATAGCATCATGAAAGCATCGATTATTGTTGCGGCGTTTGCGACTATTTTTTCGGCCACGCCGGCATTGGCCGCCCCGAACCTGGTGACTAACGGCGGCTTCGAGGCGGGTGATTTCTCCGGCTGGACGCAATTCGGCGATACCAGTTTTTCTCAAGTGTACGGACAAGGCCAAAGCGTAGGAGGCGAAGTACTTCCGGTAGCTAGTGGGCAATTTTCGGCAGCCTTTGGGCCGGCTACCGCGCTTGGCGGGATCACCCAGACAATCGACACTGTTCCCGGCCAAAATTACTATGTCAATTTCGATATTGCCAACACCGATTCAACAGGCAACAACCAGTTCATATTTTCTTTCGATGATGGTTTTCAGATATCTGCCGCATCACTTGGGCCATTCGACTTTGAAACCGTCAGCCTTCCAGTAACGGCTTCCGGCCTGACTGCCGACGTGTCGTTCTTCTTCAACAACCCATCCGAGTTTTTTCTGCTCGACAATGTTTCGGTCACTGCAATTCCCGAGCCGGCGACATGGGGCTTGCTGCTTGCCGGCTTCACGATAATCGGCGCGTCGATGCGCCGCCGCAATCTGCTTCCTGCACTGGCCTGATCGACTTCACCTGCCGGCGACGATAGGATGTCGTTACTTGGCCAGCGTGTGGTTTTTGCAACAGTACAGACTTTTGCTGCGTTGCCTGACATCACTTGATCCCAATATCCAAGGGTTGTGGAGGCACAAAATTCAATCTCCGCGCGATTTGAACAAGGGGTGAAATATGATCAAATTCAGTCTTGGGGCCCTGTTGTCGGCCAGTGTATTCACGACCTCGGCACTGGCGGCAACGCCCGCTGAAAAAGCAGGCATCGTCACGCCTACCGCAGCGACAGCCCAGGTGGATTTCGAGATATTTCTGCCGCTGCGCAACAGCCTCGATCTCGATCGTCTGCTGGTGGCCCAGCAGACCCAAGGCGGCACGCTCTATCACAAGTGGCTGACACCTGCGGAATTTGCCGCATCCTATGGACCTACCAAGGAAGCCTGGGCTGCGGCAAAGGCAGCCGTTACCGCAGCCGGCCTGTCGGTCGATGCTGTCCGCACGCGTTCGATGCATGTCAGCGGCACGGCGTCCAGGGTCGGCAGGCTGTTCAACACCGGGTTGAACACGGTGCTGCTCAACAACGGCAAGACCCAGATCGTAGCGAGCTCCGGGATCGCGATTCCAGCATCGCTATCGTCACTGGGCGCGACGGTGACCGCTTTCAACGGCCTGTCGGCAAAGCATCCGTTCGCCCGGATCTCGGCAACGGCGGTACCCGACAATCGTACCAGTCGCGATGGCGCCTATTGGTACAACGACATGAAGCAGGCTTACGACTATCCGTCATACCAGAGCTTCCTGCCCAACGGCACGCGTCTCGATGGCACCGGCGTCGGCGCTGCCGTGTTGATGGAAGACCTGGTCGCCCCCGGCGATGTCGCCGGTTTCTTCAACCATGAACAGTTCAGCATAACGACGAATACCAAGGTGCCGGATATCACGACGGTGCTGGTGGACGGCGGTGGACAGATCAACGGGCCGGGGTCGGTCGAAGCCAGCCTGGATGTCCAGCAAATTCTGGGCGGCGCCCCCGGTGCCAATGTCACCTTGTTCAGTATCCCCAACCTGCAGGACCAGTCGATCCTCGACGGTTATCAGGCGATCGTCGACTCCAACAAGTACGCCGTCGTCAATTCCTCGTTCGGAGGCTGCGAGCTCGCCTATACCGCTGCTTATAATTCGGGCGTCGATTATACCTATATCCTGGCGCTCTACGATGATCTGTTCAAGCAAGGTAACGCCCAGGGTATCACCTTTGTCGCCAGTTCTGGAGACGAAGGTGGTCTCGCGTGTCCTTCGGCCGATTATTTCAGCGGCAGCACGACGGCAAAGTTCGTAAAGAGCGTCTCGTCACCTGCCGATTCACCTTATGTGACTGCGGTCGGTGGCGGTAACCTGATTACCGAAGTATCTCCCGGACCGATCGTGCCGCCGTATAAACATGGCCTGTCGTCGGCCTATGCCGGCGAGAACGCGTATGGCGATCCCGAAGTCCCCTATGATATTTATGGTCTCGGCACGAATGTTTCGGGTGGTTATTGGGGTGCGGGCGGTGGCCGTAGCGTGGTTTTCGCCCGTCCTGCCTATCAACAACTGGTGGATTCCGGGTCGAGCTTTCGTACTGTCCCGGATGTCGGAATGCAGGTTGGCGGTTGCCCGTCCAGCTTGGCGGTCCTGCCCTGCGGCCCCGACCGCAGCTCCGCGATCGTCCGGTTTTTCGGAAAAAATTACGGGGTAATCGGCACTTCGGTTTCGTCACCCGAGTTTGTCGGAGCCTTGGTGCTGTTCATCCAGAAAGTCGGTCGCATCGGCAACGCCAACTCCTATCTGTATGGGGTCGGGCGCGCCCAGACATTGGCCGGCGGCGTTGCCGCACCCGCAGCGGCACAATTTTATCATCGCAATATCAAGGGTTTCGATGGCGCCTGGTCGGATGATTATCCAAGCCAGAATTACAACTACCTGAATGGCAATGGCACGCCTGACGTGCGCAAACTGTTCGGTTTCACCAACTTCCCGCCCGCCGGGGTACCACGGACCCCCAGCAACCCATGAGATGAGCACCGCTGCCATGCGGTGATCATCGGCGTCGGGCATACGGGCTGGTCTGCGCCTTCTACCCGGCCTGTGTCGGCGCGGCATATCGTCACCGGCGGGCCAAGTCACAATGCCGCTCGCGAGATCGCCGCCGACGGTGGCCTCTTGCGGCGGATCACCCGCGCGGGGTAAGGCTGCAAGCGTAAAGCTTTGGAGCATGATGATGAGTTCGGATCCGGGTATGGTCGCGCGGCTGGTCGGATCGGTGCTGGGCCAGGCAGCGACGGCACGGGTGCTGTCGGCGCTGGAGATCGATCCGGCAGTGGATGCCCCGTCCGATGTCCGTTGCCCGCGCGGAACCTTTGCCGCCGCGCTCGCCATCTGCCTGTTCGACGACCTGCTGGCCCGCGTGCCGAGTGGGGCGGCCTATGTCGATGATCGGGTGGCTGCGGGCGGCAAGGTGACATTCGATCACGGCGCGCTCCGCACGATCCGCTTCGCCAGCGGTGCTACCGGTGCGCTGCCCGGCGGGGAAGACGCCTTTGCCCGCATCCTGGAACCGCTGGGCTATCGCGTCGCCGGAGTCTATCCGTTGCCGGCGCTGCGGATGACCGGTCGCGCCTATCGGCATCTCGACCAGCCCGAGACGATCCCGCAATACTTTGTCAGCGAATTGCATGTCGATCGTTTCGATCAAGAATTCGCAGGCGTCGCAACCCGTGTCTTCGGCACCTCGCGCGATCCGCTGGGCACGGCGGCGATTGCCGTGCTAGACGATTTCGCGAGCGGCGGCACGGTCTCTTTCGCGGCGGCGGCGGCGGCATTGCCCGAAATCCTGACCGCCTTCGGTCGCCAGCACGACCACCCGGCCCTTGCCGATTACGAAACGCTGCTGGCGCATTCCGCCGAAGCCGCGTGGATCGCCACCGAGGGCAACGCCTTCAATCACGCCACCGATCGGGTCGCCGATGTTGCGGCACTGGCCGCTGTGCAGCAGGCCCTGGGAAGGCCGATGAAGGCGCGCGTCGAGGTGTCGGCCAGCGGTCGCGTGCGCCAGACCGCGTTCATGGCCGACCACGTAACCCGCCGCTTCACGACCCCCGATGGCGAGATCGAGCGGACGGTGCCGGGCTCCTTCTACGAATTCATCAGCCGGGCGACCGACCCTGCCACCGGCGCGCTCGATCTTGGTTTCGACAGCGGCAACGCGACCGGCATCTTCCAGATGACGCGGACCCCAAATGAAGCTGGCAATGGCATGATCGGCAAAATGAAGCTGTGACCGAACATCTGATAGCGGGCTGCTGGGTGAGCGGACACGGCGCGCGCCTGATATCGCACGATCCCGCTACCGGCGACGTGGTGTGGGAAGGCGCGACCGCGAGCGCCGAGCAATGCTGCTCGGCGATCGCAGCGGCGCGCGCCGCCGCGCCGGGCTGGGCCGCGACGCCGTTGCAAGATCGCATCGCGATGATGCGCCGCTTCGCCGCCATCCTGGGTGAGCGCCGCGAGGCGCTGGCCGAGGCAATCTCGCGCGAGACCGGCAAGCTGCTGTGGGAAACCCGCGCCGAAATAGCCGCGATGATC
>CAZZYX010000073.1:0-17817 GCA_964658485.1 uncultured Acetobacteraceae bacterium | reverse complement strand
CGCCGAAATCACATAATCGAATTGACTCGGCTAAAGGCTTGCCGCTAGGGCGCAGGTCCGCATTATCTGCGGCACGAGTTGTCATTGGGCCCGATGGCGGAGTGGTCACGCGCCGGATTGCAAATCCGTTCACCCCGGTTCGATTCCGGGTCGGGCCTCCAACCTATCTTTGACAGACTTTCGCCGGGAAACCGCAGGCAGGCGGACGAACCTGGCGCATAGCCATCGGATTCAGGCCACGACGATCCGCCAATGCATGATCGCGCTCACCTTGTCGTCATCTCGAACTTGATTTGGGATCCATTGACGCACCACCGCGCTCGGCAGCAACGCGTCAATGGACTCCCGATTTCCGTCATAGACCGTTTTTTGCCAAACCGCCTTAGCGCTTCGAGAACTGGAAGCTCTTGCGGGCCTTGGCGCGGCCGTACTTCTTGCGCTCGACCACGCGGGAATCGCGGGTCAGGAAGCCGGCGGCCTTGACGACGCTGCGCAGCACCGGCTCAAAGCGGGTCAGCGCCTGCGAGATGCCGTGCTTGACGGCGCCGGCCTGCCCGGACAATCCGCCGCCCTTGACGGTGCAGACGACGTCGTACTGGGCAACCCGATCTGCAATCTGGAACGGCTGATCGATCACCAGGCGCAAGGTCGGACGGGCGAAATAGACATCCTGGTCGCGGCCGTTGACGGTGATCTTGCCCGAACCGGGCTTGATCCAGACGCGAGCCACGGCGTTCTTGCGGCGACCGGTGGCATACGAGCGACCCTGGGCATCGACGATGCGATCGCGCAGCGGCATCGGCGGCGCGGCGGGCGCGCGGGGCGCTTCTTCGACGTACGAGTCAGCAGCCTGGGCATCTGCGGCTGGTGCCGGAGCAGCAGTCGGTGCGGCGTTAGTCAGGGCGCCGAGGTCGGCGAGATCGGTAACAGTGTTATCGGGCATCATGCACCCACCTTGTTTTTGCGGTTGAGGCTGGCAACGTCCATCGGCTGGGGCTGTGTCCCGCCGTGGGGATGCTCGGCGCCGTTATAGAGATGCAGCGCGCGCATCTGGTCGCGACCAAGCGGCCCGCGCGGGATCATGCGTTCCACGGCCTTTTCGATGACGCGCTCGGGAAAACGACCGCTCAGGACTTTCTCTGCGGTGGTTTCCTTCAGCCCGCCGACATAGCCGGTGTGCTTGTAATAGATCTTCTGTTTCAGCTTGTTGCCGGTCAGCCGCACCTTGTCGGCGTTGACGATCACGACATGGTCGCCGCAATCGACGTGAGGGGTAAAGCTGGGCTTGTGCTTGCCGCGCAGGATATTGGCAATGATCACGGCCAGACGGCCAAGGACCAGACCGTCGGCATCGATCAGATGCCATTTCTTCTCGACCTCTGCCGGCTTGGCCGACAGGGTCATCTTGGTGAGCGCCTTCATCTCGATTTCCTAAAGAGTATCGTGCAAAAAAGTGACCATCGTTCTCATCGAACGGTGCCGCCACAAAGAGTTCGCGCCGGATTCAGCAACAGGCGTCGCCGCCTCGTCCGCACCGGCGGGACGCGGCCAACTCGCGGAAAGGGTCGCCAAAGTCAAGCAATACCGGGCCATTTATGAGAGGTAAAATAATACCTCCAGCATCGAACGACCAGATCCAGGTCCGTTTACCCCCGTTTCGTACCCTGCGCAGCGCTGGCCAGCCCCAGCGCATGGGCACCGCTGGCGGTAGCCACGACCAGCAGCGCACCGGCCAATTGGTGCAGCACCGCCAGCCACAGCGCCACCCCGCTCATCACCGTGGCGATACCCAGCAAAATCTGCGTGCCGACGGCCAGGTGGATAGTGATGCTGGCGACCCGGCGATGCTGCCGCACCTGCCGCGCCATGATGATCAGCATCGCCAGCACTCCGAACGCCAGCCAGCGATGAATGAAATGGACGATGGCGGGATCGGCGATCAGTGAATGGCCCAGCGATTCCCCGGTTTCGGTCGGCCCCGGAAACAACCTGCCGTTCATCAGCGGCCACTGGTCGCTGACGTGGCCGGCGCGCAGCCCCGCCATCAGCGCCCCGTAAAACAATTGCAGCGCCAGCACCGCGCCGGTCGCCGCGCCCAGCACGGTGATCCGCGCCGGGCGAAAACCGCGCACTCTCGCCAGCGCGCGCAAATCCAGCACGGTCCACACCAGCACCGACAGCGTAAACAACGCGGTGAGCAGATGCGCCGCCAGCCACAGCGGCGCGACTTCGGTCATTCCGGGTTGCAGCCCCGAACGCACCATCAGCCAGCCGAGCGTCCCCTGCAAAGCCACCAGCGCCACCAGCGCCGTCAGCCGCAAGCCGAACCCGTTCGGGATCGCGCCGCGCGCAGCAAACCACAGCAATGGCAACGCCACCGCCAGGCCGATTACCCGGCCCAGCACGCGGTGCAGATATTCCCAGAAGAATATGCCCTTGAACTGGCTCAAGGTCATGCCGGAATGGACGGCGGCATATTGATCGATGTGGCGGTAATGCGCAAAGGCGGCTTGCCAATGAGCATCGTCCAGCGGGGGGATAACGCCGCTGACCGGCTGCCACTGCGTGATCGACAAGCCCGATTCGGTCAGCCGGGTAATCCCGCCGACCACGACAATGGCGATCACCAATAGCGCGACCGCCTGCAACCAGTGGACCAGCGTGCCCAGTCGGGCCGCCGCGCTGGTCTGATTGGTCGTGCCGCGCGGGTGCTTGAGTCCGATTCTTCTTGAATTGGCCATGAGCGCCTCCTGCAAGCCCCTGCGGCAATTCGCAAGATGGGAAATGGCACTTGCCCGATGTAACAATATCACATATTAACGCGGCCATGGCGGTTTTCGGTTTCTCGGGTCTTTTCCGGCTTGATCGCGTTGGCGTTTTGCTTTCGGGCCTATGCGCGGTACATTGCGTGGCCGGGCTGCTGCTGGTTACCATATTGGGGCTGAGCGGAGGTGCGCTGCTGAACCCGGCGATCCATGAGGTCGGGCTGGTGCTGGCGGTGGGTATCGGCGCGGTTGGGCTAGGCGCGGGCGTCCTGCGTCATCGCCGGATCGGCGTGCTGTTGACCGGGCTGGCCGGACTGGCCTTGATGGCGACCGCGATGACCCTCGATCATGGGCCGCATGAAGCCGTACTGACGATAGTGGGGGTGGCGTTGCTGGCCAGCGCGCATTGGCGGAATTTGCGCCACGCGCATTGATTCGACCGTCCTGCCTCCACCTTAACCCGTTTCTAACCAACTTCTGTTGTTCTGTTGCCTCGGGCCCGGCGTGGCCGCAACGAGGATAAGCGCATTATGGCGGATACGGGTACGGCATCGCTGGCCATCGCGGAATGGCGGGAATTCGCCAGTTTCACCGCCTATGAACAGCGCTATATCAAGCGCAGCCTCGATGTCGGGCTGGGTCGGCAGGACGCCTTTCAGCTGTGGGCGCGCGACGCGGGCGAGTCGG
Source organism: uncultured Acetobacteraceae bacterium (assembly GCA_964658485.1). Lineage (GTDB taxonomy): Bacteria > Pseudomonadota > Alphaproteobacteria > Sphingomonadales > Sphingomonadaceae > Novosphingobium. The sequence continues at coordinate 14,365 of CAZZYX010000073.1, read as the reverse complement.
CATCGATCCGCAGCCAATATGTCGTTTATCGCGAACTCAAAAACCTCCGTCACGGCATTCTACGCGATACCGGTCGTACCGAGGCCAGTTTCGCATCGCTTGAGCCGTTCATGGGCAAGCTGATCCGGGTCAGCGGCTTCGACATTGCCCAGGAGCGGCTGGGCAGCTTCAGCTCCTATCGCTTCCTCTACGAGCGGCTGCTAGGCGCCGAAGTTCGGCCATGGCTGCCCAGCGCGTTCTGCGCCGCCGCCGCCCTGCCGCAGATTCGCCCGGTACGACGCAAGGACCTGCTCCGCTCGATCAGCGAAGCCGCCGCCGCCGCACCGGGTTGGTCGACAAGGCAACCGTCGTTTTATCCCGAGTGGATCGAGCAGGAAGCCGCGTAAGGGAATATTGGTGCGCGATGCCGTATCCGGTGGCATGGCGTGAGCTATGCTGTTTGCCTCATTCGACATACCGTCTTTTCTGCGCGATTACTGGCAGAAGCGGCCATTACTGATCAAAAATCCCTGGGTCGATTGGCAAAACCCGCTTGCAGCGGATGAACTGGCCGGGCTTGCCTGCGAAGCTGCGGTTGAATCGCGGCTGATCCTGCGCACCGGGGGCAGGGCGACCGGCGCCCTGAAATGCGAACATGGCCCGTTCGACGCAGCACGGTTCGGGCGCCTTGCCAAAAAACACTGGACGCTGCTGGTGCAGGCAGTGGATCACCATGTTCCCGCCGTGGCCGCGCTGATCGAGCCGTTTCGCTTCGTGCCGAACTGGCGGATCGACGATATCATGGTCAGTTACGCCGTCGATGGCGGCGGCGTGGGCGCGCATTTCGATCAATATGACGTATTCCTGATCCAGGGACTGGGCCGCCGCCGCTGGCGCGTGGGAACGCCCTGCGATGCCACCACCGCGTTGTTGCCGCATGACGACCTGCGCTTGCTGGCGGAATTCACCCCCGCTGCCGAGTATCTGCTGGAGCCGGGTGACATGCTTTATGTGCCGCCCGGTATCGCCCATGACGGAGTCGCGCTCGGCGATGATTGCATGACCTATTCGGTGGGTTTTCGCGCCCCCGCACGTGGCGAATTGATCAGCCATTGGGCCGATCACCTGCTCGCCGAACTGCCGGAGGACGATCGCTACGCCGACCCGGACCTGCAGGTGCAGGATAATCCCGGCGAGATTTTGCCGACCGCGATCACGGCGCTGCACGCACAGGTGACCGAAGCGCTGCAAGACCCCGCCGCCTTTGCGCGCTGGTTCGGCGAGTTCTGCACCGCGCCGAAATATCCCGATGTCGATTGGCAGCCAGCCGAGCCGATCGAAGTGGCGGCTTTGCGGGTGGCGGGCGGCGCGCTCCACCGCAACCCGGCCAGCCGCTTTTCCTTCATCCGGCGCAGTGAAGCCGCAGTCTGGCTGTTCGTCGACGGCGAATGCTTCGATTGCCGCGATGCGGGCGCGGTGTTCGCCGAGCAAATCTGCGCACGTCCGGTAGTGATGGCCGACCCGCAGACACTTGCTTCGGACGCGGCCCTCACGATGATCGCGCAGCTATATAACCGGGGCAGCGTCAGCTTCGATCCGGCATAGCCTCTCGCCATGTGCCCGGCGCGACGTCCACCAGCGTCCAGTCGCCGATGCTCCAGCGCACCAGCCGCAGCGTCGGATGACCGATTGCCGCCGTCATCCGCCGCACCTGGCGATTGCGCCCCTCGGTAATCGTCAGTTTCAGCCAGCAGTCGGGAACGCTCTTGCGGAACCGCACCGGCGGATCGCGCGGCCATAATTCGGGCGCGGCGATCCGCTCGACCTGCGCCGGGCGCGTTGGTCCGTCCTTGAGCTGGACGCCGCGTTGCAGCGCCAGCAGGCTGGCCGTATCCGGCTCACCCTCGACCTGCACCAGGTAGGTCTTCGGCAATTTGAACCTCGGATCGGCAATCCGTGCCTGCAGACGTCCATCATCGGTCAGCAGCAACAGCCCCTCGCTATCGAGGTCGAGCCGTCCCGCCGGGTAGACCCCCGGCGCGTCGATGAATTGCGACAATGTAACCCGCGCCGACCCGGCCCCCGCCTCCCGAGAATTACCGACATCGGTGAACTGGCACAGCACCCCATACGGCTTGTTGAACAGGATCACCCGCACCATCGGCCCTCGCGTTTCAGGTGGAGTGCGCCCTGTAGGGGTTAAGGCACGAACATGCGAGTGCCGCGATACCGAAAGGGGGGCAGACTACACCGCTCGCGCCAGCAGTCGCGCGATCGCCGGGCGGCATGATCCGCAGTTGGTGCCGGCGTTCGTAGCGGCGCCGACAGCTTCGACCGAGGCCAGGCTTTGCCCGGTAATCGCCCCGCACAGCGTGTTCTCGCCGACATCGAAACACACGCAGACGATCGGTCCACGATCGGGTCCGGCAACGGCGGGGCGACCGGCGAGCAGCGCCAGATCGCCTTCACCTTCGCCTGCGATCAGTTGCGCCGCAATCCAGTCGCGGCCGGGCAGCCGGCCTGATCGCGTAAGGTACAATGCGGCAACGAGGCGTCCGGCTGGGTCTTTCACCACGATGCGCCGGGTGCCGCGGGCCTGGTCGAACGCTTCGGCGCGAGGGCCGGGCGGGAGCAGCGCATCGACATCGATCGCGCCCTCGCCGGCCAGTTCGACCAGTACGCCGCCGTTCCGGGTAACGCTGGTCCAATAGATACCGCCGGGCAGGGCCGGTGCCGCGCGGGTCACCAGAAACGCGCGCCAGTCCATGACGGCGGGGGCAATGGCGGCAGCGGTGTTCTTGAAGCCGGGCTGGCCGGAGAAAGGATCGGCAGCGCTGTCGGGCAGGAGGTTACAGCGCCCGCTGCTGGAGGTCTGATCGGTCCAGTGCATCGGTACGAACAGGCTGCCTCGGCGCTGGCCCTCGTCCAGCGCGACGCGGAAGATCGCGCTGCCGCTGGGCGTGTTGACGCGAGCGAACGCACCGGCGATCAGCCCGGCGGCGGCGGCATCGTCGGGATGCACCTCGACCAGCGGCTCCTGGCGGTGTTGGGACAGCTTGGGCGACAGTCCGGTGCGCGTCATCGTGTGCCAGTGGTCGCGGTACCGGCCGGTGTTAAGCCTTAGTGGGAACGCGGTATCGACGACGACGGGCGCGGACGGGGTCACCGCGATCAACCGGGCTTTGCCGTCGGGGTTGGTGAACCGCAGCTTGGCGAAGGGTGATCGCCCACCCCAGCGGCGGGGAGCCAGCGCCCGATAGTCCGCCGGGGACAGCGCCAGCCAGTCGCTCATGTCGAGCAATCGCGCGCCGTCGTTTTCGAATGCGGTTTGCAGGCAAAATTCCGCGAAGACCTCGGCATTGCTCTCCCAGCCGAACGCGTCATCCCAGCCCAACCGGCGTCCTACGTCGGCGATGATCGCCCAATCCGCGCGCGCCTCGCCGGCGGGCGGAAACAGCGCGCGCTGGCGCGAAACCATCCGTTCGGAATTGGTGACGGTGCCATCCTTTTCGCCCCACCCCAGCGCCGGCAGCTTGATATGGGCATAAGCGGCGGTGTCGGTGCGCTCGATGCAGTCCGAGACCACCACCATCGGGCATCTCGCCAGCGCCTCGCGCACGAAACCGGCGTCGGGCATCGATACCGCGGGGTTGGTCGCCATCACCCACAGGAATTTGATCCGACCATCGTGGACCGCGCGAAACATGTCCACCGCCTTCAGCCCCGGTCCTGGCGTGACGGCAGGTGCCTGCCAGAACCGCCCCGCGCGATCGCGTTCTTCGGGCGAAAAGCCCATGTGCACGGCCAGCATGTTCGCCAGCCCGCCGACCTCACGCCCGCCCATGGCATTGGGCTGGCCGGTGATGCTGAATGGTCCCATGCCCGGCTGGCCGATGCGGCCGGTGGCCAGATGCAGGTTGATGATGGCGTTGCCCTTATCGGTGCCACAGACAGATTGATTGGCGCCCTGGCTGAACAGGGTGACCATGCGCGGATGCGCGACGATCAGTTCGACCAATGCCGCGAAGACGTCGGCATCGATGCCGGCTGCTACGAAATCGCTCGCCAGATCGTCCCAGAAGCCTGTGGGCGTGGCGACGTGGCGCGACAGGAACGCCTCATCCAGCGCACCCCGCGCCCGCATCGCCGCCAGCAATGCGGTGAACAACGCGACGTCACCATCCGGGGCAATCGGCACATGCAGATCGGCGCGTTCGGCGGTTTCGGTGCGGCGCGGGTCGATCACCACGATCTTGGTGCCGCGTGCCACCCGCGCCGCCTCGATCCGTTGCCAGATCACCGGGTGGCACCACGCGGTGTTCGATCCGACCAGCACGATCAGATCGGCCTCGTCCAGATCCTCGTAGCTGCACGGCACGATATCCTCGCCGAATGCCCGAACATGGGCGGCGACCGCGCTCGACATGCACAGCCGACTATTGGTATCGATATTGCCGCTGCCGATGAAGCCCTTCATCAGCTTGTTGGCGACGTAATAATCCTCGGTCAGCAATTGCCCCGAGACATAGAAGGCAACGCTATCCGGCCCATGCGTGGCGATGGTCTCCCGAATCGCTCCGGCGACACGATCCAGCGCATCGTCCCAACTCGCGCGCCGGCCATCGACCATCGGATACAGCAGGCGGCCGTCTGGTCCCACGGTTTCGCCCAAATGCGACCCCTTGGAGCATAGTTTGCCGAAGTTGGCGGGATGGTCCGCATCGCCCTTGATCTCCACCGCATGCGGCCCGGTTACAGTCGCGGTGATCCCGCAGCCGACCCCGCAATAGGCGCAAGTCGTGCGGATAGCGTTCATGCCAGCCCCTGCAACGCTTCCTTGCGACTGAGATAAATGCGCCCGCCATCGACCTTGACCGGGATCACCGGCACGCAGCCGCTATCCTCGCCTTGCGCCAGCCCGGTGATCAGGCTGATCCGCCAATTATGTAGCGGGCAGGTGATGGTGGTGTCATGGACGATCCCTTGCGACAACGGGCCGTGTTTATGCGGACATTTGTTGACCAGCGCGTGGACGCCGCCGTTGGCGGTACGGAACAGCGCGATCTCCTCGCCGCCCCGGACCGGCAGCGTGCGTGCACCCAGCGCCGGCAATTGATCGAGAGGGCCGATATCGAGCCAGAGAGCATCCATCGGTCAGGTATCCCCGGTCATGGCAAACGGCCGGATTTCGGCGATATGCTGGTGGAGATGGGCATCCTTGCCCGCTGCGCGTTCCGCCCATGGATCGCTTTGCGAGAAGGTTTGCGAATAGCGGAATCGCATGGCGAGCTTGGCTCGCCCCTCCGCATCCTCGACGACGCGCTGCTTGATGTACTCCAGCCCGACCCGCTCGAGCCAGGGCGCGGTCCGATCGAGATAACGCGCCTCCTCGCGATATAGCTGGATGAAGGCGGCACAATATTCCATCGCTTCGGCTTCGGTGGCGACCTTGCACATCAGGTCGGTACCGCGCAAATGGATGCCGCCGTTGCCGCCGATCATCAGCTCATAGCCGCTGTCGACGCAGATGATGCCAAAGTCCTTGATGGTGGCTTCGGCGCAATTGCGCGGACAGCCACTGACCGCGATCTTGAACTTGTGCGGCATCCAGCTCCCCCAGGTCATCTGCTCGATCTTGATCCCCAGCCCGGTCGAATCCTGCGTGCCGAACCGGCACCAATCCGAGCCGACGCAGGTCTTTACCGTGCGCAGCGACTTGCCATAGGCATGGCCGGAAACCATCCCGGCGGCATTGAGGTCGGCCCAGATCGCGGGCAGATCCTCTTTCTTGATGCCGAAAATGTCGAGCCGCTGGCCGCCCGTCACCTTGACCAGACCGGCGTTGAACTTGTCGGCGGCATCGGCAATCGCCCGCAATTCGTTTGGCGTCGTCACCCCGCCCCACATCCGCGGCACCACCGAGTAAGTGCCGTCCTTCTGGATATTGGCGTGCATGCGCTCGTTGGTAAAGCGGCTCTGCGGGTCTTCCTGATGCTCCGCCGGCCACGCGCACAGCAGGTAATAATTGAGCGCCGGGCGGCATGACGCGCAGCCGTCGGGAGTGGACCAAGACAGCTCCTGCATGACTTGCGGGATGGCCTTGAGCTGCTTTTCGGCGATCTGGGAGCGCACGTCCTCGTGCGTGAAGGTGGTACATTTGCACAGCGGCTTGTTGCTGCGCTGCCCGGCAAAGCTGTCGCCCAGGGTCATCGCCAACAGGTTTTCAACCAGCCCGGTGCATTGCCCACAACTGGCCGAGGCCTTGCAAGTCGCTCTCACAGAATCGAGGTCATGAGCGCCGCCGTCGATACAGGCTACGACTTTGCCTTTGGAAACGCCGTTGCAGCCGCAGATTTCAGCGGCGTCGCTCATCGTCGCCAGTGCGTCAAAAGGGTTCGCGGACCCGCCTCCTCCCGAGGCAAAGGCCTGGCCGAAGATCAATGCCTCGCGAATATCGGCGATATCCTCCTGTCGCTTCAACAGGTCGAAATACCAGTTGCCGTCGGAGGTATCGCCATACAGCACCGCGCCGATGACCTTGTCCTCCTTGACCACCACGCGTTTGTAGATGCCGCGCGTGGCATCGCGCAGGACGATATCCTCGCAGCCGTCGCCGCCGCTGAAATCGCCGGCGGAGAACACGTCGAGCCCGGCGACTTTCAGCTTGGTAGACGTGACAGAGCCGCGATAAGGATTCTCGGTGCCGAGCAGGCCATCGGCGAGGCTGCGGCACATGTCCCACAGCGGCGCGACCAGGCCATAAACCAGCCCGTCGTGCTCGACGCATTCCCCGACCGCCATCACGTCGAGATCACTGCTGACCATATGGTCGTCAACCTGGATGCCGCGCCCCACCGCCAGCCCGGCTTCGCGAGCCAGCCCGGTTGACGGGCGGATACCTACCGCCATCACGACGATGCTGGCGGGGATATCGCGGCCATCCTTCAGCCGCACGCCCTCGACCTTGCCGTCGCCGTAGATTTCGGCGGTATCGGCGCCAGTGAGGATGGTCTGGCCGCGCGCTTCCAGTGCGGTCTTGAGCAGCCAGCCGGCGGCTTCGTCCAGCTGCCGTTCCATCAGCGTCGGCATCAGGTGGATGACGGTTACTTTCATGCCGCGCAACGACAGGCCATGCGCCGCTTCCAGCCCCAGCAGGCCGCCGCCGATCACCACCGCGCCGCCGCCCTTCGCCGCCGCCTCGAGCATCTTGTCGACATCGTCGAGGTCGCGAAACGTGACCACGCCGGGGAGGTCCTTGCCGGGAATCGGAATGATGAAGGGATCGGAGCCGGTGGCGATCAGCAGCTTGTCATAGCTGACCGAGTGCCCCGATTTTGCCGTCACCGTCTTCGTGGTGCGATCGACCGCCGCCACCGGATCGCCGGAGATCAACTCGATCCCGTGATCCTCGTACCATTCGACGCCGTTGATGATGATATCGGCGAAGTCCTTTTCGCCCGCCAGCACCGGCGACAACATGATCCGGTTATAGTTCACGCGTGGCTCGGCGCCGAAGATGGTGATGCGGTACTTGCCCCGGTCGCGGTCAAGAATTTCCTCGACCGCGCGGCAACCGGCCATGCCGTTGCCGATGACGACCAGATGCGGTTTTTCGGTGGCGTTCATCGGCTTCTGCGAAGGGCTGGGCATCAGATACGCACTCCCTGGATGGCGGCGCCCCATGTCGTGCGCCAGCGCTTCTTGACCGAGGACAGCCCAGCCAGCGCAACCAGCGCCAGCCCGGCAAAGACGAGAAAGCCGAGCGAAGGCGTGCCGGTCCATTGCTTGGCGAGACCCAGCGATGAAGCAAGATAGAAGCCGCCAACGCCGCCGCCGAACCCGACCAACCCGGTCATCACCCCGATCTCATGGCGGAAACGCTGCGGGACCAGCTGGAACACCGCGCCGTTGCCGATGCCCAGCGTCGCCATGACCAGGAAGAACAGCGGGAACATCATGCCGAAGCTGGCGTGAAGCTGGCTGATGATCGCCAGCAGTACCGCCGCCACCGCATAGACGAAGCTCAGCGTGCGGATGCCGCCGATGCGGTCGGCCAGCGCGCCGCCGAACGGCCGCACCATCGATCCGGCAAAGACACAGGCGGCGGTGGCGTAGCCGGCATGGATCGGGGTCATGCCGAGTTCGCCGACGTACCAGCTGGGCAGCGATCCGGCGAGGCCGACGAAACCGCCGAAGGAAACGCCGTAAAACAGGATGAACCACCAGGTATCGCCCTGGCCGAGCATCTTGAGGTACGCCTGGACATAGGCGCCCATGCTGACGCGCGGGGGCTGGTGGGGGCTGTCCTTGACCAGCACCAGATAGGCGGCGAGCACGAGGATCAGGGGGATCAGCGCGAAGCCGAAGACGTTGTTCCAGCCGTAAGCCTTGGCCAGCAGCGGCGCGAACAGCGCGGCGAGAACCGTGCCGGAATTGCCCATGCCGGCGATGCCCATGGCCTTGCCCTGATGCTCGGGCGGATACCAGCGCGAGGCCAGCGGCAGCGCCACCGCAAACGACGCCCCGGCAAAGCCCAGGATCACGCCCACGGCGACCAGCCCCGGCAGAGTGGAAATGCCGAAATGCCAGGCCGCAAATAGCCCGGCGATGACGATCAACTGGCTGATCGTGCCGGTGATCTTTTGCCCGATACGATCGACCAGGAAACCGTTGACCAGTCGTAGCACCGCGCCGGCCAGTGTCGGCACCGCGATGATAAAGCCCTTTTGCGCCGGGTTGAGCGCCAATTGCTTGGCGATGATCGGGGCGAGCGGCCCCATCAGGTTCCACACCATGAAGGCCAGGTCGAAATAAACAAAAGCCATGATGAGCGTGGGCTTATGTCCGGACTGCCAGAATGGTGTGCCCTGAAGGTTCGGAGCAGATTCGGGCCGGGCCGATTGGCCTGGCGTCGCAGAGGCTAGGGATGACATTGGATCATGCTCCTGGAGGGGCGGAAATGGACTTGACGACAGGGCTTGCAGCTTGCTCCTCTCGCACGCGAACACGCGAGGGGGCGCAATTTTGAAACTCGAAGGACGGTTGCAGGTATTGGGCGGTGTCGCCTGCGAGCGCGGCGCGCGGGCCGAAAACCAGGATTTTGCCGGAATTTACTTCGCTACCGAGACCGAGCGGGCGACGCATGGCATGATCGCGGCGCTGGCCGACGGGGTCAGCGGCGAGCCTGGCTTCAGCGCAGCGGGGGGCGGGCGCATGGCTTCCGAGCTGGCGGTGCGCTCGCTGATCGAGGGGTTGTACGACCAGCCCGACACCATCGGCGTAGCGCCGGCGGTGCAGCACGTGATGGCCCCGTTCAATCGCTGGCTGGCCGCCATGGGCCGTACCGAGGCGCTGGCACATGCCGCTACGACGTTTACGGCCTTGGTGCTGAAGGGGCGCAAGGGCCACGTTCTGCATGTTGGCGACAGCCGCGCGTGGCTGTTTCGCGATGGCCATCTGCAATGTCTGACGCAGGACCACACCCGCTCGCATCCCGACCAGCGCCACATCCTGTACCGGGCGCTGGGCATCGAGGAAGCGCTGCGGCTCGATCATCATGAATTGCCGCTGGCCGAGCATGACCGGCTGCTGCTGACCAGTGACGGTGTCCACGGCAGCCTGTCGCCGCGTCGCATCGAAAAGCTGTTGAGCGCCCGTAATTCCGCCGATGCCGATGCGCTGGCAATCGTCGATGCGGCGCTTGCCGCGGGCAGCCAGGACAATGCCAGCGCGTTGGTGCTCGATGTCGTCTCGTTGCCTGCGGTCGATTACGACAGCATTGCCGGCGATATCGGCCGCCTGCCGATCCTCGACCCGCCCCAGGTTGGCGACAGCGTCGATGGTTTCCATCTCGATGCGTCGATCAGCGATGGCCGCTACACGCGATTGTTCCGCGCGACCGATACCATCAGCGGCCAACGGGTGGCGATCAAGTTTCCCAAGCCGGCGCTGCTGTCCGAGAGCGGCGCGCGGCTGGCGTTTACCCGCGAGATGCTGATCGGCAGCCGGGTGACGAGTCCGTTTGTCGGCAGCGCTATCGCGGTGTCCGGCGAGCGCCAGTCGCGATTGTATGGCGTGCAGCCTTTCCATGACGGGGTGACGCTGGAGCAGCGGCTGGGCGGCGCGATCAGCTTGCGCGAGGGGCTGGCCATTGCGATCAAGCTGACCCGCGCCGTGGCTGCGCTGCACCGGCTGGACATCATCCACCGCGATATCAAACCCGAGAACGTCATGCTGCTGGCCGGTGGCGGGTTGAAGCTGATCGACCTTGGCGTTGCCCGACTGCCCCGCATCGATGAATTCGCGGGCGAGGAAATCCCCGGCACGCCGAGTTATCTCGCGCCCGAGATGTTCGGCGGCGAGCGCGGCAGCGAAGCCACCGATCAATTCGCACTGGGTGTGACGCTGTGGCGCCTGTTCGCCCGCGCCTATCCCTATGGCGAGATCGAAGCGTTCAGCCGGCCGCGCTTCCGCCAGCCGGACTCGCCCGGCAAGCTGCGCGGCGAACTGCCCGCATGGCTCGATGCCGCGCTGATGCGCTGTGTCGCCATCCATCCCGGCGATCGTTTCAGCGATGTTGTGGACTTGCTGCGCCAGTTGGAGGGCGGCGCTGCGGTAGAGCGCGTGGCCATGCGCCCGGTGCCACTGGCGCAGCGTAACCCCGTGCGATTCTGGCAAGTCGTCTCGGCGCTGTTGCTGGTCGCCCTGATCGTCTCGCATCTGCTTTGAGCTGGATATGGCCGAGCCGGCTGGCAGAATGACGATCGCCTTGCAAGCCATGGTCGAGCGCAGGCGGATGCAAAAGCATCGCTTTGCTGCCGATCTGAACTCACGGGTTAGGGACATGGTGCAAAACTCGAACGCAAAAAAGCCGCGCAACACCGGGGGGTCCCGAGCTGGCGGCGTCATTGCCGAATGGATGATATATTATGGAGTAGTTTCGAGAGCCAGGCGCCGGGCACGCCTTTGTGGCACCGGCAGGCTGAAAATTGCGGGAGCTGAAATAAGCCCGCCGAACTCTGCTGTGACTTGCGGCGAGTCTTTTTGCAAGGTGTTTATTGCCTGGCACGATGACACGCATTTTTGGATGCGCGTCCCGGGTCATTGATACCAGGCAACAATGGCCTTGAAGCTGCCTTGGTCAAAAATCGGCATGGCGACGACGCTGGCTAACCCCGCCGCGCCGGCCACACGGGCAAAGGTGTCATCGAGCCTGGTGAGGTCCTTGCAGATCGCCGGCACGCCCGTGATTCGCACGGTAGTGAAAAAGCCGTCATCGACAGGAACCTGCAAGCCCGTCAGTGAACCAATTTTTTCGCAATAGCCCGCCGCCAGTTCGAACACCCGGCCAGATGCGTCCGGGACCCAGCATTCTACTCGCCGGGCAAGCGGCGAGTTGCGCACCGAGACGAAAGTCATCACCCAACTGCCGGTGTCGCTCGACGTACAGGGAATGCCCACCGCATGATCGATCAATAGCTGGTCGGCAGAGTCGCGGCGCAGGAAAACATCGTCGCCAGGGACATCCGCGACGATGACCGGCATAGCGCTTTGCCAGGTTTTGCCCGGTACGCCCTTGCCGCTGGCGAAGCTGGTATCGCGCGAAGCCCTGGCAAGATATTCCGCCCGACCGAAATACCCGCCCGCCAATACCAGTTCGTCCGACCCTGCCGGAGCATTCCAGATTTCGACGGCACCACGCTGATAGCGATTGTCGCCGAAAAACAGTATCAGCACCGCAGTCGGGACATCATGCATGAAGATTGGCAAGGCAATGGCACAGGCCAGCGCTTCGGCAGAGGCCGCCTCGCCGCGCCGAAAATAGGAATTATGCAAATTGTCCAGGATGACAGGGTGCCCGGCGACCCACGCTTTGCCCGGCAGCCCCTCGTTACGGCCCATGGTCATGCCCCGGCTGACCGCCTCGAAATAAGGCATATCGTCGTAAAGGCCGCCGGAAAGTTCGAGCGTCTGGCCATCGGCCATCGGCGTCCAGATTTCGACCGCACGAAAGAAGCCTTTGCCAGCCAATTATGCCTCCAGTTTCGATCCCTGAAAAAGCAGGACTATACCGGATTATGTTGCACTGCATCATTTTTCTCGCGTGAAGGTGATTTGAACGGGGCGCGAACTGGGCTGTATCCGTTCGTCGATCTGTGCTAGGGACGCGAGGCTGAACGTCGCAATAGACGGATATTGGGCCGCCTTGGCTCTCCCTTTGTCCCCAAATAGCCTCACGAAGCCGGGATGCGTGAACGCCTTGCGCATGCCCGCCCCCCTTGCGGACTTAAGGAATCGCAAAATGACTATCGGAACCGTAAAGTTTTTCAACGCGGACAAGGGTTATGGCTTTATCGCCCCCGAAGACGGCGGCTCGGACGCATTCGTGCATATTTCGGCTGTGGAACGTGCCGGCATGCGTACCCTCAACAAGGATCAGCGCGTGTCCTATGAGCTGGAAACGGATCGTCGCGGCAAGACCTCGGCTGTCAATCTGGCTGCCGCGTAAAACCATGGCGGCGGGGCGCCGCTTCGGCGTCCCGCCTGCACCAATTTATCAAAAGGATAGAGTAGCTCTCAATGGCAGGTTACAAGGAACCCGGCTTTCAGGAACGGGTGGCCATTGCTACCCAGGCGCGCGAAAGCGCACTGGCCAAGCTGAAATCCAAGCCGCAACTGGACGAGACGGAAATCGCCCGGCTCAAGGCGGAACACGAAGCAAGCGTAGCGGCAAAGCTTGAAAAGAGCGCAGCGATCAAGGCCGCTCGCGAAGCCGAACGTGAGGCAGAGCGCGAAGCCAAGCGCATTCGTGAAGAAGAAGCGGCCCTGGCCGCTGCTCCCCCACCCAAGATGAGCGACGAGGAACGCAAGGCGATCCGCGACGCGAAATACGCTGCGCGGAAGGCCCGCAAGGGGCGCTGAGGCGAGTGACAGTCACGTGATCGTCAGGGAATTGCTGGGGTCCGCGCAGGTACCCGGCGGGGAAGAATTACGCCTGTACCGCCACGGCGGTGATTTCATGATCGTGCTCGACCGCAACGAGTTGATGAACACCCGGATGAGTGGCTCGGAAGAGGCGCTGGCGGTAATGAGCATCGAACGGCTGCCCGATCGCGGTGCCCGGCATGTGTTGATCGGCGGTTATGGCATGGGCTTTACGCTGCGGGCGGCGCTGGGCGTGGTCGGAGCCGACGCGCGCGTGACCGTGGCGGAACTGGTGCCAGAGATCATTGCCTGGGCGCGCGGACCGATGGCGGCGCTGACCGCCGGCTGCCTGGAAGACCACCGGGTAGTGTTGGTCGATGACGATGTCTCGTGGCTGATCGGCGGCGCAGAAGAAGAATACGACGCGATCCTGCTCGATGTCGACAACGGACCGGACGGGTTGGTGCGGCAGGATAACGGCCGGCTTTACACTATGCGTGGATTACGCTCCGCGCTGGCGGCACTGCGTCCGGGCGGAGTGCTGGCGGTGTGGTCGGCGGGCCCCGATCCGGGGTTTACCCGACGGCTGGCCGATGTCGGTTTTGCGGTCGAGCAAGTACGGGTCCGAGCACGCAGCAATGGCAAGGGCGCCCAGCACGTTATCTGGTTCGCCACCAAGCCCGCTTGACCGCTTATTGACCCTGCTGCTGTTGCGAATCTTGAGGCGGTAGCGTCTGCGCGTCGAATACTGCCTGTTGCTCGCTGCTCAGTGCGGCATAAAATGCCTTGAGCACTCGCGACTGCTGTTGCAGATCGAGTAATTCCTGCCTCATCTCCGCTTCCACCAGATCCATACGCTGCGGTGCATTGAGATTGGGCAGCATCTGCGACGCAGCGCGGCGGCGATCCTGTGCCTTGGTCGGCGCTGACGCTCCTGCACGATAAGCCTGCCACGCCGGTTCCTGCGCCGGCGACAGGTTCAGGGCCTTGTGCAATGCGTTCAGTGGCGATTGGGCGTTCGGCGATGACTGGCCGGCAGCCGGACCCATGACCCGATCCTGGCTCCAGGCGGGCGGCGCCGAAATCATCAGCGCCGCGCTTGCTCCCAAACCCAGGACCATACGCCCGAACATAGCCTGCTTGCGATCAGCTACAGCCATTGGTGACCCAATGATACTGCCGATCCTGGCCCCATTGCCAGCTTCCACAAGCCTGCGGCGGAGATTGCACCGATCCGGTCGGCGCACCGTTGTACGGGCCGGGCGCATAGCCGTTGTACTGGACGGGTGGCGCCTCTGCCGGATAGTAGGGATCGCCATAGTACTCGACGGGATATCCCCAGTACCAGGGACTATCGTAATACCCCAGGTAGAACCCTAGCCCAGCGCCATAGAAATAGGGCCAGCCCCAGCCGCCGCCCCAGCCATAACCACCGCGGTAATATCCACCCCGATAATACCCG
>CAZZYX010000072.1:0-18240 GCA_964658485.1 uncultured Acetobacteraceae bacterium | reverse complement strand
GCCAGTTCGAGGACGGTGGCGGAATGCACATCTGTGCCAGCCGAGCCGCCAACGAAATTGATGGTTGCCAGTATAGCCCACTTGCAACCCAAGACAATTGGCTAATCGGTATTCATATGCGGATTGCTGGTTTCAGTTTCGCTACAATCTTCGACAGGGAGCGGATGCATACCGGGATATTGCCGGCAAACCATACCTATCGTCCGTCGATTCATCAGCTCTATGGTCCGGGCGGATCGGCGTTTATCGCTCTAGGCTGGCGGCATCGCTACAACGGAAGAAGTTTCTCGCGTGGGCGAATAACGGTTACACCAACTGGAAGTAGCAGTACGTATCCCTTTAAGCCCCTCTTAGGCCCACCAGAATTAGATATCCGGACGAAGCTTACCTCTAAGTCCGAAATGCGTCAGTGGAGTGCCTTCGCACCGATTAATGTTGAACCGTTTTCTGCTCCCGACGCGCCATGGAGTTGGTAAGTCTTAAAATGTGCGAAATGAGTGTTGGAGACATTTCCGTTAATTGCGCTGCCTGACCTTCCCCTTGCTTACCACGATCCATTGAGATGCGTCTCCAGCAACATCCGCACGTACCGCGTATAAGGCACACCCTTGGCCTTCGCCTTAACCTTCAAGGCGGCCAGCAGCGAGGCGGGCAGGCGCATGTTCAGCGCCGCCGACTTCGGCTCGATCTCGAAATGCATCGGTTTGAAGTCCGAGAGGTCATATTGCGACAAGTCGGCGTTAGCGACGAACTCATCGGCGGCCTCGTCGCTTTTGAGCGATGGCATGGGCTTAGGTTCGGCTTTCATAATGATCGACCTCCTTCTGATGCATATAACGGGCGCTGATCGGGCGAAGCATGGTTTGGCCGTCGATCTCGCGGATCATGAATACCAAAAATACGAAGCGCCCCGCCGCTGTCTTGCCGATGGCCCGCATGCGCGGTTCGTCTGGGTGGGGATCAGGCATGCCAGCCGGTTCGCCCAGCAACACCTGCTCGATTTCCTCGCGGGACAGGCCATGTTGTCCGCACTTGGGCCAGTTACCGCTATCCCAGTCGAATCCGGCAATCTTCATAAACGCGTATATACGTTTGTAAATACAAATGCAATATGATTCGGAAATGATGGCTTCAAACGTTCTGCCCCTTTTTTGGTGCATGAACGGGGTGAGGGGCAATTGGCTCCCACCCTTGGGCCAAGCTTCCGCTTCAACCGCTCAGAACTCGACTTCCAGTTCCGCCATTTCTTCGGGCTCGGCCTGCGCGGCCGCTACCCACTCCGCCATGGGCGCCCAGGCCGCAATGGTTTCGCAATAGGCTGCGCTGGGAGCGGACAGCGGCACCGCATACGAAGTAAACCGCGTCGTCACCGGGGCATACATGGCATCGGCGATGGTAGGCGCCGCGCCGAACAGGAACGGGCCGCCGTGACGCGTCAGGCAATCCTGCCAGATCGCCTCGATTCGCTCGATATCGGGACGCGCGCCGGAAAAGATCGGGAATTTGGCGTGATGGACCTTCAGGTTCATCGGCAACGCCGAACGCAAATTGGTGAAACCGGAATGGATTTCCCCGGAGACCGAGCGGCATTGCGCGCGGGCCACGCGATCCGCCGGCAGCATCTGCCGCTCGGGATAAAGCTCGTTCAGATATTCGGCGATGGCCAGCGTGTCCCAGACGCTGGCGCCTTCATGAGTCAGGCGCGGCACCAGCACCGACGGCGACAGCAACAGCAATTCGGCCCGGTTCGAAGCATCGTTAGGCACCGGCACCGTTTCCACCTCAAGCCCCGCCAACTGGCACATCAGCCAGCCACGCAACGACCATGCCGAATAGGTCTTGCTTGAAATCGTCAGCTGCGGCTTGGTCAATGTCGTCCTCTCGAAGCACCATCGTGCTTGTATTCTGTCATGATGCAGCGCAGCATGATGGCACATGGAAAAGCGGGCGCAAGGTCGAATCGTCGCAATTGCGCCGCGCAGGAGTGAATGAATGCTCTATACCGGCTATCAGGCCTTAAGCGATATGTTAAAGCCCGCGCGTGCCGCCGCGGCAACCGCGCTGTGGCTGCGCGACGAGTATTTTCCGGGCCTGGATGACTGGCCGGTGCCGCGCTACATGCTGGCGATGTGCGAAAGTTTCGGCCTGGCCGAGGTTACCCACAGCCGCCCATCCTTCGGCATCAGCGAAGTGCTATGCGGCAATGCGGTGGTGCCCGTGCGCGAGGAAATCGTGCTCGACCTGCCCTTCGGCAAGCTGCTGCATTTCGCCAAGGACGATGTCACCGCGCCGCAGCCCAGGATGCTGGTGGTAGCGCCGCTGTCGGGGCATTTCGCGACGCTGCTGACCGATACTGTGGCGACGCTGCTGCGCGATCACGACGTCTACATCACCGATTGGGCCAATGCTCGGGATGTCCCGCTGAGCGCGGGGCGCTTCGGGCTGGAGGATTACACCGATTATGTGATCCGGTTCCTGCACCACCTGGGTCCGCGCTCGCATATTCTCGCGGTATGCCAGCCCTGCGTGTCGGCGCTGGCCGCGGTTTCGGTGATGGCGCAGGACAATGATCCCTGCCAGCCGCTGACGATGACGCTGATGGGCGGCCCGATCGACGTGCGCGCCGCGCCGACGGCAGTCAACGATCTCGCTAACGAACACCCGCTGCAATGGTTCAAGGACAATTTGATCACCCGCGTACCTGCGCGCTATCCCGGCGCGGGACGCGAGGTCTATCCCGGCTTCCTGCAACTCAGCGCGTTCATGGCGATGAACCCGCAACGCCACGCCAGCCAGTTCCGCAAGCTGGTCCAGACGCGCGGCGCCCACGACGATGCCGCCGCCGACAAGATCAGCGAATTCTACACCGAATACATGGCGGTGCTCGACCTCACCGCCGAATTCTACCTGGAAACCATCGACCAGGTGTTCCAGCAAGCCACGCTGGCCACAGGCAAAATGATCCACCGTGGCCGGCTAGTAGACCCCGGCGCGATCCGCCAGACCGCGCTGCTGACCGTCGAAGGCGAACGCGACGACATCTGCGCCGTCGGCCAGACCGCCGCCGCGCACCTGCTCTGCTCCAGCCTGCGCCCGCATTTGCAACGGCATCACCTGCAACTGGGCGTCGGCCATTTCGGGACGTTTTCGGGGTCGAAGTGGGAGACGCAGGTTTATCCGCAGGTGCGGAATTTGGTGCTGGCGATGAGTTGAGGGGGTCGGTTTAGGTGTAGGGGCTATTGCCTATTGCCCCTGCACCCCGTTTATTGATTCTAGGCCGTCTCCGAAGGTGTTCATAATGCGATTTCGCATTTTGCTTCTAACTGCATTGGCGCTGACAAGTGCAGCATGCGATACCTCAAGTGCCACTACACCAGTCGATAGCCTTTCGTCATCTACGGACAAGCCGCCGGTTAATACCTCAGGAGCTTGGCGACCACCTGTAGGTTTCGACCAAGTGCCGATTTGGCCGAGTGACGCTCCCAACGGCACGTTCAGGCCACAACCGCCTGAAAGCGTGCAAACCTATGACGATCCCGGCGCTGTCAGCGGCAAGTCGGAGGCTGTCCTGAATATAGCCGTTCCGACGATGACAATCATGCCTGCCAAGGGGCGCAACACCGGTACAGCCGTGATTGTGTTTCCCGGTGGCGGCTTTCAGAAGGTTTTCATCGGGCTCGAAGGCACAGAGATTTGCGATTGGCTGACGAGTAAAGGGGTTACCTGCATCGTTTCTAAATATCGTGCGCCAGGCGGCAACGACTTTTGGGACGATAAGCTACAACACCAGATCACTCCCGATATTCGTCGTGCCTTGCAAGATGCGCAGCGCACAATTCGACTGGTGCGGTCCAAGGCAGGTGAGCTCGGTATCGACCCTCGTCGCATTGGCGTCCTGGGGATGTCGGCGGGCGGCTATCTTGTCGCGCAGACTAGCAACATCCTGACGCTCACCTATCGCCCAGTTGATGCCATCGACAAGATCAGCAGCCGACCGGATTTCGCAGTGGCGCTCTACCCGGGTCATATCTGTCATGATGACGGCTCGTTCGACCGTAGCTTGCCAGTAACAAAGGCCGCGCCCCCATCTTTTATCGCTCAGGCGTGGAACGACGCGACCGATCCGATCTGCAATAGCCTGATGTATGCGACGGCACTAGATAAGGCCGGCGTGTCGACCGAGGTTCACTTGTTTGCCAAGGGCGGCCACGCTTTTGCTCTGCGTCATAAGGACGAGCCCGTCGGGAAATGGCCGCAGCTTGTTGAGCTTTGGCTCAAACAAATAGGCATGCTGTAAGTCAGCTATAGCCTCCCCTCTTGCTGACAAGTGAATTCGGGGACACAATACCAAATACCCTGAAGTTTATTCTCAAGCGGCTCCTTGCAACGGTCTCACAGGTGGCTGCACATGCTGGCGGGCGCGCCACAGATCGTAGTTCGCCTGCATGGCGAGCCATGCGCGCGCCGTGCTGGTTCCTGCCTGTTCGAGCCGCAATGCCAGGTCGGGGCTGATTGCGGCCTTGCCGTTCAACACGCGCGACAGTGCGACCCGCGACATGGCAAGCCGGCTAGCCGCCTCGGTGACGGACAGGTCGAGCGCCGCAATAACTTCATCCCGAAGCAGTTCGCCGGGGTGGGGAGGGTTGTGCATCATCGTCATAGCCTCAATGATAATCCTGATAATCGACGAGTTCGACATCGGTGCCGACAAAGCGGAACGTGACGCGCCAATTGCCATTGACCCAAACCGACCAGTGACTTTTCATATCGCCTTTCAGCGGGTGCAGCTTGAAGGACGGCAAATTCATATCCTCTGGCCCTGCCGCAACATCCAGCAATCCCAGGATGTTTCGGATTTTCTTTACATGGGAAACCTGAACGCCCCGCGTCGTGCCGGTGTTATGGAAAGCCTCAAGCCCCTTGTGCCGGAAGCCGATTATCATATCGCCTTGTATCGTGTAACGCTACAAGGCGCAAGCGCAGCCGGCATCCTAAGCGTACAGGACTCAGATGCTTTTGGAGGCCACTATCTCAAAGCATTAGGGGTTTGGGGCCGCTGGCTCCCAAGTCTATCGCTTCAACACCTTCAATTACACCAATCTCGCCTAAACCCGATCCAGCGCTCGGCCAGCCCTTCGGCTACCAGCACTTCGCCCAGACTCCTCCCGCCCCGCATGATCGCGCGTAGTTTGCGGCCGTAGATGTCGGCGTCGCGCCCCGGCAGCGGGACCAGGCTGAAATGGCCCTGGTTGAGCAGTTCCAGCATCCGTGCGGTGGCTTTTTCACCGAGATCGAGTTCGTAGTCGCAGGCAGGTTCGCCGGTTTCGCGGGCGTTGATGTCGGAGAGGCGGATTTTCTCGTGGTGATACCAGATGGTGTCGCCATCGACGATGCAGTTGATCCGCACCGGGCCATGGCAATGGCTGAATGTCGCGCTTTCGCGATCCTGCGGGCCGGCGATCAGGACGATCTTCGCCGGGGCGAGGTGCAGCCAGCCGGCCATCCAGTGGCGCCAGTTCAGCGCCGCCGCCATGATCGCCATCAATGCCACGACCGCGAGCGCCAGCGCACCGATGCCGGTGCGGCGCGGCGGGCGGCTGCGCCGGCCAGGCTCGCCGTTCATAACGACAGGAACAACCCGGCCAGCGCGGCACTCATCAGATTGGCGAGGCTGCCGGCCAGCAACGCCTTGATCCCCAGCCGGGCGATCATCGGGCGCTGGTTGGGGGCCAGGCTGCCGGTGACCGCCAACTGGATCGCGATCGAGGAGAAATTGGCAAATCCGCACAGCGCAAATGTGACGATAGCTACCGTTTGCCGCGACAGGTCGCCGGCCTTGCCCAGTTCGATGAAGGCGACGAATTCATTGAGCACCAGCTTGGTGCCGAACAAGCCGCCGGCTCGCATCGCCTGGCCCCAGTCAGGCGCGCCAAGCAGGCGGAATATGCCCGCAAAGACTGCGCCCAGCAGCATCTGGAACGACAGTTCGGGGTGACCGAACCAGCCGCCGACAGCGCTGAGCAGACCGTTGGCCAGCGCCATCAGCGCGACGAAGGCCAGCACCATCGCCGCCACCGCCACCGCCAGCCGCACGCCGGTTTGCGCGCCTTCGCCGGCGGCCATGAGGATATTGGCGGCGCGCTCCGTCGGTGCTTCGGCCATCACCGCAGCGTCTGCTTCCTGCAGCGACCCCCGCGGGTCCGGCATGACGATCTTGGCCATGCAGATGCCGCCCGGCGCCGCCATGAACGCCGCCGCCACCAGATAATCGATGCGGATGCCCATCGCCGCATAGGCCGCCAGGATCGTGCCCGCGACGCCCGCCATGCCGACGGTCATCACGCAGAACAACTGCGACGGAGCCAGCGCCGCGAGATAAGGCCGGATCACCAGCGGCGCTTCCGACTGGCCGACGAAAATATTGGCGGCGGCGCACAGCGATTCCACCCGGCTGATCCCGGTAATCCACTCCAGCGCGCCACCTACCCAGCGGATCACCAACGGCATCAGCCCGATATGGTAGAGAATGGCGATCAGCGCCGCGAAAAACACGATCGTCGGCAAGGCGGAAACCGCGAAACTGGTGCCGCCCATTTCGGGCCGCGCCAGGGGTCCGAGCAGGAACGTGGTCCCGGCATGGGCATAACCCAGCAGGCCGGCAACGCCGCCGGATACCCATTGCAGCGCCCGATTGCCCGCCGGGACATACAAAACCAGCGCCGCAAACCCGGCCTGCAACGCAAATGCCGCCCCGATCACGCGCGGCCGAATAGCGCTACGGTCGCTCGACAGCGCAGCGGCGATGCCCAGGATCACCACCATGCCGATCAGGCTACAGGCAATATGCATGGCCGTGCGGTTCCCCCTTTTGGCCTGTGTACGGATGCCGGGGCGCGCCGTCGAGGGCACAGCCCGCTTGTTCTCGCCTGCCGCACGGGTTAGGCGCCGCGCATTGTCTCCGAACAGGGAAAAAAACCGCATGTCCGATCTCGCCGCCGCCATCGAAGCCGCCTGGGATCAGCGCGACAGCGTAACACCCGCCAGCCACGACGTCGGCGCGATCGTCGAACAGGCGCTGGACCTGCTCGACGCCGGAGAGGCGCGGGTCGCCCAGCCCGATGGCAGCGGCGGCTGGGCGGTCAACCAGTGGCTGAAAAAGGCGGTGCTGCTGTCCTTCCGCCTGCATGACAATGCCGTGATGGACGGCGGCGCGGCAGGCGCCCCCGCCTTCGACAAGGTGCCGCTGAAATTCACCGGCTGGGATGATGCCCGCTTCCGCCAGGCCGGCTTCCGCGTCGTCCCCGGCGCGGTCGTCCGCCGCAGCGCCTATATCGCCAGGGGCGTGGTGCTGCTGCCCAGCTTCGTCAACCTGGGCGCCTACATTGGCGAAAACACCATGATCGACACCTGGGCCACGGTCGGCAGTTGCGCGCAGATCGGCCGCAACGTCCATATCTCGGGCGGCGCGGGCATCGGTGGCGTGCTGGAACCGCTGCAAGCCGGCCCGGTCGTGATCGAGGACAATTGCTTCATCGGGGCCCGCTCCGAATTAGCCGAAGGGGTGATCGTCGGCACCGGCGCGGTGCTGTCGATGGGCGTCTACCTCGGCGCCTCGACCAAGATCATCGACCGCGCGACGGGCGAAATCCATATTGGCCGGGTTCCGCCATATTCGGTGGTCGTCCCCGGCGCGCTGCCTGGCAAGCCGCTGCCCGATGGCTCACCGGGGCCGTCGCTGTATTGCGCGGTCATCGTGAAGACGGTGGACGCGCAGACGCGGGCGAAAACCGGGATCAACGAATTGTTGCGGGATTGAGCCGGGTTAGAAAGTCGTAGCACTTTCAATCGGCGCGTCGCTGCGGTGGGCGGCGGCATATGCCTCCGCCGCGCGCATTACCCGCATCATGTTACCGCTCGCCAGCATTTCCAGATCACGCTGCGACCAGCCGCGCCGGGCGAGTTCGGTCAGCAGGGCGGGGTAAGTCGAAACATCCGCCATGCCCTGGGTGGTGATCTCGATGCCGTCGAAATCACCACCCAGGCCGACATGGTCCTTGCCGATCAGATTAGCGATGTGGTCGATGTGATCGGCGACCTGGCTCAGCGTGGCTTCCGGGCGGGGATTGGCTTTGACCCATGCCGCCAGTGACGCGGCGGCGGCGGCGGGATCGCCGGGGTTCATGGATTTACCGCGCGCATCCTCGGCGGCGCGGGCGGCGGCCCAGTGGCGCGCATCTTCGCTGACGTACCATGGATAGGTGTTGACCATGATGATGCCGCCGTTGGCCTTGAGCATGGCAAGCACGTCATCGGGAGCGTTGCGGGGCGAGGCGTCGACGGCCGCCGCGCCCGAATGGCTGAACATCACCGGCGCCTGCGCCACCTTGAGTGCGTCGCGCATGGTGTCGGCGCTGACATGCGAAAGATCGACCAGCATGCCCAGCCGCTGCATTTCATGCACGACATTGCGCCCGAACGGCGTCAGGCCGTGGTGCAGCGGAGCATCGGTGGCGCTGTCAGCCCAGCCGTTGTCCTTGAAATGGGTGAGCGTCATATAACGACAGCCCAGCGCATAAAACTGCCGCAGGGTGCCCAGCGAGCCGCCGATCTGATGCCCGCCCTCGATCCCAAGCAGCGAAGCGATGCGGCCCGCCTTCCATGCGCGGGCGACATCGTCGGCATTGGCGGCGAATTGCAGTTCAGCGGGATACTGCGCGATCAGCCGTTTCATCACGTCGATCTGTTCCAGCGTCGCCTGCACGGCTTGCGGTTCGCTCAACGTCGAGCTGACGAATACCGACCAGAACTGCGCGCCGACATGGCCTTTGTGCAAGCGGGTCAGGTCGGTTTGCATCGCCGGGAAAGGATAGCCGAAAGCGGTCGTGGCGGGCGCGGCGGTATGACTGGTATCGCGAAAATCGAATCCGGCCAGAATATCCTGCCGGCGTGCGCGCAATTGTTCGGGCACATCGTTGTGTCCGTCCCAGACCGGCGCAGCACGCAATGCCGCTTGCGCGATCTGTTCGGGCGGCGGCGCAGCGGCGGCCAGCAACGCTGCGGCAGCGATCAGGAATAGGTAACGCGCCATGGGGTTCGCCTCTAGATCAGGGAAGGCGATGAAAGGCGATCGGCGGCGAAAGCGCAAGGTCTGGATAGAACGAGACGTACTGTTCTTTTTCTTCCGCCAGACCAGCGGGAAGACAGAAAGGAAGCTTGCAGATTCTTTACGCGACCCGGCGGGCCGTGCGATCGGCAACCAGCGCCTCGTAATCGGCAAACAGGAGTTCGAAATGCTGGCGCATCGTCACCACCCCGGGGAATGGCTGGCGCGGCGGATCGCGTAACAGCCGCAGGGCGGCGTCGGCGGCGGCCAGTGCGCTGCCGGCGCGATAAGTCAGCCCCGCGCCGCCGCGAGCGTGGTCGGCGGCGCCGCCGCGATCGGGGACGATGACGGGTACGCCGCTGGCGCGGGCTTCGGCGGCGGCCATGCAGAAAGTTTCGGCTTCGCAACCGTGGATCATGGCGTCGGCGCTGGCGACCAGCGTCGAGAACGTCATCCGGTCGCGTTCCGGTGCAAGCAGGCGGATGTGCGGATTGCCGGCGATCTGGCGTTCGATGCGCTTTTTCTGGTTGCCGGCGCCCAGGATGACCAATCCGATCGGCATCGACTGGCTGGCTGCGGCGACCGCATCGACGACCATCGGCCAGCGTTTTTCCGCCGACAGCCGGCCAACGCCGATCAGCAATTGCGCGGTTTCAGGCAGCTCGCACAATTCCAGCAAATGGCGGCGCAGGGCCGGGCTGCGGCGATGTGGCGAGAACACGCCGGCCTCGATCCCCATCGGGTGCAGCGAGGTATTGGCGACGCCACCTTGTGCCAGCCGCGTCTGCAGTTCCGCGCTGGCACAGACGACGCGATCGAAACTTTGCCCCATCAAGCGCAGATGCTTCCAGAACGGCTCGAAACGGCGATCGATGGTGTGGCGTGGCAGGATCGGTTCGAGCCAGCGATAGGCATAGGCCGACATCGGATCGGCGTGCATCACCAGGGCGCGCGGCGCCGTGCCGGGCCAGCGGGACACCAGCGACGGGCTGCGCCAGGGTGACGATACTTCCAGAAAATCCGGCGCCAGCTCATCCAGCGTCCGGTGCAATGCCGCTTCCCCGTCGAAATACCAATAGTTGCGGTCGAGCGGAAAACGCGGACCGGGGATGGTGACGATGCGAGCGTTCGGGCCTTTTTCGATGACCGCATGGCTGTCGCCGGGCGCGAGGATGGTGATGTCGTGGCCCAGTTGCGGCCCAATCGCGAGCTTCTGCTCGACATAGGTTTTTACCCCGCCGCCGTGGGGGGTGAAGAACGCGCAGACGTCGACGATCTTCATCGCTGTGCTCCTTTCTTCATCACAAATCACCATGCGGATGGCGGATCGGCGCTTCTCCTAGCCCGTGACGGTAGTTCATGACAATGGTGATGCGCGTCATACCCGGTCCGGCGGCGATACGCGCGGTTTCCGCAGACGGCTTGTGCCAACCCAGTTTCGGGTTCCCGGCAAAACCGACGCCGTCGCTCAGCCAGCCGAATTTATGATTGCCGTCGCGGTCGTGGAGGACGACGATACTATAGCTGCCGGGTCCGGGAATGCGCACGCACAGCGTCACCGGGCCACCGGCGGGCATCGCTTGCTCGACCCGGCGGAAGACCTTGCCCGCGTTAACCAGATCACTATCGTCGGCCAGGAAATCGTCGTCGTTGGCGGGATAGACTTCCAACTTTATCAGGCCGTGCCGGTCTTTCAGGCCGCGGATATCGACCAGGATCGCCGGGCCGTCCTCGTTGGCGCGGCAGCGGCCTTCCGCCTTGCCCAGCTCGGGCGACGATGAAACATGACCGGCGTAGCGCGCCAGCACCGGCACTGGCGCCATCAGCAACGCCATGGCCAGCAACGCGCGGGTCGGGTTCACGCGCGGCGGGCCGAGAACAGTTCGGCCGCGCCGAACACCGTGCCGACCGCCAGATGGGTGACCAGCAGCAGCCCGGCCATCATCGCCATCAGGTCGCCGATCTCGTGCTCATGGCCGAGCAGGAAGACCGCAAGGCCCGCAAACACGACATCCTTGTTCGGGATCAACGGCAGGCGCGACACCAGCATGCGCAAGGTCGCCAGCACCAGCCACAGCGTGTAATA
This sequence comes from uncultured Acetobacteraceae bacterium, assembly GCA_964658485.1. Taxonomy (GTDB): domain Bacteria; phylum Pseudomonadota; class Alphaproteobacteria; order Sphingomonadales; family Sphingomonadaceae; genus Novosphingobium. The sequence continues at coordinate 7,051 of CAZZYX010000072.1, read as the reverse complement.
GACCGACGGCAGCACCAAGTGCCACATCAACGCCGCCAGCCCCACGATCGCGCCAATCCGCAGCACGTGCATGGCGGTGACGAACCACAGATCCCGGCGCGGCAGGGTGAACAGCCGCTGGCGGAACAGGAAGATCAGGAAAGAGGTCAGCAGCACCACGCCCAGCGACAGGAAGGTCGTACGCGCTTCCACCCCAAGCGCGCTGGTCGAAACCAGCGGCCAGGCCAGCAACAGCATCGCCAGCGTCGCCAGATTGCCGGTCAGCGCGGACAGGATGGTGACGTCCTTGATCGCGCCGAATGGCGCGGTGGCCATGTTGAGCCGGCTGCGCGCCCAGGCGTAAAACTGTACTTCGCCAAGGTAGCCCAGCAGCAGCTCGTTGCTCACCATCTTGCGCAGCAGCGCGGCGATGCCCGAGAACGGCAGGCGCCATAGCCGGCGATAAATGATCCACTCGGTGGTCGGCGGGAACAGGTAATAGGTCACGAACACCGCCCAGAACACCCGCGAATGCGGGATCATCCGCAGGATCCGTGAAAAGGCCAGGTCGCGAAATTGCAGCGTCACCATGACCAGCAGCGCCACCGACACCGCCGCGCTGAACAGCCCCGCCGCACGCGATCGGCCCGGTTTGTCCAGTGAAGCCAGATTGACCTTGATATCCGAGGTCAGCTCGCTCGTCGCGAAGCTGTTCTGATACATCCGTGACGACCCTTTTGCCGCGCGACTAATTCCTACAGGCGGCAAGGCACGCCGGTCTCCGGCACCGTCCTGCTCCCAGCCCTCAATCCGATGCGGCATCAAGCACTTGTCACCAATTTCGCAGTCAACGATTTAAACAACGTAAATGCTCGAAAAGCAAGGAATTTGGCAATAGGATGCGCCAGAGTAACCCAGCATGAATGGTTCATCCTATCCGGACGGGCTGGAAGCGGTATCCCCGGCGCTATCCGATACGCCGGCATCGAGCAGATCGGCATAGCGGCCAATCTGGCGGTTGCGGGCAAAGGCGGCAGTGGTAACGGCAATGGAACGCAGCAATGCCGGTACCGCGGTGTCGCCCGGATGCACCGCGATCCGTGCTATTTTCAGCGGTCGCAATCCGGTCCGGGCAAGGCCGGCAAAGGTCAGCGAACTGAGCTGGCGCCCCCGGCTGCGGCTCGCCCAGGTCACCACCGGACCCTTGGCCAGCACTCTCCCGCTGGCCGGATGCCATACGCGGAAATGATCTTCGGCCAGCGCGAACCCACTCGCCGCGAGCGCCTCGCGCGCGCCGGGACCATAGAGCCAGGCGGGCGCGATGAAGCCGGCAACCGGGCGGCCGATGATATCCTCGATCAGCTTGCGGCCATCGGCCATGCGCTGCGCCGCGACATCGCGGGACAGGCCCAGGAATTCGCCTTCGCTGGCGGTCAGGTGCCGCGCCTTGATCGCGGCAATGCCGGTGTGTTCGGCCAGATCCTTGTGGAACCAACCATGGACGAACATTTCCACCCCGGCGTCCGCCCATTCGCGCAAGCGTCGCTGAAACGCGGGAGCCTGCGCCAGCGGCGCCGCGCCCCAATGATCGGGCACCACCAGCATCGCAAATTTTGGGCCGCCCAGGATGCCCGACAGCAATACGGCGAGCTGCTCGACCTCGCGTTCGGAGCGCGGGCCGACATCGTGGATCGAGGTTAGCAGCATCTTTCCAGCGGTCATGACCGGGTCTCCGCCGCGCGCGTATCAGGCGTCCCGAGCAGGGCCGGCTCGAAGATCAACGCGCAGACCAGGGTCCACACCAGCGAGATCATCAGGATTAGCCCCATGCTGGCGGTGCCGGGATGATGCGAGAACCACAGCGCACCAAAGGCGCTGCCGGTCGCCAGCGCGCTGAACACCACCGCCCGCGCCAGGCTGGTTTCGAGCAGGTTGGCGACACCGCGCCGCCACGCCATGACGAAATAGATGTGAAACGCCACGCCCACGCCGAATAGCAACGGAAACGCGATGATATTGGCGAAATTGAGTGGCTGCCCGATCACTACGCAACTGCCCAGCGTCAGGAAACCGGACAATACCACCGGCGCCAGCGTGAAGGCGACTTCGCGAACCTTCCGCAGCACCGCGTACAATAACAGGCTGACCAGCAGCAGCGCCAGCAGGCCTGCCGTCACGAAGGCAGTAGCGACGGTGCGTGCGGCCTCCTGCGTTGCCACCGGCAAACCGCTCGCATCGGGCGCGATGGCGCGCACGGCGGCGGTGAAGTGCTGGACCACGGCGTTGTCCTGGCTGTTGCCGGATGGCGTCACCTGCACCAGCGCCTGGCCGTCGCGGGCCACCCAGTTAGCCGCAAGGTCGGGCGGCAGCGTGGCCTGACTGACCGGGCTGGCCTGCAGCGATGCACGGATCGTGTCCAGGCAAACCACCAGCGGATCGACCAGCATGGCCCCAACCTGCTCGCGTTGCGCGACCGGGGCGGCGGCGAGATGTACGAAGCTGGCGGAAAGCTGACCTGCGGCATCGCCCAGCGCGCCATGCCGGACGGTGGCGAGCTTTTGCAAGGCAGCGGCGGCCTTGGTCAACTCCGCCCGGGTCGCGGCGTCGTCTGCCGGCGGCGACAGGTCCAGCGGGTTGATCGTGGTGTCCAGCAACAGACTGGCGTCGGAGATCAACGCCAGCTTGGCATCCTGTTCGGCGGGCACGAAGCTCGACAGCGTTACCGCCTGCGCTACCTCGGGCAAGCGCGACAGGCGGCTCGCCAGCCGGTCGGCAGCGGCCAGGTTCGGCGCTAATACGGCGATGGTGTTCGGCGTACGATCGGGGTCGCGCATCAGGCTCGCCAGCGTACGCATCGCCGGCGTCTGGGGATCGCGCAGATGCAACGGGTTGAAATCGAACCGCACCCAATGCAGCCCGGCGACCGATACCACCATCGCCACCGCGAACCAGCCCAGCACCAGCCGGCGGCGGCGGTGCAGCCAGCGGTCGAGCGGAGCGGCCCCCGCCCAACCCACGGCTCGCGTCGGGACGGGCGGACGCAGCAGCACCAGCAACGCCGGCAGCAGCGTGATATTGAGCACGAAGGCGATGATCATGCCCAGCCCGGCGATGACGCCCAGTTCGGCGATGCCGACATAGGCGGTCGGCAGGAACGCGCCCAGCGCCAGGAATATCGCCGCTGCGGCCATCAGCAACGGCTCGCCGATCGCCAGCCCGGTCGCTTCCAGCGCAGTTAGCACCGGTGCCCCGGCGCGGCGTTCCTCGTTGAAGCGCACGCTGATCTGGATGCCGAAATCCACGCCCAGCCCGACGAACAGCGGGATGAACGCCAGCGAGATCAGGTTGAGCCGGTGTTCCGCCAGCAACCCCGCCGCCAGCGTCATTGCCAGCCCGGCGGCGATGGTCAGCATGATCGCCAGCACCATTCGCCACGAACTCGTCGCGAACCATAGTACCACTACCATCGCCGCCGCCATCAGCAGCCCGACGAAGCCGATATTATCGCGGATCGAGCCGAATTCCTCGTCGGCCAACGGCACTTCGCCGGTAATCCCGATGGTCACGCCATGCGCGTGGTCGAGCTGCAGCATTGCCGCCTCCGCTCGCAGCGCCGCGACGGCAGCCGAGCCGGGCTCGAGATCGCTGTAGTCGAGCCGCGCCTGCCCCAGGATAATGCGCCGGGTCGGCGGGCTCAGCGAGCCATGGCCGTTGGCGAACAGGCGCTGCCATGAAAATCGCGCGGATTGCCCGGCGAGCCGCGCATCGATACCCAGCGCCAGCCGGCGCAACGGCATTTCCAGCCGGGCGGCAGCGGGGTCGTTCGCGCTTACCGCGCCCATCGCCGCTGTGTCGATCGCCTGCGCGACCCCGCGCAGCGAAGGATCGGCGGCCAGCGCACCGAGCAGCGGCTGGGCATCGATCAGGCGCTGGGTGGTGTCCCGGACGTCGGCCAGCGGCGCAAACATCAGCCCCTCGCGCGCGAAGAAATCGCCACCGTCGGGGCGCTGCACCAGCCGAAAATGGCGGTTGTCCGCAGCCATTGCCCGCGCCAGCCGCGTGGCGGCATCTTCGGCCAGCTCCGGCGTGGTGCCATCGACCACCACCGTCAGCGCGTCCTGCAATTGCGGAAAGGCGTGCTCGACCCGCGCTTCGCTACGGCGCCAGCCGGTCTGGGCGGAAATCAGCTCGCCGGTGTCGGTGGTGATGTCGAAAGCGCCCACGGTATAGGCCAGCGCCGCGATCACCAGCACCGCCACCAGCGCCACCATGGCAACCGGGCGCCGCGCCGCAGCGAGCATGATGACAACGAGGCGGTGGGAAAACATTGGCGGCGGCATGTGGCCGAAAACCAGGCTTGCGGCAATCCCCGCTAGCCAAGGTTGCGGTGGATGTGCAGTCGGCGGCTACATTTCCGCCCTCGGGCGTTCAGTGCTGGAACTGATCCAGCCACGTCACCAGCAGGCTGGCCAAGGCGATGCGGGCATCGGAGAAACTGTGGTCGGTGTCCAGCGTCTCCGCCTGCAGATGCACGGCGCCAGCCTTACGCGCCGCTCCAGCCGCCGCTGCCGCCATGAAGCCGATCCCGCGCCTGGCCCCGATCAGCGCGAGCGGGCGTCCGGCCACCCCCGGCATTGTCCCCACCAGGTCGAGCGCCGGGCCGGCATGCGCCACCTCGGCCATGATCGCATCCTCGCTGGTACCCGACAACGGCGGCATGTCGCCGCGCACTTCGCCGAGCAGGAACGACGAACGCTGTTGCGGATCGGCGAAACTGCTACCGATCATGGCAAAGTCCGCCGGATCGATAAGGAAGGCGCCGAGCACATGCGGATCGTCGGCAGCTACGCGGGCAGCAACCATGCCGCCCAGGCTGTGACCGGCCACCGCGATGCGCAAGGGATCGATCGCGAATTGCGCGACTACCTTGGGCTTGCGCAGATAGGCCAGGGCGGTGGCGCCATCCTCCTCGCAATGGGCAAAGGAAAAGCGGCCCAGGCTACCCCACGAACCGCGATAATGGAACGTCAGCACGTTCCAGCCAGCGCGCCGCGCAGCCTGGGCAAGATCGAGATTCTGCTCGTTGCCGGGAAAGCCATGGAACATCAGCAGCGTCGGGTGCGGGCCGGCGCCAGCCGCTTCATACATCACCGCATTGAGCGCGCCATCGCCCGACGGAATGACGAATGCCGCCATGCCCGCGGGATGAGCGACATCGACGGGAGGATCGGCGACCACAGCTGCAGGTGGCAACGCGGCTTGGGCAACCATTGGCGAGGCCAGCAACATCAGAAAAAACATCCGTCGCATCGCCAGTCTCCCGCAGCCATAGCCGCCATCACTGTGATCGACCAAGCCTCGGGTGGCAAGCCCGGCAGAGACTGCGTTCCCCAATCTGCTGGCGGGCAAGCGACCGGGAGCCTAGCCGCGCTACCACCGCGCGATGAAGAAGCCGTCCAGTCCGCCCACCGCCGCCAGCATGCCGGGATCGGTACGCAACCAACCCTCGGCTCCCGGCAACAGCCCCGCCGGAAGTTCGTCGGTGCGGATCGGGTCGATCGGGAGCGTGACCGCCGCCGCCTGAAGCTCGCCCTCGGCTGGTTCCAGCGAACACACCGCGTAAACCAGCCTGCCTTCCGGCGCCAGCCAGCCAACCGCACGCGTCAGCAAGCGGGTCTGCAGTTCGGCCATCTCCGCGATCTGTCGCGGCCCGATGCGATGCAGCACATCGGGATGACGCCGACAGGTGCCGGTGGCAGTGCACGGCGCATCGAGCAGGATCGCGTCATAGATGGCCTCGGGGTTCCAGGTCAGCACATCGCCAACCACAACTTCTGCCGCCAGCCGGCAACGCGCCAGATTGGCATGCAGATGTTCTAGCCGGCGGGAACTGGAATCCAGCGCGGTAACGTTCCAGCCGGCGGCGGCAAGTTGCAAGGTCTTGCCGCCCGGCGCGGCACAAAGGTCCAGCACGCGCCGATCGTTTCCTGTCCCTAGCAGTCGCGCCGGCAGGCTGGCGGCCAGATCCTGCACCCACCATGCGCCCTCGGCAAAGCCGGCCAACCGCTCGACCGCCTCGCCGCGCGGCAGTCGGACATGGCCCGGCAGCAACGACACCCCGCCCAGTTCCTCCGCCCAGCGCGCGGTTTCGGCCGGATCGCGCAGCGTCAGGTCCAGCGGCGGCGGCACCGCCAGCGCGGCGGCAATGGCGACGCCGCGCTCACCCCAGCGAATCGCTGCGCCATCGGGCAAGGTCGGCGCGGCAGGCAGGGTCACGTTGCGCTTCACAAGCGCGGAGAATACGCCATGCGCCAGCCGCCGGGGGCCACCGCTGAGCAACGGCAAGGCTGTCGCGATCACCGCATGCGGCGGCGTTTCCAGCCGCAGCCAACCCGCCAGCATCAACCGCAGCACGCTGCGCGGCTTGGCATCGGGCGGCAGCGGCAGCGCCGTGGCGCTGTCGATCAGCCCATCCAGATCGACCAGCCAGCGCAACGCCTCGGCAGCCAGCGCGCGCGCCAGCGCCCGGTCGGAACTGCCCCCCATGCCTTGGGTGGCGGCGTGCAGTGCCACATCGAGCGTTTCGCCGCGCCGCAATACGGCATCGAGCAAGCGCAGCGCAGCGCGGCGGGCAGGCAGTCCGGGAATATCCATGGCGCCATCTAGGCCAGATTGTAATTCGGCACCAGCGAACCCAACTTACGGAAATGACCGACCCTGCCCCGCGCGCCACCCGGCGTCCCGCCCCTTTTTCCAAGCCAGCGCATTGGAGCAATGCCCCGGCCCCGGAACCTGCGCCGCCGCCGATCACCACCGACCCGGATGGCCTGTCGCCGACCCGCTATGGCGATTGGGAAAAGAACGGGATCGCCATCGATTTCTAGGCTGACCCAGAAGGATACACTCCCCGCCCGCTTGCGAGGGGCCGGGGGTGGGCACTTTCTTCCCCACTTCCTTTAGCGCCGGGGCAGAAAGCAAGATGCCCCCCCCGGCCCCTCGCAAGCGGGCGGAGAGATAGGGAAGACATTCCTGTCATGCCTAAAAAAGGGCCAGCCTGTCATGCATAAAAAAA
>CAZZYX010000071.1:0-18397 GCA_964658485.1 uncultured Acetobacteraceae bacterium | reverse complement strand
CGAGGTGTCGCTGTCGACGGTGATGCAGTTGAAGCTGCGCGCAGAGGCGGCGCCCAGCAGTTCCTGCAGGAAAGCCGGCGCGATGGCGCAGTCGGTGAAGATGTAACCCAGCATCGTCGCCATGTCGGGGGCAATCATGCCGCTGCCCTTGATGATCGCGGCCAGCGTGACGGTGGCGTCGCCGACCACGGCAGTGGCGGTCACGCCCTTGGGGAAAGTGTCGGTGGTACCGATCGTACGCGCGGCATCTTCCCAAGAGCAGGGGGCTTCGCCAATCACCCGCGCCACGCCTTCGCGCGCCTTGTCCTTGGGCAACGGTACGCCGATAACGCCGGTAGAGGACACGAACACGTCGCTGGGCGCACAACCAAGATGGCCGGCGACCTGCGCCATGATCTGCTCCACCGCTTCGCGCCCGCGATAGCCGGTGAAGGCGTTGGAATTGCCGGCATTGACCACCAGCGCGCGAGCGCGGCCGGATTTGACCTGCTCCCGCCCCAGTTCGACTTCGCTGGAACAGCAGACGTTTTGGGTGAACACACCGGCGACCGCGGTGCCTTCGCTCAATTCGACATAGGTGAGGTCGCAGCGGCCCCAGTCCTTATAGCCGGCGCGGGCGATGCGCGGCGTCACTCCGGCGATCGCGGGAAGGTCGGGGAACGGCCTGGCGAGCGGCGAGATGGCATCGGACATGGCACTGCCATATGGGGCGGGAGGCGTGTCCGCAAGCATGGCCGTAAGCATGCCCGTGAGCTTGGGGCGGAACAGGCTGGACGATTGCCGGTGCCTTGCCTATACGCCCGGCGATGATCCGGCTGCTGCTCTCGCTGCTTGCACTGGTGTCGGGCCTTGTCGTGCAAGGTACTCCGGCACGGGCGCAGCTGTGCCCGGCTCACGACACCGAGATCGGCGCGCCGGTACCGGCACGGATTGCCGCCCAGGTACCGGCATCGGCGGTGGTCGATCGCGTACCGGCGGTTCGGGTCGCGAGCATCGCGCTGCGCCTGCCGGCAGCTTTCGCCGTCGCTCATCCCGGCGTATTGATCGGCATCGATCGCGCCCGCGAATAGGCCGCGCTGCGATATATGACCAATTTCCTTGGCTAGGCGGCGATACGCCGACTGCTGCGGCCATCATTCTTCTAAATTCAGGAACCGCCCATGCTCGGTGCAATTGCCAAGGCCCTGTTCGGCTCGTCCAACGATCGTTACGTCAAGTCGTTGGACAAGATCGTCCAGCAGATCGCGGGCTTCGAGCCGGCGCTCCAGGCGCTGAGCGAAGACGAACTGGCGGCGCAAACCACCAAGTTCCGTGCCGCGCTATCCGGCGGCGCAACGCTCGACGACCTGCTGCCCGAAGCATTCGCGACCGTTCGCGAGGCTTCGCGCCGGGTTCTGGGAATGCGCCATTTCGATGTCCAGATGATCGGCGGTATCGTCCTGCATCGTGGCGAAATCGCCGAAATGCGGACCGGCGAGGGCAAGACGCTGGTGGCGACCCTGGCGGTCTATCTCAACGCGCTGGAGGGCAAGGGCGTCCATGTCGTCACCGTCAACGACTATCTGGCCCGCCGCGATGCCGACTGGATGGGGCAAATCTATCAGTTTCTGGGGCTGACGGTGGGCGTGATCGTGCCCAACCTGGGCGAGGACGAACGGCGCGCGGCGTATAACAGCGATATCACCTACGCCACCAACAACGAGCTGGGCTTCGACTATCTGCGCGATCATATGAAGCATGAGCGTGCGCAGATGGTGCACCGCGCCTTCAATTATACGCTGGTCGATGAAGTCGATTCGGTGCTGATCGATGAAGCGCGCACGCCGCTGATTATTTCCGGGCCAACCGATGACAAGAGCGATCTGTATGTGTCGGTCGATGCCATCGTCAAGCAGGTGGTGCCGGCGGATTACGATGCCGACGAAAAGGCCAAGTCGGTCTCGCTGACCGAGGACGGGGTGGAGCGGGTCGAGCGGATGCTGGAGGAAGCCGGGCTGCTGATCGGCACCAACCTCTACGATATCGAGAACACCCAGGTCGTGCATCACCTGGCGCAGGCGTTGCAGGCCAACGTGATGTTCAAGCGCGACATCGATTATATCAACAAGGACGGCAAGATCATCATCATCGACCCGTTTACCGGGCGGATGATGGACGGCCGGCGCTGGTCGAACGGGCTGCACCAGGCGGTCGAGGCCAAGGAGGGCGTGCAGATCGAGCCGGAAAACCAGACCATGGCCTCGATCACCTTCCAGAACTATTTCCGCATGTATCCCAAGATCGCGGGCATGACCGGTACCGCCGCGACCGAAGCCGCCGAGTTTTTCGACGTCTACAAGATCAACGTGGTGTCGATCCCGACCAATGTGCCGGTCAGGCGGATCGACGAGGAAGACGAGTTCTACAAGAATACTACCGATAAATTTCAGGCGATCGCGCAACTGATAAAGGATCGCTATGACACCGGCCAGCCGGTGCTGGTGGGCACGGTGTCGATCGAAAAGTCCGAATTACTGTCGGAATTTCTCAACAATCATGCGGTCAAGCATAACGTCCTGAACGCGCGCTTCCATGAGCGCGAGGCGCATATCGTCGCGCAGGCGGGCCGGCTGGGCGCGGTGACGATCGCCACCAACATGGCCGGGCGTGGCACCGATATCCAGCTCGGTGGCAATGTCGAGTTCCGGGTCGATGACGAATTGCGCGACATGCCCGAAGGCGCCGAGCGCGATGCCGGGATCGCGCGGATCAAGGCTGAAGTCGCGGACGACAAGGCCAAGGTGCTGGCCGCAGGCGGGCTGTGCGTGATCGGGACCGAGCGGCATGAGAGCCGGCGTATCGACAACCAGCTGCGCGGGCGGTCGGGCCGGCAGGGCGATCCCGGGCTGTCGCGCTTTTACCTCTGTCTCGAAGACGATCTGCTGCGCATTTTCGGGCCGGACACGATGTTCTCGCGGTTGATGAATTCCAACCTCGGCGATGGCGAGGCGATCGGCTCGAAATGGTTGTCGAAAGCGATCGAGACCGCGCAGAAAAAAGTCGAGGCGCGCAATTACGACGTGCGCAAGCAGGTCGTCGAATACGACAACGTCATGAACGACCAGCGCAAGGTGATCTACGAGCAGCGGTCGGAAATCATGGATGCCGAGGCAGTGGACGATGTCGTGCTCGACATGCGGCATGATACCGTGAACGCGCTGGTCGGCGCCGCTTGTCCGCCGGGGTCCTATCCCGAAGTGTGGGATATCGACCGACTGCAATCGCGCATCCCCGAAGTGCTGGGCTTCACCGCGCCGGTCGCCGACTGGGTGGCCGAGGACGGCATCGATCCCGAGGCGATCGAGCGGCGCCTGGCCGAAATGGCCGACGCCCACATGGCGGCCAAGGTTCCCGAGAGCGATACCGGCATCTGGCGGCAGATCGAGAAAAGCGTGCTGCTGGAGCGGCTGGACCATTACTGGAAGGAACATCTGGCGACGCTCGACGCGTTGCGCCAGGTGGTATTCCTGCGCAGCTATGCGCAGAAAACCCCGCTGAACGAGTACAAGCAGGAAGCGTTCACGTTGTTCGAGCGCATGCTGGAGACCATCCGTGAGGACGTTACCAAAATCCTGTCCACCAGCGAACTGCGGTTCCAGGATCAGGGCATGGAGCTTCCCGAATTGCCTGATTTCCTGACATCACACATCGATCCGTTTACGGGTGAAAACGATGCGAGCCGTCTCGTTGGCAGCGAATCGGTGCTGGGCGCTCTGGCCGGTGCGCCGGGTGTGCTGGGCGGAGCGGCGGGCGATCCTTATGCCGGCATGGGCCTGTCGCGGAATGCTCCGTGCCCATGCGGGTCGGGGGTCAAGTACAAGCATTGCCACGGCGTCGCCGGCTGATCCAACGCTCAATCCATGGCGAAAATAGGTTGCCAGTTCCTCGCCAAGCCGGCGCACGGCGGATGCGCGCGCATATTTTTTTTCTTAATGTAACCGTTTGTCGACGATTTTAAAACTTGTGCGTTGATGGGCATGGACTGCCGACTAGGCTCATAAGTCCCTTGCAATTCGGGCAATAACGCCGAATTTGTTGTAAAGGGGCTGGTCGCATGCGGATCGTGGCGCGAAATGACTCGTTTGAGAAACATCAAGGATTTGGCGGATCTTGCGGGCGTCTCGGCTGGCACCGTGTCCAGGGCTCTTGCCGGCTCGGAACTTATCAGCCGGAAAACCCGTGAAAAGGTCCAGGCTTTGGCGGACGAGCACGGTTTTCGTCCCAATGTCATGGCGAGGAATTTGCGCACGCAACGCACCGGCGCGATCGGCGTGCTGATCCCCCTTGAAAGCCAGAGCGGCGTGCAGATGGCCGACCCCATCGTCTTCACCATGCTGGGCCTGCTTGCCGATGTCCTGATCGACCGTGGCTATGATCTGGTGCTATCGCGCGTGGCCCCGGCCGACGGCCAGTGGCTGGAGCGGTTTGTCGACTCGGGTCGGGTCGATGGGCTGATCGTGATCGGCCAGTCGGATCAGTCTGCCACGCTGGACGAAGTGGCCTCGCGCTACAAGCCGCTGGTGGTGTGGGGCGGCCATTCCGAGGGCCAGGTGCATTGTTCGGTCGGCTCGGACAACCGGCTGGGCGGCGATCTCGCCACCAGCAACCTGATCGAGCGCGGCTGCGATCGCATTGCCTTCGTCGGTGACGCCGATACGCCAGAGGTCAGTCAGCGACTACAGGGCTGCCGTGACGCGATGGCGCGGGCGGGATTGGTCGATGGGCTGACCGTATTTCCGGCGGAAGTCATCGCCGATGCCGATCATCCGGATATGGACCGCTTGCTCGGTTCGACGAACGAGCAACCGCAAGGGATCGTAGCTGCGTCCGATGCGACCGCGATGGTCATGCTGCAGGTGCTGGCCGAACATGGCATGCAAGTGCCGCGCGATGTCCGCGTGATCGGCTATGACGGTCTGGCAATTGGCGAACATACCGTACCGCGGCTGTCCACGGTAGCCCAGGATCTGCCACGTGGTGCCGAAACGCTGGTCGATCTGCTGTTGCGTCGCATTGCCGGTGAGGATACGCGGTCGGTAGTCATGGAGCCGAAGCTGGTGGTGCGGATGTCGAGCTAAATGCTTGGCGCCACCGCCGACGCGCTCGATGACAGGATGCCACTCGCGAGGAGAGAAACGATGCACAGGGCTTTGCTTTTCGGGGTGACGATTTGTGTCGCGTTGCATCCCGTTTACGCCGATGCGGGCACGCCGATTACCGCAGCGATAGCCTCATCCGATCGACCGGCAGCCGATACCAGCCGCGATGCATTGCGCAAGCCGGCGGAGATGCTGGCGTTCACAGGCATCAAGCCTGGCGATGTCGTCGCTGACATCATGCCGGGCGAGGGTTATTTTACCCGCTTGTTCAGCAAACTCACCGGGGCAAAAGGAAAAGTGTTTGCCGTGGTACCGGCCGAGTTCCTGGCCGTGCAGCCGAAGGGCGCTGACAAGGTAGCCGCAATCGCGGCCCAGCCCGCTTTCGCCAATGTCACCGTGATCGCCACGCCTTCCGCCACACTGGCCTTACCGCGAGCGGTCGACGTGGCATGGACCTCGCAGAATTATCACGACCTTTATGGCTTCTTCGGCGCCGATCAGGCGGCGGCGTTCGACCGTGCGGTGTTCGCCATGTTGCGCCCCGGCGGCACCTTCGTCGTGATCGATCACAGCGCGGTCCCCGGCAGCAGCGCCACCAGCCCGAAGACGCTGCACCGCATCGACGAGGCGACGGTCAAGGCGCAATTGCTTGCCGCCGGCTTCGTGCTGGCCGAGAGCAGCGATGTCCTGCGAAACCCCGCCGACGCTCGCGCCGCCGTGGTGTTCGCACCCGAAATACGCGGGCATACCGACCAGTTCGTGCTGAAGTTCCGCAAGCCGGGGTAAGCGAGCGCGTCCGGATCGGCTGCTGTTCGTTAAACTGCGATCCGTTCGGCCAGCGCCACCAGCCGTTGCGCCTGATCGAGATGCAGCAGTTCGGCCATCTTCCCCGCCACCTGGATTGCACCCTTACCGGCGTTTTCGGGGAGGGCGAAAGCGGCGATGATCTCGGCAGCCCAGTCCAGTTCGGCTTGGCTGGGCGAGAATACCGCGTTGCAGGGTGCGATCTGATCGGGGTGGATCAGCGACTTGCCGTCGAAGCCGAACAGCAATCCCTGTTCGGCCTCGGCCCGAAAAGCGCCGATATCGCGAAATTCATTACATACGCCGTCCAGGATGACCAAGCCATGCGTTCGCGCTGCGCAGACAGCCAAGCTGAGCAACGGCAGGAACGCCGTCCGCTCCGGCGTCAACCGCGCGCGCATTTCCTTGGCCAGGTCGTTAGTGCCCATGATCCACAGCGACAGCCGCGTGGTCGCGGTCATCGCGGCGATGACATCGAGCTGCGCGATCGACCCGCAGGTTTCGATCATCGCCCACAATTGCATGGTGGGCGGCGCAGTGGCCAGCGCATCGTGGTAACGCGCGACATCGGCGCCGGATGAGACCTTGGGGACCAGCACCGCATCGGCGCCCGAGCCGGCAATCGCGGCGAGATCGGCTGCGCCCCATGGCGTATCGAGGCCATTGGCGCGGATCGCCAACTCGCGTTCCCCAAAGCCACCTTCGCGCACCGCAGCGACAGCGGCGGCGCGCGCCTGCTCTTTCAGTTCCGGCGCAACCGCATCCTCCAGGTCGAGGATGACGATATCCGCGGGCAGGGTGCGGGCCTTGGCAACCGCCTTGGCATTCGAAGCGGGGAGATAGAGCGCGCTGCGGCGGGGGCGGTCGGACGGGGTCATGGTCATCCCGATGTCAGGGGTACACGGGGCGGTCAAGGCCAGAACGTTACTCGAACCGACGCCGGCTAGACCGCTATCGGCGAACATATTTCGACCAGGCAGCCGTTCACATCGCGAACATAGCCTACCACCTGGCCCCATGGCTTCGCGGCCGGCGGCTTGACCGCTATCGCACCTGCCGCCACCGCGATGGCATAGCCCCCGAGCGGGTCGTCGGTAACAAAAGCGATCTCGAATCCTGCCGCGACCCCGGCAGGCCGATTGACCGTGATTTCAACGCCGTTCATTTGCGCCATCGGCTCGCCGGCAAATGCCAGCACCGTCTCGCCAGTCGCCAGCTCGGCATACAATCCGGACTCGTGGATAAAACGGCGCTGCAAGCCGAAAGCGCGCTCGTAAAACTCGATTGTCGCAGTCACGTCCGCGACGTAGATGATGGTGTAGCCAAGTTTCACAGCCGGTAGATAACATGCTCCACAACTTGCGCAATGAGTTGCGAACGCCCGCCTGATTTCTCGATTTCGCCCCCAGCTTTTCCTTCGGGCAATAACCACCGGGCTTCGAGTCACCTGCGATCGGCGAATCCGCCGTAGCGTCCCTTGAAAAACAGCATCGGATCGCCTTCGCGCCTGGCCTCGAGCCCAAGCACGTCGCCCAGCACGAAATAGTGGTCGCCGGCGTCGGTGACCGAATGGATGCGGCATTCGATAGCGGCGATGACATCGGGCAGGACCGGCAGGCCGTGGCCCGATACGGTGAATTCCACCCCGGCAAACTTGTCGCCCTTGCCCGCCAGCTTGCGGCATAGCTCGGTCTGGTCACTCGCCAGGACGTTGACCGCGAAGTGCCCGGCTGCCTCGATCACCGGCCAGGTGGACGAGCTTTTGTCAGGCAGGAAGCCGACCAGCGGCGGATCGAGCGATACCGAGGTGAATGTGCCGACGACCATTCCGACTGGTGCACCGGCGGGGTTCATCGCGGTGATGGCGGCAACCCCGGTGGGATAATTGCCCAGCACCTCGCGGAAAATCGCCGCCTCTACGATCATCTTGCTCACGCCTGCACCTGTCCTTAGCTGACCGTTGCCGTGGTGGCAGAGCGCGGTGCCTATCGCAACAGGCGGCACAACTGTTCGTAGTGAATTGCGCCGCCCCTGCCGGATTCATCTTGCCTCGCCGCGAGCAAAAGTGCAGGAACTAACCGATCGATTAAACCTGCCGAAAAATGTTCAAATCGGGCACAATACTGCGAGCCTTTCCAGCTTTGCGGGAGAGACGTGCCCTTCAAGTCGAGGATTTACGATGGCTGCCGTCAATAAGCTCAATGACACGCCCGAAGCACGGGAAGTGGCGGCGCTGGTCGCTCGCTCACGTGCGGCGCAGGCACAGATCGAGAATTACACACAGGAGCAGGTCGATCGCCTGATCCGCGGCATGGTGTGGGCGGTGGCCAAGGAATCGACTGCCGAGATGATTGCCCAGCAGACCGTCGACGAGACCCAGCTCGGCAATTACGACGGCAAGTTCCTCAAGATATTCCGCAAGACCCGTGCGACCCTGATGGACATCATCGATGACAAATCGGTGGGCGTGATCGAGGAAGACAAGGCCCGCAATCTCATCAAGATCGCCAAGCCGGTGGGGGTGATCGGGGCGCTGTCGCCATCGACCAATCCCGAGGCTACCCCGGTCATCAAGGCGATCTGCGCGGTCAAGGGCCGCAATTCGATCATCGTTGCGCCGCATCCACGGGCCAAAATTACCAACCGGATCATCTGCAACCTGATGCGCGACGCTCTGGTCAAGATGGGCGCACCCGCCGACCTGGTGATCCCGATCGAGACGCCATCGGTCGAAAAGACCAACGAGGTCATGCGCCAGTGCGACCGCATCCTTGCCACCGGCGGCACGCCGATGGTGCGAGCAGCCTATAGTTCGGGAACCCCGGCGCTGGGCGTCGGGGTCGGCAATGCCGTAATCACCGTCGATGACACCGCCGATCTCGATGAGGCTGCCGAAAAGATCCGCATTTCCAAGACGCTGGATCTGGCGGCCTCGTGCTCGTCGGACAATGCGGTGATCCTGCTCGATGCGATCTACGACGATATGTTGGCGAAGCTGGAGCATCAGGGCGGTTATCTCGTCAACGATGAAGAAAAGAAGCAACTTCAATCCGTTATATGGATCGATGGCCTGATCAATGCCAAGGCTGTCGCCCAACCCGCCGACCGGATCGCCGGCATGGCGGGGTTTTCCATCCCCGAGGGCAAGCAGTTCTTCATCGTGCCCGAAACCGGCTTTGGCCCCGATTATCCCTTTTCCGGCGAAAAGATGACCGTGACCATGGCGCTGTACCGCGCCCGCGACATCGACGCGGCGATCGCGTTGACGAACGATATCCAGAGTTATCAAGGCCAGGGCCATAGCTGCGGCATCTATTCGCGCAGTGACGAGAATATCCTGAAACTGGCGCTGGGCACGAAGACCAGCCGGGTCATGGTCAACCAGCCGCAATCGGCATCCAATTCGGGCAATCTGTGGAATGGCATGCGCCAGACCTTCTCGCTCGGTTGCGGCAGCTGGGGCGGCAACGGCACCAACAACAACATCAGCTGGATCGATCTGGTCAACATCACCTGGATTTCAAAGCCCCTGGCGCAGGCCAAGGTGCTCCCCAGCGACGAGACCCTGTTCGGCAACGAGATCATGGAACTGGTCGGCTGATCCTCGCCTTCTCGTCGCTTGGCGAGCCGGAGCGGGACAGGGGCTTTGTAGCAATTTCCTGCCTTGGCGATTCATTTTAACGCGTGGGCGAGCCATGACCGATCAATTCCAGCTTACCGAAGACCAGCTTGCCATCCAGGACATGGCGCGCAAATTCACTGCCGACCGGATCACGCCGTTCGCGGCGCAATGGGACGAAGACCGGCATTATCCGGTCGACGTGTGGAAGGCGGCGGGCGAACTGGGCTTCGGCGCGATCTACGTTTCGCCGGAAAGCGGCGGGACCGGGCTGGGGCGGCTCGAAGCGGCGTTGATAATGGAGGCGATGGCCTATGGTTGCCCGGCGACCAGCGCCTTTATCTCGATCCATAACATGGCCGCGTGGATGATCGACTGCTTCGGCGGTGAAGAGATCAAGACGCGGTTCCTGCCGTCATTGATCGGCATGGACAAGATCGCCAGCTACTGCCTGACCGAGCCCGGCTCCGGATCGGATGCGGGGGCGTTGCGGACCAGCGCCAGACTGGCCGGCGATCATTATGTCGTGAACGGCACCAAGCAGTTCATCTCGGGCGCCGGTTACAATGACATCTACGTGGTCATGGTCCGAACCGGGCAGGATGGACCAAAAGGCATCTCCTGCCTGGTTGTCGAAAAGGATCTGCCGGGGCTGTCATTCGGCGCGCCGGAACGAAAGCTGGGCTGGAACGCTTCGCCGACCGCGCAGGTGATCTTCGACAATGTCCGGGTGCCGGTTGAAAACCGCGTCGGCGACGAGGGCGATGGCTTCCGCTTCGCCATGGCCGGGCTCGATGGCGGGCGGATCAACATCGGCGCCTGCTCGCTGGGCGGGGCGCAACGCTGTCTCGACGAAGCGATCGGCTATGTGAAGGACCGCAACCAGTTCGGCAAGCCGATCGCCACATTCCAGAATACCCAGTTCCAGCTTGCCGACATGGCCACCGATCTGGAGGCCGCGCGGGTGCTGATCTATCTGGCGGCGGTCAAGGTCACTAACGGCGCGCACGACAAGTCGCGATTTTCGGCGATGGCCAAGAAACTGGCGACCGACAGCGGTTCGGAAATCGTCGACCAGGCGCTGCAACTGTTCGGTGGCTATGGCTATTTGCGCGATTATCCGATCGAGCGCTTCTGGCGCGACCTGCGCGTGCATCGCATCCTGGAAGGCACCAGCGAGATCATGCGGTTGATCATCGGGCGAGACCTGCTCAAATGAGCCCCGAAATCGCCTCTGGGGAACTCATCGTCCGCCGCGACGGGGTGGCGGGTATCGTGTCGCTTAACCGGCCGCGCGCGATTCATGCGCTGACCGCGGGGATGAATCGCGCCATGACGAACGCGCTGATCGCGTGGCGCGATGATCCGGCGGTCACGGTCGTGTTGATCGATCATGCCGAAGGGCGGGGATTTTGTTCGGGCGGCGATATCAACCTGCTTCGCAATTCGGCGCTGCACGATAACGGCCTGAGCGGGCGGCGCTTTTTCTATGAGGAATACCAGCTCAACCATCTGCTGTTCAGCTACGACAAGCCGGTGGTATCGTTCATGGACGGCATCACCATGGGCGGCGGCGTCGGTATCGCGCTGCCGGCGCGGTATCGCGTGGCAACCGAAAACACCCGGCTGGCCATGCCCGAGACCGGCATCGGCCTGTTTCCCGATGTCGGCGGCGGCTGGTATCTGTCGCGCCTGCCGGGGCGGATCGGCCAGTTCCTGGCGCTGACCGGCGCCCGCATCGATGGCGCCGAATGCCTGTGGGCGGGTCTGGCCACGCATTATCTCCCGGCCGAGCGATTGGCCCAAGCCAAGGCGCAGATCGCGCAGGGCGATGACATCGGCAGCGTGCTGGGGGCGCTGTCGGTCGCACCGCCAGCGGCGAAAATCGCGGTCCACGCCCAGGCGATTGCCCGGCATTTCGCGGCCGACCGGGTCGAGGATATCCTGGCGTCGCTCGCCGGCGACGACGATGAGTGGACGGCCAAGGAACTGGCGACGCTGCGCACCAAGAGCCCGCAAACGCTGAAAGTAGCGCTGCGGCAATTGGCGCAAAGCATGCACCTCCCCGACTTCGCCGCGAACATGGCCATGGAATACCGTATCGCCTCGCGGGTGTTGCTGCTCCCCGACTTTGCCGAGGGGGTGCGCGCGCTGATCGTCGACAAGGACAATACCCCCGAATGGCACCCGGTTACGCCGGAGGATGTCACCGCCGAGATGATCGAGGCGATCTTCGCGCCGCTCCCGCCCGCACAGGAATGGAAACCGCTATGAGTTACGAAACGCTGATCGTCGAACAACGGGGCGCGGTAACGCTGATCACGCTTAATCGCCCGCAGGCGCTCAATGCGCTGAATTCGACGGTATTGACCGAGTTGATCGCCGTCTTTGCCGCCTTCGAGAGCGACCTGTCGCAAGGCTGCGCAGTGCTTACCGGTTCGGGCGAAAAGGCGTTTGCGGCAGGGGCCGATATCAAGGAGATGGTGGAGAAGTCGGGGGTGGACTTTTTCCTGGAGGATTTCTTTTCCGGCTGGCAGGCGCAGGTGGTGCGTCCGACCCGCAAGCCGTGGATTGCGGCAGTGAACGGCTTTGCCCTTGGCGGCGGCTGCGAACTGGCAATGATGGCCGATTTCATCATTGCCTCCGAAAACGCCAAATTCGGCCAGCCCGAGATCAAGCTTGGGGTTGCTCCCGGCATGGGTGGCTCGCAGCGCCTGGCCCGCGCGGTGGGCAAGGCCAAGGCGATGGACCTGTGCCTGACCGGGCGCAACATGGATGCTGCCGAAGCGGAGCGGGCCGGCCTGGTCAGTCGGGTGGTACCGCTCGACCAGTTGCTTGACGTCGCGCTGGCCGCCGCCACGACCATCGCCGGCATGGGTCGCGTCGCCGCCCTGATCAACAAGGAGATGGTCAATCTCGCCTTCGAGACCCCGCTGGAGCAATCCCTGCTGAGCGAGCGCCGGCTGTTCCAGATCCTCGTTTCCACCGAGGACAAAGCCGAAGGCATGGCGGCCTTCGTCGAAAAGCGCGCCGCCGTCTGGAAAGGACGCTGATCGTGAAAATAGCTTTTATCGGCCTGGGCAACATGGGCGGCGGCATGGCAGCCAATCTGGTCAAGGCCGGCCACGTCGTGCGCGCATTCGACCTGGCGCCGGTCGCTCTGGAACGGGCGCGCGAACATGGCTGCGAAACCTTCGCCACGGTGCGCGAGGCGGTGGCGGGCGTAGATGCAGTGGTATCGATGCTGCCGAACGGCAAGATCGTCGACAGCGTTTATCGCGATGACGTGATCGGCCACGCTCCAGGCGGTGCCCTGCTGCTCGATTGTTCGACGATCGATGTAACGACCGCGCGCTCCGTGGCCGAGGCAGCGACCGAAGCGGGCTATGAAATGGTCGATGCGCCGGTGTCCGGCGGCATCGCCGCGGCGAATGGCGGCACCTTGACGTTCATGGTCGGTGGCGACAAAGATGTTTTCGCCAAGGCTCAGCCGATCCTGGCGGCGATGGGCAAGGCGGTGATCCATGCCGGTGGCACCGGCGCCGGGCAGGCGGCGAAGGCCTGCAACAACATGCTGCTGGGCATCCACATGATCGGCACTTGCGAGGCTTTCGCGATGGCGCAGCGGCTTGGCCTCGATCCACAGACCTTTTACGACATATCCTCGGTGTCGTCCGGCCAGTGCTGGTCGATGACATCCTATTGCCCGCTGCCCGGCGTCGGCCCGCAAAGCCCCGCCGACAACGATTACCAGGGCGGGTTTGCCACCGCGTTGATGCTCAAGGATCTGAAGCTGGCGATGGACGCGGCCAAGACCGCCGGCAGCGATGTCCCGATGGGCCGGCGCGCCGCCGAACTCTACGAAGCCTTTGCCGCCGCCGGCAATGGCGGGCTCGACTTCTCCGCGATCATCACGACCCTATAAATTTTAATCGGCGATAAGTCCGAGCAGCGTCGCGATGCGGTCCGCTTCCTCCGCCGGCTTGTCGGTGCGGATGCGGTTGATGCGGGGGAAGCGCATGGCCAGGCCGGACTTGTGGCGCTTGCTGGGACCGATCGCGTCGAATGCCACCTCCAGCACCAGGCTGTGATCGGTTTCGCGCACCGGGCCGAAACGGTTGACGGTGTGGTTGCGGACATGGTGATCGAGGAATTTCAATTCTTCGTCGGTAAAGCCGAAATAGGCCTTGCCGACCGGCAGCAGCGCCGCACCCTGATCGGGGTCGCCGTCCCAAGCGCCGAAGGTGAAGTCGGAATAGAACGACGAGCGTTTGCCCGAGCCGCGCTGGGCATACATCAGCACGCAGTCGGCGAGGAGCGGATCGCGCTTCCATTTATACCATAGCCCGGTGCGGCGTCCCGGGACATAAGGGCTGTCGCGGCGCTTGAGCATGACGCCTTCGATTGCCTCGCCGCGAGCAGCGGCGCGGATTTCGCCCAGTTCAGCCATTGTTTGCGCCGGGATGATCGCCGAGATGTCGAAGCGCGCGGCGTCAAGGCTCGGCACCAATTGTTCCAGCCGCGCGCGCCGTTCAGTCCAGCCCAGCGGCCTTAAATCCTCCCCCGCCAGCAGCAGGACATCGTACAGCCGCACGAATGCGGGATAATCTGCGAGCATCCGGGCCGACACCTGCTTGCGACCGAGCCGTTGTTGCAGCGCGTTGAAACTGGCCGCGCCGGAATCTTCGCCACCCTGCCAGCCTTCGCCGCCCCGGTGACTGCCGCGCACCAGCAATTCGCCATCAAGCACCGCATCGCATGGCAGCGCGCCCAGCATTTCGGGAAAGCTGGCGGAAATATCGTCGCCGCTGCGCGAATAGACCCGGACTTCGCCGCCAACCTGGACCACCTGGACCCGGATGCCGTCCCATTTCCACTCGGCGGCGAAGGTCTCCAGATCGACCACCAGTGCGTCCAGCGGTTGCGCCAGCATGAACGGTCGGAACAGCGGCAGATGATCGCCGCGCGGGGCGACCGCGCCATGCTCGGCCCAGTCGAACAGCGCGGCATAGGGCGGTTCCTGCCCGTGCCAATATTCCTCGACATCCTCGACGCTGACCGCAAACGCCTGCGCGAAGGCGAGCTTGGCCAGCCGCGCGGAGATACCCAGCCGCATCGCCCCGGTCGCCAGCTTGAGCAGCGCGTAGCGACCATTGCCATCGAGCCGGTCCAGCAGTGCGGCCAGGTCGGCTCGCACCGACGCCCGCGTCATCGCCGACAGCAGCATGACCGCCTCGGTAACGCCCGGCGGCGGAGCCGGGATCGCGACGGGTTCGGGCCACATCAGGCTGGCGGTTTCCGCGGTGTCGCCGACATAATCGCGGCTGAGCACGAACAGTTCGGGATCGACCCGGTCCGCCATCAGTCCGCGCACCGTGCCACCTTTCACTGCGGCAAAAGTCAGACCGCCGGTCAGCGCCGCCAGCGCCCAGCCGCGATCGGGGTCCGGCGTGGTGCGCAGATATTCCGCGATCAGCTCCAGCTTGGTATTGCGCGAGCGGGTATAGGTCAGCGCATCGACGAGCGCGGCAAAGCGCTCCATCAGTCGTCCTCGTCCTCATAGCCCAGCAATGCGAGCGGACGGGCGCGGCGCTGGTTCAGTTCGCACCAGCGCAGCAGGCCTTCCTCGCGGCCATGCGTGATCCAGGTTTCGGCCGGGTTGATGTCGGCGATGGTCTGGGTCAATTCGGTCCAGTCGGCATGGTCGGAAATGATCAGCGGCAGTTCGATATTGCGTTGCCGCGCGCGCTGGCGGATCTGCATCCAGCCCGATGCCATGGCCGTGATCGGATCGGGCAGCCGCCGCGCCCAGCGATCGTTCAGCGCAGCCGGCGGCGCCAGCACGATCTGCCCGGCCAGTTGTGCGCGCGAGGCGCTGGTAGCGGGCTGCAGCGGACCCAGATCGATGCCCAGTCCGGCATATAGCTGGCACATCTTTTCCAGCGCGCCATGCAGGAATATCGGCTCTGCATATCCGGCGCGGCGCAGTTCGGCGATCACCCGCTGCGCCTTGCCCAGTGCGTAGGCGCCGACCAGCACACAACGCTGGGGATGGGCCGCGCGGGCGGCCAGCAGCCGGGCGATCTCCTGCTCGATCGGCGGATGGCGGAACACCGGCAGGCCGAACGTCGCCTCGGTTACGAATACATCGCAGGACGTAACCCGGAACGGCGGGCAGGTGGGATCGAACCGGCGCTTGTAATCGCCGCTGACCAGCACCCGCTCGCCGGCATATTCGATCAGGATTTGCGCCGAGCCGAGCACGTGGCCGGCGGGTTGAAATGTGACTGACACTCCGCCAGCCAGCGCTACCGTCTCGCCATAATCGACCGCGGTAGCGCCCTGTTCGGTCTGGTAGCGCAATGCCATGATCGCCAGCGTAGCCGGGGTGGCAAAGGTGCGGAGATGCCCGCCCCTGGCGTGATCGGCATGACCATGAGTGACCAGCGCCAGCTCCACCGGACGCGACGGATCCACCCAGCATTGCGCCGGCTCTACGTACAGCCCGCCCGGCTGGGGCCGTATCCAGGCGAAGTTCGCGATCATGGCCGTGCCCCCTGCCAGGCCCTGCGGTGCATTTAAACCGCGTGCAGCGTGACGTTCCTGCCTACCGTCCAATTGGTTTGCATGCGCACTTTGGAGTTTGGCGCGCACCATAATTCACCAGTTTCGGTGATCGCGGTAACCCAGATGAGACTGTGTTCCTGACCGTAATCGATAACCGCCACGGCATATCCGTCGCCCTTGTCGATGACATGGACTGGCATGGGCGGATTGAGCTGCGTAAACGACATTATCTGCTCCTCTTGCCCGACAACGGCTAACGATAAGGACCGTTCCGTGGGCATCTGCACAGCCGGCACAGCCGGTCGCGCAGACCGGGTTTTGCCGCGCCGCAACAAAATGTTGAAAATTTCTGTCGCCAAACGGATCCGAGCCGATCTACTCGCGTTGAAGCATCAATCAATGAATCGCATGGCTTTCCCGTGGAGTATGTCGAATGCTAGAAATACTCCCGGTACGGCTCTGCGACAGCACTCGCGAGAGCCGGATATGAGCGCACCATTCGCGCATTTGGCTTCAGGCAGACTTGGCGTGATCAGTTGAGCAGTGAAACCACTCCGGGGCAGTTGTCGGAGAAATCAAGTCGGGGCGATGCTGCAGTGCAACCCGATCTTCCCGAGAAATCTTCAACCAAGGATGAGTCTAAAGACGGCGATACGGATGACGAGGCAGAAGATACCGGTCCGCCAATCTACAAGCGTCCGCTGTTCTGGATTATCGCCGCGATCGTGCTGATCGTGGCGGTGGTCGGTGGTGTATTGTGGTGGCTTCATGCGCGCCAGTACGAATCCACTGACGACGCCTTCATCGATGCTCATATCGTCCGCCTGGCGCCGCAGGTTCCGGGGGTCCTGATATGGGTGGCCTCTGCTGACAATCGCCATGTCCGTCCCGGTGACCTGCTCGCAGTGATCGAGCCGTCCGGGCCGCAAGCGCAACAGGAGCAGGCTCAGGCCGACGTCAAACAGGCAGGTACGGCGATTGCCCAGGCCCAGGCGCAGGTGCAGGTCGCCCGTGCCGATCGGGCCAAGGCGCAGGCCGATACCATCGCCGCCGATGCCGCCGCGATCAAGGCGGCGCGCGATCTGCAACGGTATCAGGAACTGATGGCGATCGATCGTTCCGCTGTCGCCAGCACCCAGGTCGATGCCGCCCGCGCCGAAGCCACCAGCCGCGAGGGCCAGGCGCTTTCGGCGCATCGCCAGGCGAAATCCATGGCGGACAGCGTTCGCGTCGCCCAGGAACAGGTGAAATCGGCGCGCGCGCAATATAGCGCGCGCCAGGCCCAGTCGCGCCAGGCGGCTGTGACCATTGGCCAATTGCGATTGACTGCGTCGGTGGCCGGGCAAGTGGTGGAGCGCTCGGTCAATGTCGGCAGCTATGTCTCCCCCGGCACGCAATTGATGGCGATCGTGCCTGACCAGATCTGGGTTACCGCCAATTTCAAGGAAACCCAGTTGACGCTGATGCGGCCCGGCCAGCATGCCGACATCACCGTCGATGCCTTCCCCGGCGTGCATTTCGACGGGCATGTCGATTCGATCGAGCGCGGTGCCGGGCAGGCATTCGCCTTGCTGCCGCCGCAGAATGCCACCGGCAATTACGTCAAGGTCGTGCAGCGCGTCCCGGTGCGGCTGCTGATCGACCGGCCCGACCCGCGCCAGTGGGCGATCGGACCGGGAATGTCGGTGTCGCCGCGCGTCAAGGTGCAGTAAGATGGCTGGATCGGTCGCCACAACCGACCGCAAGGGCAGGCCCGGGGCCGGCAAAAATGGCGACTGGACCGGTGAGCGCTCGGCGGCAGGCAAGCGTAATCCGTGGCTGATTGTCGGCATTATCAGCATCGCCACGTTCATGGAGGTGCTCGATTCCTCGATCGCCAACGTCGCGTTGCAACACATTGCCGGTGCGCTGTCGGTCAGCGGCGATGAAGCGACCTGGGTGGTCACCAGCTACCTTGTCGCCAATGCCATCATCATTCCGATATCGGGCTGGCTGTCCGAGGTCATCGGGCGAAAGCGCTATTACATGTTCTCGGTGGCGCTGTTCATGATTTCGTCGCTGATGTGCGGCCTGGCACCCAACCTGCCATTACTCATCGTCGCACGCATCTTCCAGGGTCTCGGCGGCGGCGGCCTGGCTCCGTCCGAACAATCGATCCTGGCCGATACCTTTCCGCCAGCCAAGCGCGGGCTGGCATTTGCCGCTTATGGGGTCGTGGTCATCGTCGGCCCAATATTGGGGCCGACGCTGGGCGGCTACATCACCGACA
>CAZZYX010000070.1:0-18781 GCA_964658485.1 uncultured Acetobacteraceae bacterium | reverse complement strand
CGTACCACGTCGAACCGTTGGTGCCGGTCGATCCGGCACCTTCCAGTGGCACGTCGAAACTTGGCGCATTTTCCGAACCGCCGAAGAACAGATGTTCGTAGAGATGGGCAAAGCCGGTCTTGCCATGCGGCTCGTTTTTCGACCCGACGCGATAATAGAGCGTGACCCCGACAATCGGTGCCTTGCGGTCGGTGTGGACCAGCACCCGCAGGCCGTTGCTCAGGGTGAAGCTGTCATAGGGGATGTTCACTTGCGCGACCAGATCGGCCAGTGGTGCGGGCTGGGCCGGAGGCGCGGCCAGTGCGGCGGCGGGCAGTGCACCAATCGATAGCGAAACGGCAAGGTTGGCGGCAAAACGGCGACGCATGAATTTTCCTTGCTGTAACAGCGGCTGATCCAGCCCGGCCGGCGATATGTCCGGGTGCGAGCCCGATGCTAGCTGCGGCGAGCGGATTGTACATAGGCTGAACCCATTCGGGCTAGCCACGTTTCATGTGTTGCCGCGTGAATCGTTCACCGGCGATAGGCACTCCTCAAATCCGCAGCTAGGAGGCCGGCCAAGGATGATTCGCTGGAAGGGTTTATTGCAGCTCATGCTCAAATCGCGGCTGTGCCAGATGCTGACGCCATTCCTGCTGCTGCTCGCGCCCACGCTGGCGTTCGGCGAGCCAAGGCCGGTCGCCGGCCGGATCGCGCTGACCTTCGACGATCTGCCGGGACTTACCATCCTCCAGGACCAGGCGTATGTCACCCATTTCAACCAGGTGATCCTGCGCGAGTTGAAGCAGCATCATTTTCCCGCGACCGGTTTCGTCAACGAGGGCAAGCTCGACGATCTCGACCGCGCGCAACAGATCGCGGTGCTGCGTAGCTGGGTCGATGCGGGCATGAATCTGGGCAATCATACTTTTTCGCACGCCGATCCCGATCAGATCGGCGCTCAGGCCTATACTGCGGATATCGCCAGGGGCGAGGTCGTGACCAAGGCGCTGCTGGCCGAACACCACCAACGGATACGCTATTTCCGTCACCCCTATCTCAAGACCGGCGTGAACGCGACGAAGATCTATATCGACAACTGGCTGGCGCAGCACCATTATCGCATTGCGCCGGTTACCATGGATGCTGACGACTGGGAATTCGCCGAACCCTATGATTTTGCGATTTCCCATCGCGACATCGCGATGCAGACCCATATCAAGGCAGAATATCTCGAACATACCGAGGCGATGATTCACTGGTATCGGCGGGCTTCGCAGGCGCTTTTCCACAGAGATATCCCCTATGTTATCCTGCTGCACTCGTCGCGGCTGAACGCTGATTCGCTGGATCAGCTGGCCGCCATGCTGAAGCGCGAACGGCTGAAACCGGTCAGCCTGGATCGGGCGCTGGCCGACCCCGCCTATCGGACACGTGACCCCATCGCCGGGCCTGACAGCATCGACTGGATGGAACGCTGGTCGCTCGAACTGCATCGCCCTTTGCCGAGGGAAGACAAGAACGACCCGCCCAAGGACATCGCCGAGGCTTACGACCGCGTCGATAACGATCGCTGTACAGGCACGCCGCCGAGTTGTGGAGCATTGCAAGCAGCACAGCCGCACCCCTAACATTCGTCTCCCAGGCTATGCCCATGGGCGCTGACATAAATGTTCGTCTTCCCGGACTTTATCCGGGGTCAGGCGATCTGGAACTATCCGACGAAGAGTTCACCGGTTTCTGCGGGTCGCCCAAAGCCCAATTTCAGTCAAGTCCGGGAAGACGATATGAGGCTAAGTCAACGCCTATGGCGCTTGACCCGGGATCCCGCTTGCTCCGCCAGTGCTGTCCATGACGGAAACAGCGGGACCCCGGGTCGAGCCCGGAGAGACGGTGTTTGGTCGATCCTTCGAAAATTGATCCAGATCCTTGTGTTGCTGATTTACAACACTATCTCGTCCGCAAGACAGGAGCATCATACCTCATGAACCTCGAAAAATTTACCGATCGCGCTAAGGGTTTCCTGCAGGCCGCACAGACGCTGGCGATCCGACTCAATCATCAGCGGATTACTCCCGAGCATGTACTGAAGGCGCTGCTCGAAGACGCCGAAGGCATGGCGAGCGGGCTGATCCAGCGCGCCGGCGGCAATCCCGCCATTGCCCAGCAGGCGGTGGATGCCGCGCTGGCGAAAATTCCGGCGGTGTCGGGCAGCGGTGCACAGACTGCGCCCGCGCTCGACAACGATACCGTGCGCCTGCTCGACGCGGCCGAGCAAATCGCCAGCAAATCCAAGGACAGCTTCGTTACGGTCGAGCGCATCCTGGTGGCGCTGACCCTGGCCTCGACTACCGCTGCCGGACAGGCGCTGAAGTCCGCCAATTGCACCCCGCAAGCACTGGAGGCGGCGATCACCGCACTGCGTGGTGGCCGTACCGCTGACAGCGCCAGCGCCGAAAACGCCTATGAAGCGATGAAGAAATACGCTCGCGACCTGACGCAAGCGGCGCGTGACGGCAAGCTCGACCCGGTGATCGGCCGCGACGAGGAAATCCGCCGCACCATGCAGATCCTGGCCCGTCGCACCAAGAACAACCCGGCGCTGATCGGCGAACCCGGCGTCGGCAAGACCGCCATCGCCGAAGGCCTGGCGCTGCGGATCGCCAATGGCGACGTGCCCGAATCGCTGCGCGATCGTCGGCTGATGGCGCTCGACATGGGTAGCCTGATTGCGGGCGCAAAATACCGCGGTGAATTCGAGGAGCGGCTAAAGTCGGTACTAGACGAGGTCAAGGGCGCCGAAGGCGAGATCATCCTGTTCATCGACGAGATGCATACGCTGATCGGTGCCGGCAAGGGGGAAGGCGCGATGGACGCGTCCAACCTGCTGAAGCCGGCGCTGGCGCGCGGCGAACTGCATTGCATCGGCGCGACGACATTGGACGAATATCAGAAATATGTCGAAAAAGACCCGGCGTTGCAGCGGCGCTTCCAGCCGGTGTTCGTCGGCGAACCGACCGTGGAGGACACCATCTCGATCCTGCGCGGGCTGAAGGATCGCTACGAATTGCACCATGGCGTGCGCATCACCGATGGCGCGATCGTCGCGGCGGCGACGCTGTCGAACCGCTACATTGCCGACCGTTTCCTGCCGGACAAGGCGATCGATCTGATGGACGAGGCCGCCAGCCGCATCCGCATGGAAGTGGAAAGCAAGCCCGAGGAAATCGAGACGCTCGACCGGCGGATCATCCAGCTCAAGATCGAAGAGATGGCGCTGACCAAGGAGACCGACCAGGCGTCGCGCGACCGGCTGGCGACGTTGCGTGGCGATTTGGCGAACCTGGAGCAGCAAAGTGCCGAACTGACGACGCGTTGGCAGAACGAGCGCGACAAGATCGCCGCGGAGGGCAAGGTCAAGGAACAGCTCGACGCGGCGCGGATCGAACTAGAGCAGGCGCAGCGGGCGGGCGATTATGCCAAGGCCGGCGAGCTGACCTACAGCCGCATTCCGGCGCTGGAACGCCAGATGGCCGAGACGCAAGGCAGTAGCGACAATGCGCTGCTGCGCGAGGAAGTCACCGCCGAGGATATCGGCGCGGTGGTCAGCAAGTGGACCGGGATTCCGGTGGAGCGGATGCTGACCGGCGAGCGCGAAAAGCTGCTCAAGATGGAGGAAACCATCGGCAAGCGGGTGATCGGGCAATCCGCGGCGGTGGCGGCGGTTTCGCGCGCGGTGCGCCGGGCGCGCGCCGGGCTGCAGGACCCGCACCGGCCGCTGGGCAGCTTCCTGTTCCTCGGCCCGACCGGCGTCGGCAAGACCGAACTGACCAAGGCACTGGCCGGGTTCCTGTTCGACGACGACAACGCCATGGTCCGCATCGACATGAGCGAGTTCATGGAGAAGCACGCGGTGTCGCGGCTGATCGGTGCGCCGCCGGGCTATGTCGGCTATGACGAAGGCGGCGTGCTGACCGAAGCGGTGCGCCGCCGGCCGTATCAGGTGGTGCTGTTCGATGAGGTCGAGAAAGCCCACCCCGATGTGTTCAACGTGCTGTTGCAGGTATTGGACGATGGCCGGCTGACCGATGGCCAGGGCCGGCAGGTCGACTTCACCAACACGCTGATTGTCCTGACCAGTAATCTTGGCAGCCAGTACCTTGCCAATCTGGCTGACGGGCAGGATGTGGAATCGGTAGAACCGCAGGTGATGGATGTGGTGCGCGGTCATTTCCGGCCCGAGTTCCTTAACCGGCTGGACGAGATCATCCTGTTCCACCGGCTTGGCCAGGACCATATGGCGCCGATCGTGGACATCCAGGTCGGACGCGTCGGCAATCTGCTCAAGGATCGCAAGATCACCATCGCCCTGAGCGATGCAGCCAAGCGCTGGCTGGGCCGCGTCGGTTATGACCCGGTCTATGGCGCGCGGCCGCTGAAACGCGCGGTGCAGCGGTACCTGCAAGACCCGCTGGCGGAAAAACTGCTGGCCGGCGAGATTCCCGATGGTTCTGCGGTGCAGGTGGATGAAGGCGATGGTGCCTTGATGATCGCAGTGAATTGAAGACTTGACTCCCCTCCCACCCCTAGCCCTCCCGCAGGCGGGCGGGGAACAGGTCGTGGCCATTCGCACTGTTGCTTTCAACCCGCATTGACCGCCGCGCCGCCCCGCCTTAAGCGATCCATTAAATCATCGCTTCGGAAAGGCCGGCAACCATGATCCTCGACTCGTCCATCGCTGCTGTGGTTACTGGCGGTGCGTCAGGTCTTGGCGAGGCGACGGCTCGCGCGTTGGCGGGCAAGGGCGTCAAAGTCGCGCTGTTCGACATGAATGCGGAGCGTGGCGAAGCCGTTGCGGCAGAAATCGGCGGCGTGTTCTGCAACGTCAACGTCACCGACGACGCCAGTGTCGAGGCCGGGCTGGCCAAGGCGCGGGCCGCTCACGGGCAGGAGCGGGTGCTGGTCAATTGTGCGGGCATCGCCACCGCTGTAAAAACGCTGAGCCGCGACCGCGAAACCGGCGGGGTAAAGCAGCATCCGATGGAAATATTCGAACGCGCCATCGCCATCAACCTGGTCGGCACGTTCCGTTGCATCATGAAATCGGCGGCGGGCATGGTCGAACTGGACCCCATCGATGACTTCGGCGCGCGCGGCGCGATCGTCTGCACCGCCTCGGTCGCGGCGGAGGATGGCCAGGTCGGCCAGGCGGCTTACGCCGCGTCCAAGGCCGGCGTCGTCGGCATGACGCTGCCGATCGCGCGCGACCTGATGGGCGACGGCATCCGCGTCAACACCATCCTGCCCGGCATATTCGAGACCCCGATGATGAAGGGCCTGCCTGAAAAAGCCCAGGCCTCGCTTGCTACCCAGGTGCCGTTCCCCAAGCGGCTGGGTCGGCCCGAAGAATATGCCACGCTGGCGCTGTTCATGATACAACATGATTACATGAACGCTGAAGATGTCCGGCTCGACGGCGCTATCCGCATGGGGCCTCGTTGAACATAGCCAACCGCGGGCCGGCGCTGTGACTGCAGCAGTGCCCGAAGCCGGACTGAACGCGCCCCCGGGCGCGCGCGAGCAATTGCTGGACACCGCCAGCGCGATCATGCGCGAGGGCGATCAGGTCGATATTTCATTGTCGGAACTCAGCCTGCGCTCGGGACTGAATTCGGCCTTGGTGAAATATTATTTCGGCAACAAGGCCGGACTGTTGCTGGCGCTGCTGGAACGCGAATGGGCCGAGATCGTCGCCTCGGTCGATGCGCTGCTGGCCAAGGATATCGATCCCGAAACCAAGCTGCGCATCCACATGGCGCGCGTGGTCGATAATTTTTTTCGCACGCCTTACGTCCACCGGCTGCTGATGCGAATGATCCGCGAAAGCCCGGAAGCGCAGGCGCAGCGGCTGGCCGATTCGTACCTCAAGCCGCTGCTGGCGGCTTATGAGCGGCTGATCAGTGACGGCGTAGCGGCGGGCGTGTTTCGAGCCGTCGATCCGCAGTTGTTCTATTTTACCGTGATCGGTGCAGCGGACCGGTTCTTCAGCGCGCGCCTGGTCCTGCGCCATTGTTCCACCACCGACGTACTCGATGAAAGCCTGCGCGATCGCTATCGCGCGCACCTCAACGATTTCGTCGTAGCCGGTATCCTGGTGCAAAAATGAGCAGGCAGGCGCAAGCAGGCTGGCATATCGGCGTTATCGGCGGATCGGGCCTGTCCGAGGGTGTGGGTCTGGAGGATGCTCAGGAAATCGCGGTGTGCAGTCCATTCGGCGATCCTTCCGGGCCGGTCACCCAGGGCAAGCTCGCTGGCGTACCGTTCACCTTCCTGGCGCGGCATGGCGCCGGTCATCGCTTGCCCCCGAGCGCGATCGATTACCGCGCCAATATCGACGTACTGAAACGCTGCGGCGTGACCGACGTGGTATCGTTGTCGGCGATCGGATCGCTGCGCGAGGAGTTGGCGCCTGGCGATTTCGTGGCCGTGGACCAGTTCATCGACCGCACCACCGGGCGCGCCGGCAGCTTTTTCGGCCCCGGCATGGTCGCGCATGTCTCGCTGGCCGATCCGGTCTGTCCGCGCCTGTCCGGCCTGCTCGCCGATGCCGTCTCCGCAACCGGCGGCACGGTGCATCGCGGCGGCTGTTATATCGCCATCGACGGCCCGCAGTTTTCCACCCGCGCGGAAAGCCGGATGTATCGCGCCTGGGGCGCCGATGTCATCGGCATGACCGCGATGCCCGAAGCCCGGCTCGCCCGCGAGGCGCAACTGCCATACGGGGTGCTGGCCATGGTCACCGATTACGACTGCTGGCACGATACCGAGGTCGCCGTGGCGGCGGCGGCGGTGTTCCGGGTCATGGCCGCCAATACCGTGCGCGCGCGTGCCGCCCTACACGCGCTGGCGCAGAGCCTGCCGGCGGCGCGCGATGCCAGTCCGATCGATACCGCGCTGGCGGATGCGCTGGCCACCGCGCCAAGCGCGCGCGATCCGCGCCTGATGGCGATGCTCGACGCGGTCATGGGCGACCGGGTTCCGGCTCGCTGATCGCCTCGCCCGATCCCCCCATTGCGGTGCCAGCCATTGACCCCTAGGACGACAGCGGAGTTAAGAGGATCGCGGGCGGATATGACGACATCGACGCATCTCGTGCGGACGCGCCGTTTTTTGCCGCTGTTCGTGACCCAGTTGCTCGGCGCGTTCAACGACAATCTCTTCAAGAACGCGATGGTGCTGTACGTGGTCTACAGCATCTACGATTCCGAAAAGGCCGAGGCGAAGTTCAGCGCATTGGCGTCGGGGTTGTTCATCCTGCCGTTCTTCCTGCTGTCGGCGCTGTCGGGGCAACTGGCCGATATGCGCGACAAGGCGCAGATCATCCGCATCGTCAAATTCTGCGAAATCCTGATAATGCTGGTCGGCGCGGTCGGGCTGCTGATGGCGTGGCGCGGCATCGCGGTGGAAGCGGTGGCGGTGCCGCTGATGCTGCTCGGCGTGCTGGCGATGGGGGTGCATTCCACCTTCTTCGGGCCGATCAAATACGCAATCCTGCCGCAGCACCTGCACCCGGAGGAAGTTCTGGCCGGCACCGGACTGGTCGAGGCGGGCACCTATATGGCGATTTTGGCCGGCACCATCCTGGCCGGGTGGATTCCGGTGCAATGGGCCGCGCTGGGCGTGGTCGTGACTGCGGTGCTGGGCTGGACGGTGTCGCACCAGATCCCCCCGGCGCCGCCTGCGCTTGCGAATGAGGCACTCGATTTTCACTTCATCCGCTCATCGATCACGCTGGTTCGCAATACCATGCATGACCGCCGCGTGTTTTTGGCGATCATGGCGATCAGCGTGTTCTGGGCGATCGGATCGGTGCTGATCATCCAGTTCCCGCCACTGGCGCGCAACGTGCTGAGCGCCAGCAAGGAGGTCGCCAGCCTGTTCCTGGTGATATTCTCGGTCGGGGTGGCGCTGGGCTCGGTGTCGATCAACGCTTTGCTCAAAGGCAAGGTTTCGGCGCGCTATGCGCCGGCTGCGGTGATCGGCATGGCGGTCTTCGTGGTGCTGTTCGAGCAGGTGTGCGAGCGCTGGTGGGTGCCGAAAGAGGCCGGGCTGCTGAACGTGGCGCGGTTCATGGCGCAGCCGCTGGCGGTGCCGCTACTGGCGACCTTGCTGGGGATCGCGGTGTGCGGCGGCATGTTCGTGGTGCCGCTGTACGCGTTCCTCACCACCTTCGTCGACAAGTCGCAGGCGGCGCGCACGATAGCGGCCAACAATATCGTCAACTCGGGCGCGATGGTCGGCGGCGCATTGCTGGCGGTGGGGTTGAGCGCCGCGGAAGTGCCGATCGTCCAGCAATTGCTGCTGAGCGCGGCGATGTGCCTGGTGTCGGCATGGATGGGCTGGCTGCTGTATTGCGCCGAAGTGTGTGCCGACCGAAAGTTTGGGCCGGCTAGAAGATAAAGGCGCTGATCGCGACGAAGCAGGCGCAATAGGCGAGCAGGAAATCCTTTGCGTCCTGCGGCGAAAAGCGGCGCGGCGTCATTTCTCGGACATGGCGATAATGTAATCCCAGTCGGTGGGGGTGATCTTCGCCACCGACAGCCGCGACAGGCGCACCAGTTCCATCTCCGCCAGCGCCGGATCGGCCTTGATCTCCTTCAGCGTCACCGGCCGCTTCAATTTACGCACCGGCTTGACCTTCACCGCCGCCCATTTGCCGTCCGGATCGCTGGGATCGGTCAGCCCCGCCACGCTGACCTTGACGATCCCGACAATCTCCAGCCCGATATTGGAATGATAGAAAAACGCCTGGTCGCCCACCGCCATCGCGCGCAGATTGTTGGCCGCGCGGTGATTGCGCACCCCGTCCCAGGTGCCTTCGCCCTCGGCCAGCAGATGGTCCCAGCCATAGGTATCGGGCTCGCTCTTCAACAGCCAGTGGGCGATCTCTTTAGTCATGCACAGGAGCTCCGGTTTGCTATGGCCTCCCTAACCGCATCGGCTTAACAGGACCAGCCATGGACTTCGCCTCTCTGCCCGTGTTGTCGCTGACCGATGATGCCGGCAGCTTTTCGCAGCAAATTGGGACCAGTTTCCGTGAATTCGGCTTTGCCCTGGTCAAGGATCACGGCATCGATCCCGACCTGATCGCACGCGGCTGGGGGCTGGCGCGGCAATTCTTCGCGCTGGGCGAGCCGGAAAAGCGCGAATATCGCATGCCGGGAACAGGCGGCGCACGCGGTTATACCCCGTTCGGCCGCGAAACCGCCAAGGGCGCAGTAGTGCCCGATCTCAAGGAATTCTGGCACATCGGCCGCGACCTGCCACCAGGCCACCGGCTGGCGGGAACAGCGATGCCGGCGAACATCTGGCCAGAGCAACCCGCCGGGTTCCGCGAGGTGTTCCAGCAGCTATTCGCCGAATTCGACCGGGCGGGCGCGGTGATCCTGTCGCGCATCGCGGTCGATCTCGGCCTGCCCCCGGACTGGTTCGCCACCGCGACCGAGGAAGGCAATTCCGTACTGCGGCTGCTGCATTATCCCCCGGTCTCCGGCGACCAGGCCGGCGCCATCCGCGCCGAGGCGCATGAAGACATCAACCTGATCACGCTATTGCTCGGCGCCGAGGAAGCCGGGCTGGAACTGCTGACCCGGCAAGGCGACTGGGTGCCGGTGTCCCCGCCACCTGGCGCGCTGGTGGTCAACATCGGCGACATGCTGCAACGCCTGACCAACCACGTCCTGCCCTCCACCACTCACCGCGTCCGCAATCCCGAAGCGGCGTGGGCCGGGTTGAGCCGCTATGCGATGCCGTTTTTCTTGCACCTGCCCTCCGACTACCGCCTGTTGACGCTGCCGGGGTGCGGATCGGACAAGCAGCCGGATCGTTTCCCGGAAGCGATTACTGCCGATGAATTTTTGCAGGAGCGGCTGCGAGAGATTGGGCTGAAGGGCTGACCGATGGCTAGCAGGGGAGTCAGGCCAAGCCGAGAATGCGGTAATGTCTCAGTTTGGATTTTCGGACCCGTAAAGGAGACGCGTAGCCAGATTCGCGCCGAGCATGATAAACAGTCCGAAGGCGGTCATGGCTATAGCAGCCGCTAGGTCCTCCGCCCGGCTATATTGGGATGGTAACGGGATTCCAGCGACCTTGCATATGACACGCACGAAGTCGAATAATCCGGCCTGAAAAAAATAGAAGCCCAGCAAACGTGTGCCAGCTCCGAACAGGTCTCGCGCAGTCATGAATTTTCTCCTTTTCGTTATGAACCGCGCTTTTTGTACGGCCCACGTGGCTTGGCAACTGGCACCATCTCGTCGATCGTAGCAACGATATCGTCCAGCGACCACGACTGATCGGTGATCCCCGCCATCGCTGGCGACACGCCAGCGTTTTGTGGATACCGAATTTTGCATTTTGTAGTATTTTATGCTAATTTATGCTCCAGGAGAATTTGCCATGCAAGCAGCCGAAAAACTGTCAATCAGCCTTCCCGCTGAAATGGTGCGGCTGATCCGCGCCAAAGTCCAAAGCGGCGGCTATAGCTCGAACAGCGAAGTGATCCGTGAAGCAATGCGCGGATGGCTCGATCGGGAACGCCATTTCGCCACCTTCAATGCCGCGATCGAGCGCGGCATAGCTGACGCCAACGCGGGCAGAGTTGTGGATTCCGATCAGTTGCGCAAGTCGCTACTGGATCGCATCAATGGTGACCAGCAGCCGAATCCATGAAGGTTGCATGGACGCAGGCGGCGCAAGCCGATCTGGAAGAGATCAGCGACTATATCAAAACCGACAACCCGGGGCGGGCGGCATCCTTCGTCAATGAGATCGTGGACGCGGGAGACGCCATTGCGGACATGCCCCGTGCGTTCCCGCTCGTGCCTCGGCTTGAGCAGCGTGGCATCCGGCATCGTACCTTTGGCCGATACCTGATCTTTTATCAGATAGAGGCGGAACAGGTTCAAATCCTGCATGTGGTGCATGGCGCCCGAGACTATATCCGATTGCTATTTCCTTAGGCTGTCTGAATTTGGTGGGAAGCCGACATACTGACAATGCTCAGTATCCCCCTCCTTCCCATTTCACCAGCTTACCGTCATCTGAGAAACACGTATTCACAATAAATTTGGACTCGCTGCGACGTGGCAGCATTGTAAGGCAAGAGTATCCCGCTACTCTTTGAGTAATTATTCGGCTTCTCTCATAAATTCTTCGAACGTCCGATGCACCACCGCTTTTACTAACCGTTAAGTCTAGAGCGGCGTTCCGAAAAGCACGAATGACATTCGGATCTTGAGGGGGATGTAGATACTCGTTTTCCCCCCACCAACGACCAAAGCAGAACATTCCAATCGCAGCCAATATGCAGAGTATCGCACTGGCAAATACCTTCCGCATCATAGCCGCCCCTTAACTGCCGACGCTGAAAATCCAATATCGCATGTGGACCAAGCGACCGCAATAGAGCGCAAGCGGCGTTTGTCAATCTTTGGGCTTTCAAGTTAAGGCCGCTATTCGGCAAAGGGAGCAAAGACCGGTCCGCAACGACAAATTACGGGGAGCGCGAGGGGGTAACCCCTCGTATCTCTTTCTATTTGCAAAGCAATTCTCTAACCCGCCCGCAATTCCTCAGCCAGCAGCCGAAACTCCTCGGTCCGCGGCGAGTTCTTGCGCCACACCAGGGTGATCTCGCGGTTGGCGTTGTCCGATTGCAGGGGGCGGGCGACGACGTTGGTGCCGGCTAGAATACCGGCGTCGATCGCCATTTCGGGCAACATGGTCAGGCCCAGGCCGTTATCGACCATCTGCACCAGCGTGTGCAGCGAGGTGCCGATCATAGTGGCGCTCGCGCGCAGTTCAGGGCGGTTGCAGGCGGCCAGGACGTGGTCGCGCAGGCAGTGGCCGTCTTCCAGCAGCAGCAGGCGGTTTTCGTCAATCAGCGAGGGCGGGATTTCGGCGGGGGGGTCGCGGGGGTCGTCCTTGGGGAAGGCCACGAACAGCGCGTCGAGTTCGATCACTTCCTTTTCGACCTCGCCGGTGGGGTAGGGCAGCGCCAGCAGCACGCAATCGGCGCGGCCGTGGTGCAGCGATTCCATCGCGGCGGCGCTGGGTTCCTCGCGCAGGAACAGTTTCAACAGCGGGCGCTCGCGGCGCAGGCGGGGCAGCATGCGGGGCAGCAGGAACGGGGCGATGGTGGGGATGACGCTCATGCGGACGTCGCCGGTCAGCGGCTGGCCGCTCGACTGGACCAGTTCGGACAGTTCCTCGGCCTCGCGCAGGATGCGATGCGCCTTGGCGACCACGGCATTGCCCAGGGGGGTGAAGCGCACGGCGCGCTTGGTGCGCTCGACCAGGATCACTCCGAGCAGCGTTTCCAGGTCGCGCAGGCCTGCCGACAGGGTGGATTGCGAGACGAAGCAGCCATCGGCGGCTCGCCCGAAATGGCCATATTCATGCAGCGCGACCAGATATTGCAATTGTTTGAGAGTGGGCTGGTGAACGGTCATTCGAGTTCGGTTTCCGACTCCTCTGCAAAGCGGGGCATGTCGTCGTCGTCTTCATGGGCGGGGGTCGGCATCGCCTCCTCGCGCCCAATCTCCTCACGCATAGCGTCGTGCATGTCATCGATGTGAGTCATGCGCAGCTTGCCGTTGACCACCGCAAAGGCCAGCTTGCCTTCGACCAGTTCCAGCGCCTCGCGGCCGAATTGTTCGAACCGCCAGCCTTCCAGCATCGCCAGGTTCTTGCGCACGCCCGCCGCCAGCAGTTCAAGCTCATCGCTGCGCGCCAGCAACCGCGCGGCGACATCGATCTCGCGGCTGCGGATCTTGAGCAGCAGTTTCAGCAAGTCGGCGACCAGCGCGCCTTCCTTGCCCAGCGGGGCACCGCGCGCGGCACGCGGGGGCAGTTCGTCCTCGGTCAGCGGCTGCGCGCTGGCCAGCACCTGCATCAGCCGGCGGCCGATCTCGTTATCCTTCCAGCCCGCCGAAAGCCCGCGCACCTTGGCCAGATCGGCCTGGGTCTTGGGTGGATGGCCGGCGATATCGGCCAGCGTTTCATCCCGCGCGATCCGCCCGCGCGGGATATTCTTGTCGCGTGCTTCCATCTCGCGCCACGCGGCGATCGCCCGCAGCCGGCCGAGCACGGCGGGATTGCGCCCCGCCGCCTTGACCTTGAGCCACGCGGTCTGCGGATCGCTGCGGTAATTGGCGGGATCGGCGAGTTTTTCCATTTCGGCATTCAGCCATTCGCCGCGCCCGGTCTTGCGCAGGCGGTTGAGGATCTTGGAGAATATCTTGGACAGGAACGTCACGTCGCCGATGGCATATTCGATCTGGCGTTCGGTCAGCGGGCGGCGCGACCAGTCGGTAAAGCGAGCGCCCTTGTCCACCGCATTGCCCAGCCAGCTTTCGACGAGGTTGGAATAGCCGATCTGTTCGGACTGGCTGATCGCCATCATCGCGATCTGGGTATCGAAGATCGGATGCGGGGTGCGCCCGGTGAGGTTGTAGATGATCTCGACATCCTGCCCGCCGGCATGAAAAATCTTCAGGACATCCTCATTGTCGACCATCAGGTCGAGCAGCGGCTTCATGTCCAGCCCCGGTGCCTTGGGATCGATCGCAGCAGCCTCGTGCGTGTCGGCGATCTGGATCAGGCAGAGTTCGGGCCAATAGGTGTTTTCCCGCATGAACTCGGTATCGACGCAGACGTAATCGGCCTTGGCCAGCCGCGCGCATAGCTCGGTCAGTGCCTGGGTGGTGGTGATCAACGGATGGATCTTCATCGGACTTTTCTGTTCTGGTTACGACCGGTGCGACGGCCCGGTCTGGCCGTGCGGAAACCAGTACGTGGCCCCGTACAGGACCGTGGCTTGACAAAAGGACGGCTATCGCCTGTTAGCCGCCCCAATTCTGGCTGTATGCCAAAAGAGTTCCCTGCCCTAATGCAGGCCGATTGGAAAGAGTTTCGATGGCGACTTCAGCGTTATCAGCGTCTGGTCTGCACACCTATCGCTCGCATACCTGCGGAGCGCTGTCGCTCGATCATGTCGGGCAGGTGGTACGGCTCTCGGGCTGGGTCCACCGCAAGCGCGATCACGGCGGGCTGTTGTTCGTCGACCTGCGCGATCATTACGGCATCACCCAGATCGTCGCCGATGCCGACAGCCCGGCGCTGGCGATCCTGGAAGGCGCGCGGGTGGAAAGCGTGGTCACCATCGACGGCGAGGCCAAGGCGCGCCATGCGGCGACGGTGAACCCGCACTTGCCGACCGGCGCGATCGAGGTTTATGCGCGGGCTGCTCGGGTGCTGAGCCGCGCCGAGGAACTGCCGATGCCGGTGGCCGGCGAGCAGGAATACCCCGAGGATATTCGCCTGCGTTATCGCTTTCTCGACCTGCGGCGCGAGACGCTGCACGCCAATATCGTCAAGCGCACGAAAATCATCGCGGATCTGCGCAAGCGCATGGAAGCCGAGGGTTTCACCGAATATTCGACGCCGATCCTGACCGCCAGCAGCCCAGAGGGCGCGCGCGATTTCCTGGTGCCCAGCCGGATCCACGCCGGGAAATTCTACGCGCTGCCGCAGGCGCCGCAGCAGTACAAGCAGTTGCTGATGGTGGCCGGCTTCGATCGCTATTTTCAGATCGCGCCGTGTTTCCGCGATGAAGACCCGCGCGCCGACCGGCTGCCGGGCGAATTCTACCAGCTCGACCTGGAAATGAGCTTCGTCACCCAGGAAGAAGTGTGGGAGACGATGGAGCCGGTGATCGCGGCCAATTTCGAGGCTTTTGCCGGCGGCAAGAAGGTCACGCCGGCGGGCAGCTTTCCACGCATCGCGCACGCCGATGCGTTGCTGAAGTACGGCACCGACAAGCCCGACCTGCGCAATCCGCTGCTGATCAGCGATGTCTCGGCGCATTTCCGCCAGAGCGGGTTTGGCCTGTTCGAGAAGATCGTCGGCGGCGGCGGTGTGGTCCGCGCCATCCCGGCACCGGGCACTGCGGACAAGAGCCGCAAGTTTTTCGACGACATGAACGACTGGGCGCGCAGCGAAGGCCATGCCGGACTGGGCTATGTCACGCGCAAGGCCGGCGAGTTCGGCGGCCCGATCGCCAAAAATCACGGGCCGGAGCGGATGGCCGAGATTTATGCGGAACTGGGGCTAGGCCTCGATGACGGAATGTTTTTCGCCGCCGGCAAGCCTGCGCAAGCTGCCAAGCTGGCCGGCGCCGCGCGCACCCGCGTCGCCGAACAACTGGCGCTGATCGACCAGGACAGCTTTGCCTTGGCGTGGATCGTC
The DNA here is from genome assembly GCA_964658485.1 of uncultured Acetobacteraceae bacterium. GTDB lineage: Bacteria > Pseudomonadota > Alphaproteobacteria > Sphingomonadales > Sphingomonadaceae > Novosphingobium. Next base: position 3,496 of record CAZZYX010000070.1, on the reverse strand, counting down.
GATTTCCCGTTCTACGAATGGGACGAAGACGCGAAGAAGGTCGAATTCGCCCATAACCCGTTCTCGATGCCGCAGGGCGGGCTGGACGCGCTGGAAACGCAGGACCCGCTGACGATCAATGCCTTTCAGTACGATCTCGTCTGCAACGGCTTCGAGATCGCCTCGGGATCGATCCGCAACCAGTCGCCCGAACTGATGGTCAAGGCGTTCGAACTGGTCGGGCTGTCGAAAGCCGATGTCGAGGAGCGTTTCGGCGGGCTGTATCGTGCGTTCCAGTATGGTGCGCCGCCTCATGGTGGCATGGCCGCCGGGGTCGATCGCATCGTCATGCTGCTGTGCGGCGCGCAGAACCTGCGCGAGATCACGCTGTTTCCGATGAACCAGCGCGCCGAGGATTTGCTGATGGGAGCACCGTCGCCTGCCGAATCGCGGCAATTGCGCGAGCTGCATATCCGCGTGGTCGAACCGCAAAAGGCAAATTAAGCGCGCCCTGGCTTGGTTTCCGGCATTCCGCCCGCGAGACGCTTGCCAGAGCGACGCCCGCGCTTTACGGGAAAATTCGAAAGTTTCATCCGCCATTCACTTGAGGGGATTTCCATGAGCGACACCGCCGATCGGGTTAAGAAGATCGTAGTAGAACATCTCGGCGTCGAAGCCGACAAGGTGACCGAAGATGCCAGCTTTATCGATGATCTGGGCGCCGACAGCCTCGACATCGTCGAACTGGTGATGGCGTTCGAAGAAGAGTTCGGCGTCGAAATCCCCGATGATGCCGCCGAAAAGATCGCTACCGTATCCGACGCGATAAAATATATCGACGAGCACAAGGCCTGAAATCACGGCGTCTTGCGCCTTGGTCTACCCGATTTCGACAGGCTCATCCCACGCGGGTTGGGCCTGTTGATTTATTCCGGAGTTGAATAAAATGCGTCGAGTGGTGGTTACCGGATTGGGCCTCGTCACCCCGCTGGGGAGCGATGTCGAAACGGTCTGGGCTAATATCCTGGCCGGCAAGTCCGGTGCCGGGCCGATCACTCGCTTCGACGCCTCCGACCAGAAATGCCGCATTGCCTGCGAGGTCAAGCCGGCAGGCCATCCCTATGGCTTCGATCCCAACAAGCGCGTCGATCACAAGGTCCAGCGGCAGGTCGATCCGTTCATCATCTATGGCATCGATGCCGCCGGCCAGGCTATCGAGGATGCCGGGCTGCTGGATATGCCCGAGGAAGTTCGTTTCCGCGCGGGTTGCTCGATCGGTTCGGGCATCGGCGGGCTGCCGGGCATCGAGAGCGAATCGCTGGTGCTGGCCGCAAAAGGCCCGTCGCGCGTTTCGCCCCATTTCGTCCATGGTCGGCTGATCAATCTGATCTCGGGCCAGGTATCTATCAAATACGGCCTGATGGGGCCCAATCACGCGGTCGTCACCGCCTGTTCGACGGGTGCGCATTCGATCGGCGACGCCGCCCGGATGATCCGCGACGACGATGCCGACATCATGCTGGCGGGCGGTGCCGAGGGCACCATCTGCCCGATCGGCATCGCCGGCTTTGCCCAGGCACGCGCCTTGTCCACCGCCTATAACGATGCCCCGGAAAAAGCCAGCCGCCCCTATGACCAGGGCCGCGACGGCTTTGTCATGGGCGAAGGCGCGGGCGTGGTCGTGCTGGAAGAATACGAACATGCCAAGGCGCGTGGCGCCAAAATCTATGCCGAGGTGATCGGTTATGGACTGTCGGGCGATGCCTATCACGTCACCGCGCCGCATCCCCAGGGCTCGGGTGCGTTCCGCTCCATGCAGATGGCGCTGAAAAAGGCCGGGCTGGTGCCTGCCGACATCGATTATATCAACGCCCATGGCACCTCGACGCCGATGGGCGATGAGCTGGAACTGGGCGCGGTGCGCCGCCTGTTCGGCGATGCCATCACGACGGTATCGATGAGCAGCACCAAAAGCGCGATCGGGCATTTGTTGGGCGGTGCCGGTGCGGTGGAAGCGATCTTCTGCATCCTGGCGATGCGCGACCAGATCGTCCCGCCGACCCTGAACCTGGATAACCCCAGCGAAAGTTGCATCGGGGTCGACCTGGTGCCGCATGTCGCGAAAAAGCGGCAAGTACGCGCGGTGCTCAATAACAGCTTCGGCTTTGGCGGTACCAATGCCAGCCTGGTGATGACCCCGGCCCCGGAGTGATGAGGGCCTGACCATGAAGGCGCGCGGACGCCTGTTGCCGGTGCTGGCGGGTTTGGCGCTGCTGTTTCTGGGCTGGACCATTTTCGGCGGCTGGTATGGCGGTGGCCCGCTGAAACACGATATCCATTTCATCGTACCCGAAGGCTCGACGCTGCCCGGAGTTGCGGCCCGGCTGCAGGACAGCGGCGCGATCGCTTCCGCGCCCGCCTTCCGCCTTCGCGTCCGGCTATTTCGCCACGGCGCAAAAATCAAGGCCGGCGAATTCCTGTTGCCGCGCAGCGCCAGCGAAGCGCGGATCATCGCAATCCTGACCAGCGACCTTGCGCTGCGCCGGTTCGTCACCGTGCCCGAGGGGATGCCGGCGGTGATGGTTGCCGACCGGCTGGCCGCGCAAATCATGCTGACCGGGCCTAACGCGGTGCCAGCCGAAGGCTCCGTCCTGCCGCAAACCTACGATTTCAAGCGCGGTGAAACGCGCGCCGCGCTGCTGCATCGGATGCAGGCGGCAATGCAGATGACGCTGACCCAGTTATGGGCTCGGCGCCAGCCGAACCTGCCGGTCAAAACGCCGCACCAGGCGATCATCCTGGCATCGATCGTCGAGAAGGAAACCGGCAAGCCATCCGAACGCGCGATGGTCGCCGGGCTTTACGAAAACCGGCTCCGCCAGAATATCATGCTGCAAGCCGATCCGACGATCATCTACCCGATCACCAAGGGCCGTCCGCTGGGGCGCCGAATCCGCCAATCTGAAATCGCCGCGGTGAACGGCTATAATACCTATGCCATGACGGGCTTGCCCAAGGCGCCGATAACCAATCCCGGTCGCGCCTCGATCGAAGCGGTGCTGCACCCGGCCCGGACGACCGCGCTATATATGGTCGCAGACGGTACCGGCGGCCACAGCTTTGCGGCGACGCTACCGGAGCATAATCGCAACGTGGCGCGGTGGTTTGCCATTCGCCATGCGCGTGGCGAACTGTAAAGCCGACCGCGTGCCGATACGCACGGCGATCAAGCCGTCCAGGGTCGCCTGGACCATCCACGGACCCGACAGGAGTTCTGCCACGACAGGCCCGTCAGGTCATGCGTTGCGGCGATCCGCCGGCTCGCCGCTGTTCAAGCAGCCGGGAATATCCGGCAACTGTGCCGTTGACCGTCTGCACGACCGGCTCTAAGAGCGCCCCTTGCACCGGGCGCAGCCCAGCGCCAGAGCCGTGTGGCGGAGTAGCTCAGCTGGTTAGAGCAGCGGAATCATAATCCGCGTGTCGGGGGTTCGAGTCCCTCCTCCGCTACCATTCCGAA
>CAZZYX010000069.1:0-18938 GCA_964658485.1 uncultured Acetobacteraceae bacterium | reverse complement strand
GCGCGCCGTGGGCCTAAACCGGCCATGCTGTTGGCGATGGCGGGCAGTTGGACCGTCGGTGAATGGCTGCGTAGCTGGGTATTCACCGGTTTTGCATGGAACCCGCTGGCGGCGACTGCACTCGGCTCGTTCGCGCATCCGGGGCTGGCGGCGGTGCTGCCATGGCTCGGCACCTATGCCTTGTCGGGCATGTTGGTGCTGGTTGCCGGCTGCTGGTGGGCGATCCTGGCTCGTGGCCGATTCGACAGCGCCGCGGCCGCCTTGCTGGCAGCTCCCGTGCTACTGTTGCTGCAACCCGGTCATTTCGGCCAGCACGACCCGCCGGGAACGCTGACCTACACGCTGATCCAGCCAAATATGCCGCAGGAAACGCTGGACGATCCGCAATTCTTCCAGGATCATTTTCTCACCGAGGCGGCGCTGTCCAGATCCGCTGCGCCGGCGGTGCGGCGCGTGGTGCTGTGGCCCGAATCGGGAGTGCCCGATTACCTGCGCGGTGGCTATCCGCTCTCCTTCTACCGCGACACCACCTTCGCCAGCGACCCCGCGCTGGAACGGGAGCGGCTGGGCCGGGTAATCGGGCCGGACAGCCTGCTGCTGACCGGCGCGGTCGATCTGGAGTTTCGCGCAGGGGACGGTGCCGTCAAGATCGCAGGTGCACGCAACGTGGTCACCGCGCTGGACGAACACGGCGTCATCGTCGACGGCTATGCCAAGGCGCATCTGGTGCCTTACGGCGAGTATCTGCCCGCGCGCGCGTGGCTCCAGCCGCTGGGGCTGGCGCGGCTGGTGCCAGGCGATATCGATTTCCATCCCGGTCCCGGTCCGCGCACGCTCGACCTTGGGCCATGGCGGAAAGCCGCCATCCAGATCTGCTATGAAATCGTCTTTTCCGGCAAGGTCGTCGATCGCGCGCATCGCCCGGATTACATCGTCAATCCGTCGAACGATGGCTGGTTCGGCAGTTGGGGGCCGCCGCAGCACCTCGCCCAGGCGCGGTTGCGCGCGATCGAAGAAGGCCTGCCGGTGCTGCGCTCCACCGTTAACGGCATCAGCGCCGTGGTCGATGCGGACGGAATTGTGCGCGCATTCATTCCGCGCGGGCAGGCTGGCCGGCTCGATGGCATGATCCCCCCCGCTCATCTGCCGACATTATTTGCGCGCCTGGGCAACGGCTTGGCCCTGGCCTGGGCAGCGCTTCTGCTTGCGCTGTCTGTGGTTGCAACGCGCCGCCAACGGGACTAGACGCGCGGACATAAAGATTCCTTTATATGGCAGGACATCATGCGCGGCGATTATCTGTTCACCTCCGAAAGCGTCTCCGAAGGCCATCCCGACAAGGTTGCCGACCAGATCAGCGATACCATCGTCGACCTGTTCCTGGCCAAGGATCCCGAAGCGCGCATCGCCTGCGAAACGCTGACGACGACGCAACTGGTGGTGCTGGCCGGTGAAATCCGTTGCAAGGGCGTCTATGAAGACGGCGCCTGGATCAACGGCGCGAAAGAGGAAATAGAGGCGGCAGTTCGCGCCACGGTGAAGCGGATCGGCTACGAACAGGACGGTTTTCATTGGCAAAACTTTGAATTCATCAACCGCCTGCACGGCCAATCCGCGCATATCGCGCAGGGCGTGGACGCTGCCGGCAACAAGGATGAAGGCGCCGGCGATCAGGGCATCATGTTCGGTTATGCCTGTGACGATACCCCCGACCTGATGCCGGCGACGCTGTATTACAGCCACAAGATCCTGCAGCGGATGGCCGACGACCGCCATTCGGGCGCTGCGCCCTTTCTCCAGCCCGACGCCAAGAGCCAGGTAACGCTACGTTTCGAAAACGGAAAGCCCGCCGCTGCCACGGCGATCGTCGTCTCCACTCAACACGGCGCCGGCTATGATACCGGCGACAAGGAAGCCGAACTCAAGGCCTATGTCAAATCGGTCGTCAGCGACCTGCTCCCCGCTGCCTGGCTGTCGGACGAGACCGTCTACCACATCAATCCGACCGGAAGTTTCGAGATCGGCGGCCCCGATGGCGATGCCGGCGTGACCGGGCGCAAGATCATCGTCGACACCTACGGCGGTGCCGCCCCCCACGGCGGCGGCGCTTTTAGCGGCAAAGACCCGACCAAGGTCGATCGCTCGGCCGCTTATGTTGCGCGCTATCTGGCAAAGAACGTGGTCGCCGCAGGGCTGGCCGCGCGTTGCACCATCCAGCTTGCCTATGCCATCGGCGTTTCCGCCCCGCTATCGCTTTACGTCGATACCCATGGTACCGGCACAGTCACGGACGACCGACTGCAGGCGGCCATAACCCAGGTCGCGCGTGACCGGCTGGGCGGCTTGACCCCGCGCGGTATCCGCATCGGACTGGGGCTGAACAAGCCGATCTACGCCGGGACGGCTGCCTACGGCCACTTCGGTCGGCAGGCGGAAGGCGACTATTTCCCCTGGGAGCGCACCGACCTGGTCGAAGCGCTGAGAGCGGCGGCCGCCTAGGCAGCCGCTCTCGACTGGTCTAGGTCGGGTTACTTAGCCAGTTCGCCCTCGATGGCGGCAACCAACTCCGGATCGTCAGGAGTCACTGCGGGCGAAAAGCGCGCGGCCACCTGGCCATCGCGACCGATCAGGAATTTCTCGAAGTTCCACAACACTTCGGGATCTTCAGTCGGGGTCATGCCATAGCCGCGCAGCTTTTCGCGCCAGCCGGCCGCATCTCCGGACTTTTTGGGCATGGCCGCGGTCAGCGCGGCATAAAGCGGCTGCTTGCCGGGGCCGGTCACGTCGGCCTTGGCAAACATCGGAAAAGATACGCCGTAATTGGCTGAGCAGAACTCGACGATTTCCTCATCCGACCCGGGTTCCTGCGCGCCGAAGTCGTTGGCCGGAAAGCCGAGCACTTCGAAACCCTGCTCCCGATATCCCTCGTACAGCTTTTCCAGGCCGGCGTATTGCGGTGTCAGTCCGCATTTCGAGGCGACATTGACCACCAGCAGCACTTTGCCGGCATGATCAGCCAGTCGGTCGCTGCCGCCATCGATGCGCTTAAGGGGAATCTCGGCGATTGCTTCGGCCATATCTGCTCTCCGGATGTTATGTGAATGCCTCATCCGACTATCGCGCTACCGGCTACGCGGCAAGGGTGGTTTTTATTGCCGACTTGATCTGCATCACAGCCAGGACGATAAATCCGCCTACAGATAAACCCTGCAGCAAAGCGGGAGAAACTTCATGCGATCGATTCTGGTTTATGCCGACCACGGCCCGGCGATGCAGGCGAGGCTGGAAACCGCGCTATCACTGGCGCGAATGACCAGCGGCCATGTCAGCGTCATGGTCGACACCCCGATTGCGCGCTATACGACGATAGACCCGTTGGGCGGGAGCTTTATCGCCGCCGACGCCATACGCGAGACGATGGCACGCGACGATGCTTACGCCGACGAGATCGAAGCCCGGCTGGCGCGCGAGGATGTCGCGTATGACGTGATCCGCTGCGAGGACGAGCCGGTGGCGGCGCTGGCCGACTGTGCCCGGCTGGCCGACGTCGTGGTGTTGTCGCGGGACTGCGATTTTGCCGGTTCGCTGGCGCTCTCCACGCGCTGTCCGATCCTGCTCGTACCCGGCCCCGGGATCGGCGGGGCCGGCCACGACCAGGCGGTCAGCGGCACGCGGCTGCCGATCGCGCGCGCCTGCATCGCCTGGGATGGCGGTAACGAAGCCGCCGCCGCCTTGCGCGCTTCGGTCCCGCTGCTCGGTGGTGCCGAGGTGCAGGTGTTGACGGTGCATGAAAAACAGGGTGGCTTCCCCTCGACCGAGGCGCTGCGTTATCTGTCGCGACACGGCATCAATGCCGAATTTCTGGAGGTCGAACGGGTCGGCTCGACCGAGCAATCGCTCGCTGCGGCAGTCAAGGAGCTGGAAGTCGATCTACTGGTATTGGGCGCCTATGGCCGCAGCCGGATGCGAGAATATCTGTTTGGCGGGGTTACCCGACATTTCCTGGGTAACGATGTCGGGCCGCCGCTATTCCTGGCGCATTAGAACCTGATGGCAAAAAATGCGTATCGGTTTCGTTCTTAAATCACGCGAAAAAAAAGACGCCGGAGCACCATGCGATTCGATCTTATCGCATCGAGCTGCGGCAAGTGAACGAGCTAACGCTTTATCTCACGAAATCAGATGGAACCGGGGTCGCCAGCGTATAATGCACTTCGATTGCATTTAGGACTGCTGCAACGCGGCAGCGTTGCTCCATGAGATCGGATTTATGACAATACACCGGTTTCTCAAAATTTATTATTCTTATACTTCAATAACTTATAAGATAGGTGCATTTTTTGTCGGTCAAAGGCGCTTTTCGCACTTGCACAAAAGCCGATTCGTTGGCATACCAACCTTGCCTTTCAGGCATCCTCTCCCAAAACTTTACAAGCCCGGTCGGAAACGATCGGGCTTTTTTTATGCGTCATGGCAGGGAAATGGCCCGCTTCCGGATAGATCAAATTGCATGCTGTCGGGACTCACGGCTAGAGCGTGATGACAAAAAGTGGGAACCGGTTTTTGTTCTTGAATCACGCGAAAACAAAGATTCTGGAGCAAGAAGCGATTCTATCTTATCGCATCTTGCTCTAAAGCTCTTGCGTACCGATGGACACGATAGTCTGCGCCAGGCGATCGACCTCGGAACGATCATGGCTCACGTACAGGATCGGCAGATCAAGTTCGTCACGGATGCGTTCAATGACAATCATGATCTCGTTCCGGCGAGCTGGGTCGAGCGAAGACAGCGGTTCGTCCAGCAGCAGCACGCGCGGCCCGGATAGCAATGCTCGTCCGATCGCCACGCGCTGTGCCTCGCCTCCCGACAGCGTGCGCGGGGCACGATCGAGCAGCAAACCGATACCGAGGAATGCGATCACCTCGTTTGGGGTGATCCAGCGCCGGGCCGGCGGTGCCAGCCGCCAGCCATACAGCAGATTGTCACCGACCCGCCGGTGTGGAAACAGCCTGATATCCTGAAATACATAGCCGCAAGCGCGCGCTTCCGGCGGCAGGCAAATCCCCGCGGCGCTGTCGAACAGCACCTCGCCCGCCACTTCGATCCGCCCGCGATCGGGACGAAGCAATCCGGCGATCATGTCGAGAACACTGGTCTTGCCCACGCCCGAGTGGCCCAGCAACGCGGTCAATCCTGGCAGCGCGGTAAAGCGCGCCGCAATTTGCGTCGCGCCACGGTTCAACTCGACATCGATACGGAAGGATGCCGTTTCAGAGGGCATGGCGCCGCCGGAGTTCGTCCTGGCTGCCGATACCGCGCCGCATCAACGCTTCCGAAGCCACCAGAGCCGCCAGCGACAACAGCACCGCGACAATCGCCAGCCGAGTTACTTCGCTTTCGCCACCGGGCGTTTGCAGCGCCCCAAAGATCGCCAGCGGCAACGTCTCGGTCTCACCGGGAATGCTGGCGACAAAGGTGATAGTGGCGCCGAACTCGCCGATCGACCGGGCAAAACCGAGCACCAACCCGGCGAGCAACCCGGGCATGGCCAGCGGCAGCGTAATCGTCCAGAAACAGCGCAATGGCCCCGCCCCCAGGGTGCGTGCAGCGTCTTCCAGCCGGGTATCGATCGCCTCCAGCGACAGCCGGATCGAGCGCACCATCAGCGGCAATGCCATCACCGCCGAGGCCAGCGCCGCCCCGGTCCAGCGGAACATGAAGGTAAGTCCCAGCGTGCTCGCCAACAGCCGCCCAATCGGCCCATGCGTACCGAAACCGATCAGCAACAGCCATCCGGTCACCACCGGCGGCAACACCAGCGGCAGATGTACGGCGGCGTCGAGCAGGATCATCCCAGGGAAACGGCGGCGTGCCAGCAGCCAGGCCAGCCCGAAAGCGAGTGGCAGGCAGCCCAGCATGGCCACAGCACTGACCCGCAACGACAACCCGACCACCTGCCATTCGTCAGCCGATAACATGGTCACAGCGGCGCAGGTTCATGCTGCATGCGTTCAGTTTGTGCCAAAGCCGAAGCGGCGGAAGATTGCCTTGCCTGCTCCCGATTGCAGGAAGCGGCTGAACGATCCGGCGTCCGGGTTAGTCGATGCCGCGAGCACAGCGAGGGGATAATGGATCGGATCGTGACTGGCCGCGGGGAAGATGCCCACCACCCGCACGCCCGGCTCCGCCTTTGCATCGGTAGCGTAGACGATTCCCAGCGGCGCTGCGCCCCGGGTCACCAGCGCCAAAGCCGAGCGGACGCTGTCCGTCCCGGCAATCTTGCCGCTGACCTGATCCCACACCCCCAGCGCGGTCAGCGCCTGCTTCGCATAGATGCCGGCGGGCACTGCGGTAACCGTGCCCGTGGCCAGCCGGCCATCGCCCAGCGCCTGTGCCAGCGCAAACCCCCTGGCGATCTTCAACTGCAATTTGCTCGCTGCCGGAGCCACCAGCACGAGGTCGTTAGTGAGTAGATCGACCCGGCTGGCGGCCCGCAACAATCCCTTGCCGGCGACATCATCCATCCATTTTTCGTCAGCCGAAATGAACAGGTCGGCCGGCGCCCCGGCTTCGATCTGGTGAGCCAGTGCGGAGGACGCTGCCAGCGACACCACCGGCCGGGCATGGCCCTGTGCTGCCCAGGCATCGGCGGCGGCGTTGAGCGATTCCTGCAGCGACGCAGCGCCCAGCACCAGCGGGCCGGTGCCAGCGGCTAGCGCCGGTGCGCCGATGGCCAGCGCGGCCGCCGCCAGCGCGGTAGCCAGTAGCTTTGCAAGATCGAACATGCCAGTACCCCTGAATAAACGCTATTTCATGGGTATAGCATGCCAGAAACCGGCGCAAACCTTAACCCAAGGTCGCCTTGGGAAGACTCTTAGTGCTTCTTTCCCGCCCAGACATTTTGGTACGCCATGTAAGCCAGTATCGTCGCGAAGATCAGGAAGCCGATCACCGCAAACCCGACCTGATGGCGATTTTCGAGCTTGGGCTCGGCGGTCCACACCAGGAACGCGGCAACATCGCGGGCCATCTGGTCGACGGTCGGCTTGGTGCCGTCCTTATAGGTCACCTGACCGTCGCTGGTCAGCGGTGGCGGCATGGCAATGTTCAGATTGGCGAAGTAAGGGTTGTAATAGAGGCCATTAGGGGTTTTGGCGTCAGGGAATTTGTCGAGCAGCGCCGCGGGTTGCGCCCGATAGCCAGTGATCAGTGAATAAACGTAGGCGGCACCGCCCTCGCGCGCCTTGGTGATCAGCGACAGATCAGGCGGATTACCCTGGCCACCATAGACCACCGGCGGGAAGTGATCGGTGGGCATGCCGCTGACGTTCTTCACTTCGCCGGTCTTGGCATCGTAGTGCGGGATCTTGAGCTTGCCGGAGATCGCCTTCACTTCATCGTCATTGTAGCCGATGGCCTTCAGGTCACGGAAGGCCACCTGATGGAGCATGTGGCAATTCGAGCAAACCTCGGTGTAGACTTGAAAGCCGCGCTGCACCTGCTGCATGTCGAACTTGCCCAGCGGACCGTTGCTGGCCAGATCCAGTTCCCGAGGTTCCTTGTGGAACACGCTGGCCGCCGAGGCCGCGGGCGGCTCGGTGACAAAGCTGTACGCACCCTTGGAAAAGGACGTAAGCAGGGCAAGCGTGAAAAACACACCGGCAAGGATGGAGATGATGCGGATCATGAAGCTTTCTTTCCGTCTCGCTGGATCACGCAACTGGCGCCGCATGCAGACCAAACGCCACGGGATCGCCCGCTGCGTGATCCTTGCTGCCCAATACCGCCTCGGTGATCGAGAACGGCAGCGGATCAGGCTTTTCGAGCGAGGAAACGAGCGGCAGGATAACCAGGAAGTGGCAGAAGTAATAGATTGCCGCGAGCTGGCTGATCATCACGTAAGGCTCGGCCGCCGGCGCACCGCCGCAATAGCCCAGCAGCAGCACATCCGCCACCAGCACCCAGAAGAACTTGCGGTGCAGCGGGCGATAATTGCCCGAACGCACCGGCGAGCGATCGAGCCAGGGCAGGAAGAACCACACCAGGATCGCGCTGAACATGGCCAGCACGCCCATCAGCTTGGCCGGAATGATCAGGAAGTCCTGGGTAAAGGCGCGCAGGATTGCGTAGAATGGCCAGAAGTACCACTCGGGCACGATGTGCGCCGGGGTCTGCATCGGATTGGCCACGATGTAGTTATCGGGGTGCCCGAACTGGTTCGGCGCGAAGAACACCACGGTGAAGTAGATGATCAGGAACACGCCCAGCCCGAAGCCGTCCTTGGCCGTGTAATACGGGTGGAACGGCACGGTATCGCTTTCACTCTTCACCTCGACCCCGGTCGGGTTCGACGAGCCGGGGATATGCAGCGACCAGATATGCAGGATGACCACGCCCAGGATCACGAACGGCAGCAGGAAATGGAGCGAGAAAAAGCGATTTAGTGTCGCGTCGACCGGGGCGAAACCGCCCAGCAACCAGGTATGCAGCGCGCTGCCGACCAATGGAATGGCGCTGAACAGCCCGGTGATGACCTGCGCGCCCCAAAAGCTCATCTGACCCCAGGGCAGCACATAGCCCATGAACGCGGTAGCCATCATCAGCAGGAAGATGGTCACGCCGAGCAGCCAGATCATCTCGCGAGGGGGTTTGTACGAGCCGTAGAAGAAGCCACGGAAGATATGGATATAGACCACCGCGAAAAACGCCGAGGCGCCGTTGGCATGAGCGTAGCGCAGCATCCAGCCATAGTTGACGTCGCGCATGATGTGTTCGACCGAGTCGAACGCCATGCCGGCGTTGGAGGCATAATGCATCGCCAGCACCACACCGGTGACGATCTGGATCATCAGGCAGAAGCCCGCCAGAATGCCGAAATTCCAGGCGTAATTGAGATTGCGCGGCACTGGATAACCAGCGCCCACAGCATTGTAGACAAAACGCGGCAGCGGCAGCTTTTCGTCCATGTAGACCATGAACGGGTGGCTTGGCTTGTACTGTTGGGCCCAGGGAAAGCTCATCTATCTGACCTCAGCCTACCTTGATTGCGGTGGGGGTGGTGAACGCATAGTCCGGCACTTCCAGGTTTCTGGGAGCCGGGCCTTTACGAATGCGTGCGGCGGTATCGTATTGCGAACCGTGGCAGGGGCAGAAATAGCCGCCGAACTCGCCACGATTTTCCTGTGACGTGATGCCCAGCGGAACGCAACCGAGGTGCGTACACACGCCCATCGTGATGAGCCACTCTGCCTTGCCCGGCTTGGTGCGCTCATCCAGCGTCTGCGGATCGCGGAGCGCCGACATCGGCACGGCATTGGCCAGGGTAATTTCCTTCGGCGTAAGCCGGCGGACGAACAGCGGCTGCGAACGGAACACCGCCTTGATCCCCTGCCCCGGCATGATCGCGGCCAGATCGACATCGGTCGAGCTTTCCGCCAGCACGTCGGATGACGGCGCCATCTGGCTGATCAACGGCAGCAACACCGCTATGGCGCCAACCCCGGCAGCACTGACGGCGGCGATATTGATGAAATCGCGTCGCCGTACGCCGCCTTCTGGCGTGACCAGCACGTGCTCCGGAGCGTCAATGACCGCATTGTCTGCCATGAAAGACCTTTTGCCTTGCTACTTCGACCTCGTTCCACCCGTTGCAGAGCGAGAACTAGGGCTAAACCCGATTGCGCCCAACGCCTCCAGCATGCCTCCCCCGAGGCGCGTACCCTGCCTGGTTATAACCCCTGCAGGCATTGACTTCGCGGCCTGATAGACGCGAAATCCTGAAGTGCCAACTGACTTTTTGTCCGTACGAACAGAGGCCAGACATCCGGGAAATACATCGATGCAAACATGGCGCCGGACAGCCATAAATCAAGGCGGCAAGACCGTTCTAAAGCCCGATCAATGCGATCTGGCGTCCATACGCCGGTTCTTCGTGGTGAGTGGCGCGACGATACGAGAAGAACCTGAGCGGCACCGCATAGGTATCCAGCCCCAGCGGCTCGACCGCCGCGACCCCGGCCAGGTGCAGGCGATGCGCGACGTAGGTTTCGAGGTCGAACTGCCAGTGACCAACGCGCCCGGGGCTGAAGAAATCGCCGTCATCGTCAGCGAACCGGGCGCGCAAGCTGTCGTCCACCTCATAGCTGGCGCGGGCGATGCACGGCCCGATCGCGGCGACGATGCGCGATGTGCGCGCGCCCAGCGCGCACATCGCTGCGATCGCCTGGTCGGTGACGCCGGCCAGCGCGCCTTTCCACCCGGCATGCGCCGCTCCGATCACCCCGGCTTCGTGATCGGCCAGCAGTACCGGCGCGCAATCGGCGGTGAGAATGCCCAGCAGCACGCCGGGGCGGTCGGTCACCATGGCGTCGGCGCGTGGGCGGTTGCCGTCCAGCCACGGCTCGGCAACGGTGACGCAATCGCACCCGTGCACCTGATAGACCGTGACCAGAGGCGCGCCGGGAAGCACTGCCGCCGCCGCCCGCTTGCGGTTTTCCCGGACGGCAGCCAAATTGTCGCCGTCCGGCCCGATGCTGCCCAACCCGACGTTCAGCCCCGCCACCAGCCCGGCCGAGACCCCGCCCCGGCGTCCACAAAAACCGTGCGCGACATCGCCGAGCGCAGCGGCGCGGATGACCTCGACTTCATCCAAGGCTGCGGCTGACCTGCTCATAGGTATCGCGCGACAAGCTGGGCGCGGCGACGATCCGCTCCAGTTCGGCGCGCATCAGCGCACTACGTTCCGGCTCGATCCGCCGCCAGCGGCCCAGCACCGGCACGAATCGCGCCGCCGTCTGGGCATTGACCGGGTCCAGCGTCAGGATGAGATCGGCAATCAGCCGGTAGCCGGCACCGTCCGCCGCATGGAACGCCCCGGCGTTAACCGCAAAGCCCATATACAGCGCGCGCACCCGGTTGGGGTTCGCCATGGTGAAGTCGGGATGCTCGGCCAGAGCCCGCACATGCGCCAGCGTAACCGGGTGCAGCGAGCCTGATTGCAGCGAAAACCACTTGTCGATCACCAGCGCATTGCCGGCATAACGCCGGTGGAAATCGGCCAGCATTTCAGCCCGCGCCGGGTGATCGAGTCCGCACAACACCATCAGCGCGCCTTGACGATCGGTCATATTATCCGCGCCGCGATACTGGGCGCCGGCCCGCTCGGCGGCCTGATTCGGGAACCCGGCGGCAAGCAGCGCCAGCGCCTGGGTCTTGAGCTTGCGAGCGCCGCGCGCCGCCGGCTCCAGGCTGAACGGCACCGCGCTCACCCGGTCATGCAGCGCGGTTAGTTCGGCGGTGAGCGCCCGCGCCAGATACGCTTTCAACGCCTCGCGTTCTTTACGGATCGCCTGCGGGTCAGCCTGCTCGAATTGCTCGGCGATATAGGCCTCGGCCGGCAGGATCATCAGCTCGCCGCGCATCAGATCGTCGAGCGCCGGATCAGCCAGCACCGCCGCCATCGCCGCTGCGATCGCCGCCTCGCCGCCAGCGCGCGCCGGTTCGTTGCCGCTCACTGCTCCGACCAGATGCCCCAGCATCAGGCTCTGCATCGCTTCATACCGGGCGAAGGGATCGTCGTCGTTCGCGGCGAGGAACACCAGATCATCCACCGAAGTATCCGCCGCGATGCTGACCGGCGCCGAATAGCCCCGGTTCAGCGAGAGCACCGGGCGGCTGGCGAACCCGGAGAAGCCGAATTCAGCCACTGCCTTGTCCAATACCACCAGATGTTCGCCGTCATGGCGACCCGTGGCGCGGTCGAATAACGCGATGCGCAACGGGATCGGCATCGGTTGCTTGTCGGACTGCCCCGGCGTGGCGGGCACCTGCTGTTCCAGATGCAGCGTCGCGGTATCACCCGCGTGAGTCAGCCGCGCCGTGACCTGTGGTGTGCCGGCCTGGGCATACCACAGGCGAAATAGACCCAGGTCCAGCCCGGCGCCGTCCTCGATCGCGGCAATGAAATCCTCACAGGTCGCCGCCTCACCATCGTGGCGCGCGAAATACAGGTCGGTACCGGCTCGAAACCGTTCTTCCCCCGCCATCGTCCGCATCATGCGGATCACTTCGGCGCCCTTGTTATAGATCGTCGCGGTGTAGAAATTGGAGATTTCCTGAAACGAATCGGGCCGGATCGGATGCGCCAGCGGCCCCGAATCCTCGGGAAACTGCGCTGATCGCAGCACCCGCACATCCTCGATCCGCTTGACCGCCGGAGATCCCATCGCCGCGCTGAACAACTGGTCGCGCAGCACGGTAAAGCCTTCCTTGAGGCTTAGCTGGAACCAGTCGCGGCAGGTAATGCGGTTGCCCGACCAGTTGTGGAAATATTCATGGCCGATGACGCCTTCGACGCCGTCGTAATCGCTGTCGGTGGCGGTATCCGGGTCGGCCAGCACGTAGCGCGTGTTGAAGACGTTGAGCCCCTTGTTCTCCATCGCACCCATGTTGAAATCGGACACGGCGACGATGTTGAACAGATCGAGGTCGTATTCCCGGCCGAACGCCTGCTCGTCCCAGCGCATTGCCGCGATCAGCGAGCGCATGGCGTGATGGGTGCGCTCCTCGTCGCCGGCGCGAACATAGATGCCCAGATCGACCCGTCGCCCGCCCATCGTCGTGAAATGGTCGCGATTGACCACCAGGTCGCCCGCCACCAGCGCGAACAGATAGCTGGGCTTGGGCCAGGGATCGTGCCATTCCGCCCAATGCGTGCCGTCCTCGCCCCCATCTTTTGTCCCACGCCCCTTGGCGGTGCAATTGCCGTTGGACAGCAGCACCGGAAACGCTGCCGCATCGCCCGCCATCCGCACACGGTATACCGACAGCACATCGGGCCGATCGGGGAAGAAGGTGATTCGCCGAAACCCCTCGGCCTCGCACTGCGTGCAGAGCATGCCATTTGACGCATAGAGGCCCATCAACTGGCTGTTGGCGACCGGAACGAGCGCGGTCGCAATGGCGATCTCGTGCGTGTCGCCCGGCAGGTCGATCAACAGGTCCGCCCCGTCCATGCGCCAGTCGTTGCGCGCGATGCCGTCGACCTGGACCGACAGCGCGGCGATGCCGTCACCGTTGAGCCGCAGCGCCCGGCCGCCGTCGCCGGCCGGATTTCGCGTGACCTGCAGGCGGGCGACGACGCGGGTTTCCTCCAGCCCCAGCGCGAAATCCAGCGCCACCTCGGGCACCAGCCATGCGGGCGGGCGGTAATCCTTGCGCAGGATCAGCCGCGGGTGTGCGGGCGCCACGGCGGCGTCGGCGGTTTCGGGGTTGGTCGGGATATCCATGCGGGGGTCTTAGAACGGTGGAAACGAAAGCGGGAGAGAAGATTGCAGATTGAATGTCTTCTATCTCCCCGCCCCCTGCGGGAGGGGTCGGGGGAGGGCATCTTTCTTTCTTCCGGCATTGGCGATGAGTGCAGAAAAGCAAGAAGGTGCCTACCGCTAGCCCCTCCCGCAAGCGGGTGGGGAATAAGGCTTTCGCCGGGCGGGTGGGGCGGCTAATTACTTCTTATGCCCCGCATGTTCATCTTCGGCCTTGGCTACACCGCCAGCAACATCGCCGCGAAACTCGCCGCTCGGGGCTGGGAGGTGATCTCCACCGGACGCGATGGCACCTTGTCATTCGGCGATAGCGGCAATGTCCGGGTGGCGCTGGCGGATGCCGATCATGTCCTGTCCTCGGTACCGCCGGGGGGAGACGGCAGCGAGCCGGTGCTCGATACCTATGGCGACGCACTGGCGGGCAAGTGGCTGGGCTATCTGTCGTCCACCGGCGTCTATGGCGACTGCGGCGGCGCATGGGTCGATGAGTCGGCACCCACTGGCGCGGGTCGGCGCGGCGCGCGGGCGGCGGCGGATGCGGCGTGGCTGGCGCGCGGCGCGCGGGTGTTTCGGCTGCCGGGGATTTACGGACCGGGGCGCAGCGCGCTCGACCGGGTGCGGCAGGGCCGGGCGCATCGCATCGATCTGCCGGGGCAGGTGTTCAGCCGGGTCCATGTCGATGATATCACCAGCGGGGTGCTGGCCGCGCTCGCTGCGCCGGGCGGAGCTTACAATCTCGCCGACGACCGGCCCGGCGATCAGAATGCGGTAATCGAGGAGGCTTGCCGCCTACTCGGGTTGCCGCCGCCGCCGCTGCAAAGCCTGGAAGCGGCCGAGTTGTCGCCGATGGCGCGCGGGTTTTACCGGGAGAACCGCCGGGTCGCCAATGGCAAGGCCAAGCGCGTGCTGGGCTGGCGCCCCGTTTTTCCAAGCTACCGCGAGGGCCTGGCCGCGCTGCTTTTTCCCCACAGCGCGATCAGCAATCCAGCCAGCGCCAGTACCGCGCCGCACCCGGCCAGCAAGCTCCAGCGATAGCCCTCGAACAGCGTCGACAGACCCATCGCGATCACCGGGACGACCACGCTGGTATAGGCCGCCCGGCCCGCGCCCATCGTCCGGATCAAGGCAAAATAGAGCGGAAAGGTGACCAACGATCCG
This sequence comes from uncultured Acetobacteraceae bacterium, assembly GCA_964658485.1. Classification (GTDB taxonomy): domain Bacteria; phylum Pseudomonadota; class Alphaproteobacteria; order Sphingomonadales; family Sphingomonadaceae; genus Novosphingobium. Next base: position 4,457 of record CAZZYX010000069.1, on the reverse strand, counting down.
ACAAGCGCCAGATAGGCGGTTCCCAGCCACACCGCGGGGCTGGAACTGAACACCGGCGGCCCGCTGGTGGCATAGGCCACCGCCGCGTCCGCGACCGTCCCCGCCAGCATGGCCCAGGCGATCATCGGCACCAGGTTCTGGCGATGCCCGAGAACGGTCGCCTGCAGGACGTTGGCCAGCGACGCGCACAGCAGACCGGCCAGCGTGAACGCTAGCCCCAGCGGCACTGCCGAGGTCGGCGGCGCCAGCCGATATTCGTGGAGCAGGAGCAGGCCGATCCCCGCCATCGCCACTACCGAACCGGCGATAAAGCCGGCGGACACCCGGACCCCCAGGAACATGCGCGAAAACCAGGCATTGGGGACCATCAACAGCGCGTAGAATACCGCCACCAGCCCCGATGTCAGGTGCTGTTCCGCACGGTACACGAACTGGAAATTACCGCAGAATTGCGCAACCCCCACCAGGATCGCCAGCCGCGCCCCCTCGCCCGACAGCCGCAGGCTGTCACCGCGCCACACCGCCAGCAGGAACATGCAGGGGCAGGCGAGCGCGAACCGCCACGTTACGGTCCAGCCGGCCGATTCTGCCGCGACCTGATGCTTGATCACCAGCCACGTCGATCCCCAGATCAGCGCTACCACGCTGAAGGCCATCACAGTCTGCAAACTGGCCGGTGTCAGGCCGAGGCGAGTGCGCTCCTGGCTTAATACGATATTGTCTAAGCTCACTACGATATTGTCTAACGGCTGGTTCATACGCATATCGCGATGCACGGAGCAGCCGGGCCGCGTCAAGCCGGCGCGGGCAGAAAGGCAAACCCATGGCGACCACCACCATCAGCCGGCGCGGAATCGGCGACGCGGGCGAATATCATGCCCATGTCGACGGCAGCACACAGGTCGGCGTGTTGAGCTGGGTACGACAGGGCAATGCCCGGGTCATCGAGCATACCCTGGTACCACCAGCGATCGGCGGCCGCGGCGTCGCGGCCGCGCTGGTCGAGGCCCTGATCGCGGATGCCCGCGAACAGGGCTTCCTCATCGTGCCGGCGTGCAGCTATGTTGCGGCGTCGTTCAAGCGCCACCCGGAATGGGGCGATCTGCTGGCAAATCCCTGAAGCCGGTTATGCCGCTGCCAGCATTGCGGCAACGGGCTAGTCAAAAGCGCCTGCCGGCAACGGCTTAAAGCGCCGCCAACAACTCGATCAGCGTCTCGGACGAGGTCGGTTTGAGGCAAGTGGTCGAGCCTGGAAACATCTCGCCATGGATGAGGTGGGAGCCGTGGCCGGTGTGGAAAATGAAAGGAATACCCCGCCGCCGCAATATCCGCGCCACGGGATAGACGTCGCGGCCGGCAAGATCGACATCGAGCAGCGCACAATCGATCTGCGCAGCATGCTCGGCCATGGTCAGCGCTGCAGTCAGCGACATCGCCGGCCCCAGCACTTCCGCCCCGGCGTCTTCGAAAGCGAGTTGCAGCTCGATCGCCACCAGTGCTTCGTCCTCGACGATCAGCACGCGCGACCCCAGCAGTTTTTTGCCGCGATCTGCACTGCAACCAGGCTGCGCCCGGATCGGGGAGCGGCCACCTATCGGGTTCGGCGAGGCAGATAGATCAGGCATCATCGTACTCTTAATGAAAGTTTCTTCCAATAAAAGGCTTGAACTTGATAAAAGGTTGCAAAATATTTCGTGAAACATGCACCAGATTATGACGGTAATGGACAGGAAAGTTTAACCCGCGCACCGGATTCGGGCCATGTTCGTTCCAGCGTGCCCCCCATTTGCTGAGCGGCCATCGCGGTCAGTCGAGAACCGAATCCGCCCATCGGGTGCGAGTCGGTGTCCTCCGCTTCAGCCTTGGCGGCCGCAGTTAGCGGCGGTCCGCCCATTTCGATCCATTGCAGCTGTAAGATCGGGTTGCCGCCGGTTGCCGTCACGACTTGCCAATTGATCTCGACCTGGGCGGATTCAACCGATAGCGCCCCATATTTGGAGCCGTTCGTCGCCAGCTCGTGGATCAGCAGCCCCATCGGCGTGATCATCCGCGCCGGCAATTCCACGACCGGGCCGGACAGGCGTACGCGATCCGCGTAGGGGCGCATGATGACGTCGATGACATCGGCCAACCGGGTGCTTTCCTGCAAACCCGCGCCCTGGCTGCTGGAATGCGCCAGCGACAACGCATGCACCCGCGAGCGAATATCGTCGAGTACCTCGGCAGTGGGCGCAGTCTTGCGCCCCGAAATGGCGATGATCGACAAGACCACCGAGAACAGGTTTTTGACCCGATGGTTGAGTTCGCGGGCCAGCAGATGCGATTCCTCGTTAGCGGCGCGCAGGGCGGCAAGTTGCTCCGCCTCGGCTTCGGCCCAGGCGCGGTGGCGTTCGCCGCGCAGCGCTACCAGCACCAGCAGCACCATCCCCACGCCGAGCAGGGCGACCAGTGGTAGCAGCCGGTTTTCCAGAATCTGCACGCGGTCGAACGCCGCTTGCCGCTGCATTGCTTCCTCGGCGCGCAGCCATGTCAATTCCCCGCGCAGCGCCTGCATGTCGCGCTGGCCGGTGTTGGTCTGGACGAGCGCGATCGCCGAAGACATCATTCCCGCCCGTGCAAGTTCGATCGTCCGATCCATTTCCGCGATCTTGGCACGGATCAGTTCCTGCGAGCGGGCGATCTGCCGTTGCTCTGCATCGCTGGACCGCTGGCCCCGCCGCTGGAGCGCGGCGACCTCCGGTTCCAGCCGCACCTTGGCCTGGCGATAGAGATCGAGATAGGCACCATTGCCGGTCAGCAGGAACCCGCGCTGGCCGGTTTCGGCATCGAGCATGATTTCCATCAGCGCATTGAGCGACAGCATCGCCTCGTCCTGGAGCATGACCCCCTGCCGCGCCTGGCGCTGCGCCACCACCGTCTGGGCCATCAGCAGGAAAATCGCGATGAACAGCCCGGATACGAAAACCAAAGCCCTGGTCATGGAGCCGCGCCGATACCAGGCGATGACGCGCTTCATGCCCTGGCCGTGCGGCGCTTCGTCATCGATGACTTGCCGGTCCGGTGGGATAATGGGCATAGCGAGAGACGGGTCTTTGACACCACAAACAAGCTTTGCGTTACCTGCGCCTTGGGGCAATTGCAATCGAGCCTCGCCTTGAGCCGCAACTGCGACCGGGGAAAATTTCAACTGGCCGCTTGCCCATGTGCCAGGGTTTCGGCCATCAGCGCCGGCATGCCCGTACTCAGTGACATATGGATCAGGCGCCAGGCTCAAGACCACGCCATGATCGAACCCTTCGTGGAAAGCCAGCGGCGCGACGGCTGCATTTCCTACGGCCTGTCGTCCTATGGCTATGACGCCAGGGTGGCCGACGAGTTCAAGATATTCACCAACGTCGATTCATCGATCGTCGATCCCAAGCAGTTCGACCCCAAAAGCTTCGTCGATCGCAAGACCGATGTCTGCATCATCCCGCCCAATTCCTTCGCGCTGGCCCGCACCGTCGAATATTTCCGGGTGCCGCGCGACGTGCTGGTGATCTGCCTGGGCAAAAGCACCTATGCCCGCTGCGGCATCATCGTCAACGTCACCCCGCTGGAGCCGGGTTGGGAAGGGCATGTTACGCTGGAATTTTCCAACACCACGCCCCTGCCCGCGCGGATCTACGCCAATGAGGGGGCGTGCCAGTTCCTGTTCCTGCTCGGCAACGAACCATGCGAGACCAGCTATGCCGACCGTGCCGGCAAATACATGGGCCAGCGCGGAGTGACCCTGCCGAAATTGTGATGGAGTCGGGGCACTTCCCACAGGTGCAACGCTTCGGTTTAATTGACAGGTTGCGGCAATGGCTGCTGACTTCCGTCAAGATGACTATGGCAGTAAAATATACGATATGACGATAGTACGTTGAGTTAGCGCCTATGCGCGCTCCCCTTACCCGACCCAACCCGCCAGTTCGCGCCGCACCAGCGTTTCCAGCATCGCCATCCCCACTGTGCCATCGTTAAGGCAGTCGAGCACGGCGAACTGCTCACCACCCGGCGTCAAGAATTGCTCGCGGCCCCGGATCGCCAGTTCCTCGCGGGTTTCGAGGCAATCGGCGGAAAAGCCCGGGGCGGCGATGGCGAGGCGCTTTGTCCCGCGCATCGCTTCCGCCGCCAGCACCGCGTCAGTGGCCGGTTCCAGCCATTTGGCCCGGCCAAAACGCGACTGAAAGCTGGTTTCGACGCGCAGTTGGGGTTGGCTGATGGCCAGGCCTTCGCTCAGCAGGCGCGCGGTCTTGCGGCAATGGCAATGGTAGGGGTCGCCCAGTTCCAGCGTTCGTTGGGGCATGCCATGAAAGCTCAACAACAGCACTTCGGGTACGAAATCCAGGCCCCCCAGCTGACGCACCATATCATCGTGCAGCGCGGCGATGTAGGCAGGGTCGTCATAATATGGCGGTAGGGTTCGCAGC
>CAZZYX010000068.1:0-19411 GCA_964658485.1 uncultured Acetobacteraceae bacterium | reverse complement strand
GCCGCCACCAAAACCGCCGCCGCGACCGCCTCCTCCGTGGCCGCCACCACCACCGTGGCCTTGCGCATCAGCCGCAACCGGGGCAGCGACCAGAGCCATTCCCAACATGACGCTGGCAAGAATTTTTCTCATTTTCTTCTCCAAAATCAAAATGGGATAGACTGACACGGAGCCTGCCATCATGGATACCGATCCATATTTGCAGTGTTGTTCCATCATAAACGCCGCAGCGTCCAAAACTATCCCGTTATGCTGAGATTTCGCATACGGGACATTACGTGAACGCGAGCTGACTGACCGCGCCGAACACCGGCCGTCAGCCAGCTCCTTCAATACCACCCTAGGCCACCGACGCCCGGTAGTGGATCGCGCGTCAGGGCCTGCCAACGCTGTGATAGACGAACCCGGCCCCGCGTACTTCGCCCGGATCGTATATATTGCGCAAATCGATCAGCAGCGGGCTGTTCGCGACCTGTTTGAGCCGGTCGAGATCGAGTGCGCGGAAAGCGTCCCATTCGGTCACCAGCACGACCGCATCGGCGCCGTCGGCCGCCTCATAGGCGGAGCCGGTCATGGTGACGCCCGGCATCAACAACGTTGCCGCCGCCATGCCTTCGGGGTCGTAGGCGGCGACCTGGACGCCGGCATCCTGCAGCGTCTGGGCTATTGCGATCGAAGGAGCATCGCGCATGTCGTCGGTGTTAGGCTTGAACGTCAGGCCAAGCAGCGCGACTTTCTTGCCGCGCGCCGCATGCAGCCCGGATCCACCAAGCGCGTCGATCACCTTGCGGCCCATCGCCCGTTTGCGACTTTCGTTGACCTTGGCCACGGCCTCGATAATCCGGGTCGGGCAATCGTAATCCTCGGCGGTTTTGAGCAGCGCCAGCGTGTCCTTTGGAAAACAGCTGCCGCCATAACCCGGTCCCGCGTGCAGGAATTTGGCGCCGATGCGATTGTCGAGTCCGATCCCGCGCGAAACGTCCTGGATATCCGCACCGACTTTTTCGCACAAATCTGCGATTTCATTGATGAACGTGATCTTCGTGGCAAGAAAGGCGTTAGCCGCGTATTTGATCAGTTCGGCGCTGCGGCGGCTGGTGAACAGCAGCGGTGCCCGGTTTAGGAACAGCGGGCGATAGACCTCGCTCATCACGCTGCGCGCCCACTCGTCGTCGCTGCCGATGACGATGCGGTCAGGGCGTTTGAAATCGCCGATGGCGGCGCCCTCGCGCAGGAATTCGGGATTGGAAGCGACCGCAAAGGTCACGCCCGGATTGGCCTGGGCAATGATGCGCTCGACCTCGTCGCCGGTGCCGACGGGAACGGTCGATTTAGTGACGATCACCGCCGGATGGGTCAGGTTGGCACCGACTTCGCGCGCGACTTCATAGACGAAGGTCAGGTCGGCATGACCGTCGCCGCGGCGTGACGGTGTTCCGACGGCAATGAATATCGCCCCGGCTCCGTCCAGGCCGCTGGGCAGGTCGGTGGTGAACGACAGGCGTCCGGCCTTGACATTGCCGGTCACCAGTTCGGCCAGGCCCGGCTCGTAGATTGGCATGACCCCGGCATTCAATCGCTCGATCTTGGCGGGATCCTTGTCGATGCAAACGACATCGTGGCCAAAATCGGCAAAACAGGCGCCCGATACCAGCCCGACGTAACCCGATCCGACCATTGCAATTTTCATTAAATTTCCCTCACGCTGCTTGTCGTATAAAAGTGTTGATGCCATTCGCGCTTTCGCAGGCCTCGATCAGCCAGCGCTGGGCGCCTTCGAGGCCGATCGCAGTCAGGATGCCGGTGGCATAGGCGCCGGTGTCGATGCCGATACGATGGTCGCGAAATATCGGCTCTTCGGAAATGGTATGGCCATGCACGACCACCGCGCCGAGATCGCCGGCGTGAGTAAGGAACGGCTCGCGTATCCACAACAGATCGGCCCGCTGCTGCGCTTCGGGCGGAACGCCGGGACGAATGCCGGCATGGACGAACAGGTAATCGCCGATCAGTATCTGTTCTTCGAAGCTGCGGATGAATGCGACCGTGGCAGCAGGGATATGGCGGCCCATCAGCGCCTGCAGTTCCTCGAAGGTGGCCGTGTCGTAAGTGTCGCGGTCGATGCCGAAACTCAGCACGGTTTCATAGCCGCCGTGGCGCAGATAGGCCCGCAGCGTGTCGAGATCGGCTAGGCTTTCGAGCAGCATTTCCTCGTGATTGCCGCACAGTACGCGCACCTGCCGGGCGTGTTGCCATGCCTGCGCCCGCGCCAATACCGCCGCGCTGTCAGGCCCGCGATCGACCAGATCGCCCAGCAGGATCATCGTCGTGTCGGCAGGCGTACGCTCGCTATTCCGCCGTCGGTCATCATCCTCGATGGCATCGATCAGCGCGGTGAACAGATCGGCGCGGCCATGAATATCTCCTACCGCATAGACCCGCTGGCCTGAAGGCACCTGGGCAGGTACCTGGGGTGGCACCTGGGCTGCCTCTCGGGCACGGAACAGGTGGCGCAGCGATGCAATCATAATTAAGTGGGACTACGGTCCGGCGCATGGCTGGTCAAGCCTTTGCCGCATTGCAGCATACGCATGCCAACTTGCGCGCAGGCGTGTTCGCCCTGTACTGTTGCCATTCCAACATTCCTGTCACCGGACTCAGCCAGCCATGCCGAAATTCCTGCATACCATGATCCGGGTCAGCGACCCGGTCGAAACCATTGCCTTCTTCGAATTGCTGGGCCTGCGCGAAGTGCGCCGCCAGGCTAATGAGCAGGCCCGCTATACCCTGATTTTCATGGCGACACCCGGCCAGGAGGGCGTCGCCGAGGTCGAGCTGACGCATAATTGGGACGAGGCCGGCTATGGCAGCGGACGCAATTTTGGCCATCTCGCGTACCGGGTGGATAATATCTACGACACCTGCGATCGCCTGATGGCTGCCGGGGTGACGATCAACCGTCCCCCGCGCGACGGCCACATGGCCTTCGTCAAATCCCCTGACGGCATCTCGATCGAACTGTTGCAGGATGGACGGCTCGAACCGCAGGAACCATGGGCCAGCATGGCGAACACCGGAACCTGGTAACAATCAGCGGCTGGACCGGGCCAGCCTCAGGATGACGAAGCCCGCGACGGCCGACAACACCGACCCGGCGATCACCCCCAGCTTCGCCGCCTCAGCCAGTTGCGGCGCGGCGGGAAAAGCCAGAGCGGCGATAAACAGGCTCATCGTGAAGCCAATTCCGGCTAACGCGCAGACCCCCCAGAGTTGCATCCAACTGGCGCCCCGCGGCCGCCGCGCCGCGCCCAGCCGCTCGGCCAGCGCCACCGCGCCGAAAATGCCGAGCTGCTTGCCGAACACCAGCCCCGCGCAGACCGCCAGCGGCAGGGGTTGCAGCGCCGCGTTCCAGCCGCCGGTCAGCGATACCCCGGCATTGGCCAGCGCGAACAGCGGCAGGACCAGCCACGTGCACCACGGCGACAGCGCGTGTTCCCAGCGCAGCAACAGGCTGGTGCCGGCTGACCGCGCGGGGCCCAGCGGCAGCGCCAGCGCTGCGGCCACCCCGGCGATGCTGGGATGAATGCCCGAATGCAGCACGCATGCCCATAGCAACAGCGATAATGCGAGATAGGCAGCCCCCCGTCGGCAGCCGACACGATTGAGAGCGATCAGCACTGCCATCACCGCCCCGCTCGCCGCCAGCCATGGCATCGAGGTATGGGCGCGATAAACCAGCGCGATGATCGTCACCGCGCCGAGATCGTCGACCACCGCAACGCTCAGCAGGAACAGCCGCAGCGACGGCGGCAGCCGGCCCGCAACCAGGGCCAGCACCCCGACCGCAAAGGCGATATCGGTTGAGGTCGGGATCGCCCAGCCCGCCGCCAGTTGGGGATCCCCCATCGTGCAGGCGAGATAGACCAGGGCAGGGACGATCATTCCCGCCACCGCCGCCATGATGGGCAGGCGCCGCCGGGCCGGGGTGGCAAGATCGCCGATCAGCGCCTCGCGCTTGATTTCCAGGCCGACCGTGAAGAAAAACACCGCCATCAGCGCGTCGTTGATCCACGCCTGCAGGTCGGGCAGCAGCGCCGGGCGAGGGAGCGCGGTGTGGAACAAGGCATGATACGATGCCGCCGACGGGGAATTGGCCCAGATCATCGCCGCCCCGGCCATCGCGATCAGGACCACACCCGCTGCGGCGTCGCTGCGGCCGGTCGGCTGCAAATATGGCGGCTTGTTGCCCATGCTTCGGTCTGGCGTATCCCTCGTCGGGTGTCAAAAGCGGCTGGCTCGCGACTTTCCCGCCAGCAGCCTTCCCCCGCGCGCGGCACTGGGTTAGGCAAGACCGGCCATGGACGTTTATCTTCCCATCGCCAATCTCTCGGTCAACGGATTAGTGATCGTGTTGCTGGGCGGGCTGACCGGGTTGCTGTCCGGGATGTTCGGCGTGGGTGGCGGTTTCCTGACGACGCCGCTGCTGATCTTCTATGGCGTGCCGCCAACCGTGGCCGCCGCGTCCGCCGCCAGCCAGGTCACCGGCGCCAGCGTGTCCGGCGTGTTCGCGCACAGTCGGCGCGGCGGGGTCGATTACCAGATGGGCGGGGTGCTGGTGGCGGGCGGCATCATCGGCACCGGTATCGGTTCGCTGTTGTTCCGGATGCTGTCATCGCTCGGCCAGATCGATACGGTGATCGACATCCTCTACGTTGTGCTGCTCGGCTCGATCGGCAGCATCATGGCGCGCGAAAGCATCTCGACCATCCGCGCCGCTCGCGGCGGTGCCGCCCCGCCGCCACGAAAACGTCGCCACCATCCGCTGGTGGCCTATCTGCCGCTGCGCTGGCGGTTTTATCGCTCGGGCCTGTATATATCACCGCTGGCTCCGTTGCTGCTGGGGCTTGTCACCGGCATCGCGACGATGTTGATGGGCATCGGCGGCGGCTTCATGATGGTGCCGGCGATGCTCTATATCCTGGGGATGAGCGCCAATGTCGTCGTCGGCACCAGCCTGTTCCAGATCCTGTTCGTAACCATGGCGACCACCATGATGCACGCGCTGACCACCAAGGCGGTGGATCTGGTGCTGGCGGTGCTGCTGCTGATCGGGTCTGTATCGGGCGCGCAGATCGGCGCGCAACTGGCGCAAAAGGCCAGCCCGGTGCGACTACGGCTGCTGCTGTCGGTGATCGTTCTGCTGGTCGCGGCGCGGATGGCGCTGGGGCTGACCTATCACCCCGACGAAATCTTCACGGTCAATGCACTGTAAGGCGATTTCGGCGAAACGGCTGCCGGCGCTGCTGGCCATGCTGTTGCTGACCGGCGCCCGCGATCCGATCCTTGTGCCCGACGTTTCGCAGCACCAGATCGAAATCCGCCATGATTTCAACGGTACTTCACTGTTGCTGTATGGCGCCATCCTGTCGCCCGAAGGCATCCGCGCGGGACATGATTACGACATCGTCGTCGTGGTGGAGGGGCCGACGCAACCGATCGTGCTGCGCCAGAAAAGCCGCATCGCCGGTGTCTGGATCAATGCTGACAGCGCCACCTTCCGCTCGGTTCCCAGCTTCTATGCGGTGGCTTCGTCGCGGCCGCTCCGGGATATCGTCGATGATCGCACTGCGGCGATCTACGAGCTGGGGCTGGGCGCGCTGCAACTTTCGCCCTCCGACAGCATCGATCCGGCCAGGCAGGAACGGTTTTCGGGTGGGCTGGTCGACCTGATGACGCGAAATGGCCTATACAGCCAAAACGAACATGCGGTGACGGTCACTGGCCAGGTGTTGTATCAGGCGCGGATATTCCTGCCTTCGACCGTGCAGATCGGGAGCTATACCGCCGAAACCTTTGCTATCAGCCATGGCCGGGTGGTCGCCTCGGCGATCAGTCGGGTCGAGGTGCGCAAGCTGGGGCTGGACCTGGCCATCGCCCAATTCGCTCAGCACAGCGCGTTTTTATATGGCTTGCTGGCAGTGACGATCTCGGTGGCGATGGGCTGGATAGCGGGGCGTTTTTTCTCTCTGACTTAATCCGGCAACACACTGAAATCCAAACCTATGTCGGCCGCGGGCGCGCTTTGGGTCAATCGGCCGACCGACACATAATCCACGCCGCTGGCGGCAATCGCGGCGATCGTACTCAGCTGCACCCCGCCCGAAGCCTCGGTCACGCAGCGCCCGGCGACCACCGCCACCGCCTCTCGCAGCATCGCCGGGCCCATATTGTCCAGCAGCAAATGATCGGCACCGGCTGCCACTGCCGGTTCGATCTGATCGAGCCGGTCGATCTCGCAGATGATCCGGGCGATACCCGCTGCTTTCGCCCGCCGCACGGCCTCTCCGACGCCGCCGGCAACGGCGACATGGTTGTCCTTGATCATCGCCGCATCCCACAACCCCATCCGGTGGTTCTGCGCGCCGCCCTGCCGCGTCGCGTATTTTTCCAGGAAACGCAGTCCGGGGATGGTCTTGCGCGTATCGAGCAGCACGGCGCCGGTATTGCCCATTGCGTCGACGTAAGCGCGCGTCAGCGTGGCGATCCCCGCAAGGTGCTGCACGGTATTAAGCGCGCTGCGTTCGGCGGTAAGTAACGCGCGAGCCTGCCCCGCTACGCGCAGCAGCGTGCCCCCGGCGGCCACGCGGTCGCCGTCGTGGGCAAGCAACTCAACCTCTGCCGCCGGATCGAGCGCCCAAAAGAAAGCGGCGGCAATCGGTAATCCGGCAACGGTGACAGCGTCGCGGCTGGCCATGACTCCGGCAAAGCGGGCGTCTGCCGGAATCACGCTTTCCGCGGTGACATCGCGTCCGCCGCCCGGCCAGCCCACGCCAAGGTCTTCATCCAAAGTCGCGGCGACAAAGCTGGCAAGGTCGAAACCCGGTAATTCAAAGCTGGTCATGCCCGCGCTATTCCCCAGTCTGGCGTCGTTGTCGAGCCATCCCGAACCGGTGATATTCCGCGCGCAATTCCCTGCGCATAGGCTTACGCATCGTGAGTGAAGCCAAAAATCCTGACCACATTAGTCGGTTATACCCCGCGGCAGTTCGCGGCGGACGCGCTGGCGGGGGTGACGGTGGCGCTGGTGGCGCTGCCGCTGTCGATCGCCATCGCGATTGCTTCCGGCGCGCCTCCCGCCACCGGCCTGGTTACGGCGGTCGTCGGCGGGTTGCTGGTGTCCGCGCTGGGCGGCAGCCGGGTGCAGATCGGCGGCCCGACCGGCGCCTTCATCGTCGTCGTCTATGGCGTGATCCGCCACCATGGGCTCGACGGATTGCTGGTGGCGACGCTGATGGCCGGGGCGATCCTGCTGGTCGCCGGCCTGTCGGGGGCGGGTCGGCTGATCCGCTGGATTCCCGAACCGGTAATCGAAGGCTTTACCATCGGCATCGCCATCGTCATCGCCGTCAGCCAGTTGAAGGATCTCACCGGGCTGGCCACCGGGCCGCTTGCCGCCGATTTCCTGCCGAAAGTGGCGGGACTGTGGGCGGCTCGCGCTACGTTGAACGTGGCAGCTTTGGCGCTGGGCGCCGGTTGCATCGCCGCCATCCTGACGCTGCGCGGCCTTGCTCCGCGCATCCCCTGGATGGTCGCGGTGACCGCGCTGGCCAGCATCGCCGCGGCCATCGCCTTGCCCGGTGTCGCCACGGTCAGCTCGCGCTACGGCCTGCTGCCATCGGGCATCCCGTGGCCGCACTTGCCCGCCATTGCGCCGCGTCAGCTTTGGACGCTGTTGCCCGCCGCCTTCACCATCGCATTGCTGGCGGGGATCGAGTCCCTGCTGTCGGCCATCGTCGCTGACCGCATGATCGGCGGATCGCATCGTTCCAATGCGGAACTGATCGCCCAGGGCGCGGCCAATCTGGCGGCGCCACTGTTTGGCGGATTGCCGACGACGGGCGCCATCGCGCGCACCGCGACGAACGTGAACGCCGGGGGGCGAACGCCTGTGGCGGGCATCGTCCATGCGCTGGTCATCCTGCTGGCGATGGTGGTGGCGTCGCGGCTCGCCGGAATGCTCGCCCTGCCTGCGCTGGCCGGGCTGCTCATCGTCGCGGCCTGGACCATGAGCGAACCCGGGCGTTGGCCAGAACGGATCAGGTTGCCGCGTGCCGAACTAGCGCTGCTGTTGCTGACGGCGCTGCTGACCGTGCTGGTCGACCTGACGCTGGCAATCGGGGTTGGCACCGCCATCGGACTGGCGCTCCGCTTCAGGGCGAAAAAACTTGGTTTGCCCGACTGGCACACGCCGCAAGGTTGACCCGGCGATCCGGCCTGATCCCCGCGATCCGTGCGATTGCGCACATTCGTGGAAAGGCGCATGGGTCGCAACCGAAAGGCCGTGGACCGGCGCGAGAGGAACAATCCAGCATGGAAATCACGGTATCGGTCGTCTTCGGCCTGATCGCGCTGCTAATACTTGGCACCGTTCTGGGGAGCTTTTACACCGTGCAGACCGCGCAAGCCGCGATCATCACCCGGTTCGGCCAGTTCCAGCGCAGCGCGGGGCCGGGCCTCGGCTGGAAAGTGCCGTTCATCGACACCGTGCAGGGCAAGATCAGCCTGCGCGTCAACCAGATCGCGCTGACCATGGAAACCAAGACCCGCGACAACGTCTTCGTCACCATCCCGATCTCGGTGCAGACGCGGGTCCGCCCGGATAAGGTGTTCGAGGCCTATTACAGCCTGTCCGACCCCGCCGCGCAGATCCAGGCCTATGTCGAACAGGTGGTGCTGGGCCATGTGCCGGGCATGACGCTGGACGAGGTTTTCGCCAGCCAGTCGAGCATCGCCGCCGCCGTCAAGCAGGAGCTGGACGTCGATATGTCCGCATTCGGCTATGAGATCGTCAACGTGCTGGTCACCGACATCGTCCCCGACGCCAAGGTAAAATCGGCAATGAACGACATCAACGCCGCCCAGCGCGAACAGGTCGCCGCTAACGCACGCGGCGAGGCGGAAAAGATCCTGGTGGTCAAAAAAGCCGAGGCCGAGGCCGAAAGCAAGGCACTGCAAGGCCAGGGCATCGCCAACCAGCGCAAGGCGATCATCGAGGGCCTGAGCACCTCGATCGAGGGCTTCCAGAAAGCGCTGGGCGAAGCCACGGCGCAGGACGTGATGCAACTGGTGCTGGTCACGCAATATTTCGACACGCTGAAATCGATCGGCGAAAACGACAAGACCAACACGCTGTTTTTGTCGCATTCACCGGGAGCGGTACAGTCGATATCGGAGCAGATCATGCAGTCGCTGGCCGCTGCGGATAGTATCAAGCGTTGAAGGTAGGGTAAGGAACACAGGCTGGCTAGAGCATCGAGCCGTAAATCTGCGCCACACACCGTGTACCCTCAGCTTGTCGAAGGGCTGCCTTTCTTTATTCGCTTCGCCCAGCCCGAAGAAAGAAGGCAGCCCTTCGACAAGCTCAGGGTAGACGGAGGAGTAAGGATGATTCAGCATTTTAGTTCGCCGCTCTGAACGCCAATTTGCTGGGCGGCCGCGACCGGAGACGCGACCGCCCAGAACAAATTACTTAATAACAGAAGCCGGCAAAACCGCTGCTGCAACCGGGCTTGGTGCCGCCAAGCTTGCCACTGGCGAGGTCGTCGCATTCGCCGGGACACTGAATGCGAGAGGCTCGGCAGTGTAAGCTCGCAGTTGTTGGCCATTGGTTATTGTGGCCGAGTGACCGGTTACGAATGCCCCAAAGACACCTACCGCGACGACGGCACCGACTGCGGCGCCGGTATTCCCTTCGCCTTCTGCGCGAAATTTACCAGTCAGCGGAACATGGCGACCATTCAAGTCAATCCAGTTGAACTCGATTTCGAACTTTGCCGATTTACCGAATGCCCCTTTTCCGGTTCTATAAGTGACCGTTCCTTCGCCGAAGGTACCACGCGGGATCATCACAAACCCGTCCTGCATCACGTCGAAAACGGTTGATAACCTAAACTTGTCACCGACTTTAAGCGATTTAGAGCTCAAGGTGTCGTTAGGTGTCACGCTGATTTCGGTATTCGGAGCAAGCGAGAGTTGCCGCATGGGTGCTGCCACGGCTTCCTGCGAAACCGCGACCAATGGCGCCAGCTTGCTCCCGCCAGCCTGCGCACTCGCAGCACTTGCCGAAACGAGAAATAGAATTGAAATAGGTCTCAAAGACATCGACGCCCCCCATTGAATAATCGCGAATTTTCACGATCGAGGGTCGATTGGCTTAGTTTGCCTTTCCCGTCAAATACTTAAAGATCCTTATACTGGTCTGTTACTGTTTAATTATCTCGATTAAAATTATCAACAGTTGGTTGAGCGGCAATCGATCTTGCGCGCAACCCTGCCGCTTGCGCCTCGCCCCCGCAGGCGGCAAAAGCCCCACGATGGTTCATCCCAAAATCCTGTTAATAGTCGGCGGTGGCATCGCCGCCTACAAATCCTGCGAGCTAATTCGCCTGATCCGCAAGGAGGGAGGCGAGGTAACCTGCGTGCTGACCGATGGGGGGGCGCATTTCGTGACGGCGATGACCTTGGCGGCGCTGTCCGAAAACCCGGTCCACACCACCCTGTGGGATCTGAAGAACGAGGTCGAAATGGGCCATATCCAGCTATCGCGGCAGGCCGACCTGGTGGTGGTGTGCCCGGCAACGGCGGATCTGCTGGCGAAGATGGCTGCGGGGATTGCCGACGATCTGGCGACGACTCTGCTGCTGGCAACGGACAAGCCGGTATTGGCGGTGCCGGCGATGAACGTGCGAATGTGGCGGCATGCGGCGACCCGGCGCAATGTCGCGACCTTGCGCACCAGCGACGTCACCGTGCTCGATCCGGACGAGGGCGCGATGGCTTGCGGCGAATATGGCCCGGGCCGATTGCCCGAACCACCGGCGATCATGGCCGCAATCGCACAAATGGGCGTCAAATCAGCGCCGGGTTCGCTGACCGGGCGCCATGTGCTGGTCACCGCCGGGCCAACCCATGAAGCGATCGATCCGGTGCGCTACATCGCCAATCGTTCGTCGGGCAAGCAGGGCTTTGCCATTGCCGACGCCGCTGCGACTGCCGGCGCGCGGGTGACGTTAGTGGCGGGACCGGTGGACCTGCCGACCCCGCCGGGCGTCACCCGCGTCGATGTCGAAAGCGCGCGCCAGATGGCCGCTGCGGTGACGGCGGCCTTGCCCGCCGATATCGCGGTGATGGTAGCGGCGGTGGCGGATTGGCGCGTGGCTAACCCGGCGGGCCAAAAGATAAAGAAGGACGGCACGGGCAGGGTGCTGCCGCTGCAACTTGTCGAGAACCCCGATATCCTGGCCACGCTCTGCGCATCGCCGCAGCGGCCCGCACTGGTCGTGGGCTTCGCGGCGGAAACCGAACACATCATCGCTCATGCCCAGGCCAAGCTGGCCCGCAAGGGCGCGGACTGGATCATTGCCAACGATGTCTCGGGCGATGTCATGGGCGGCGACCTGAACGCGGTCCACATCGTCACTTTGGCCGGGGTGGAAAGTCTCGGCGAAATGCCCAAGCCGGCGGTAGCCATCGCGTTGGTGGAAAGGATAGCCCGTGCATTCACGTAAAGCAGTTCCGGTGGCGATCAAGCGCCTGCCTCATGGCGAGGGCCTGGAACTGCCTGCCTACGCCAGCGCGGGTGCGGCGGGAATGGATGTGGTATCCGCCGAGGATGTTACCATTGCCCCGACAGCGCGGCACGCGGTCGCCACCGGTCTCGCCGTGGCCATACCCGCCGGCTTCGAAATCCAGGTCCGCCCGCGTTCGGGATTGGCGCTGAAACACGGCATCACCGTCGCCAATGCGCCCGGCACCATCGATGCCGACTATCGCGGCGAGTTGAAAGTGATCCTGATCAATCACGGCGCCGCCCCCTTCACCATCGTCAGAGGCGACCGCATCGCCCAACTGGTGCTGGCGCCGGTCAGTCAGGCGAGCTGGCTGGAGGTCGGCGAACTGGACGAAACCGCGCGCGGCGCAGGCGGCTTCGGCTCGACCGGCGGGGTGGTGTCGCTGGGAAGTTAGGGAACGAAGGTTCGCCACATTTCCAGAGTACGGTTGCTTATGGGGGCCATCCGAGAGAATGAACTCGGCAGGCGATCGGTCGCTGAAAGAGGTCAGACATGAAACGGTTTTCCTTCGCACCACTGCTCGCCGCAAGCGTTGCCGTCATGCTCTACGCGCCGGCCGTTACCGCGCAGGTCGTCTCCGCCGCGACCGGTACCAGCCGACCGCAGCCTTTGGCGATCATCTCGACGATCCCGGCCCCGCGCGATGTGCCATACGCCGGAACGATCCGGCTGGCTGTCGATGCGAGCGATGTCGCGAGCGGTATATTCCGTGTCGCCGAGACCATTCCGGTCACACCCGGCCCGCTGGTCCTGCTTTATCCGGCATGGCTTCCGGGCGCACATGCGCCGCAGGGTGAAATCGACAAGGTCGCGGGTTTGACGATATCTGCTGGCGGACAGCCGATTACATGGCTTCGCGACGCGGTCGACGTGCACGCCTTTCACCTCGTCGTTCCGGCGGGCGTCACCTCGATCGATGTCGGCTTCCAGTTTCTGTCGGCGACTAACCCCAACCAGGGGCCGGTGGTGATGACGCCAAACATACTCGCGCTAGATTGGATTTCCACCGTGCTTTACCCGGCCGGCAATTTTGTCCGCCAGATCATGGTCGATCCCAGCGCGAGCTTTCCGCAGGGCTGGACCGCGGCGACCGCGTTGCGGACCGGTGACGATACGAGCAAGGGCGGTATAGCCGGTCGCGCTCGATACGCTAGCCGATTCGCCGGTCTTCGCCGGACGCTTTGCACGGATTGAACCGCTGTCGCCGGATGTCACGCTCAACCTGTTCGCCGACCGGCCCGACCAGCTCAATGGTTCGGCAACGCAGCTCGCGGCGCATCGCGCGCTCGTCACACAGGCGGTCAAGCTTTACGGCGCGCAGCATTACAGCCATTATGATTTCCTGTTCGCGCTGTCGGACCGGATCGATGGCTTCGGCCTGGAACATCACCGCTCGTCCGAGGACCAGGCCAGCCCCGACTATTTCCTGGATTGGGATGGCAACGCCTACCGCCGAGACCTGCTCGCGCACGAATATACCCATAGCTGGAACGGCAAGTTCCGCCGCCCGGCAGACCTGTGGACGCCCGACTACCGGACCCCCATGCGCAACAGCCTGCTGTGGGTCTACGAGGGCCAGACACAGTTCTGGGGCAATGTGCTGTCCGCGCGATCGGGCATGGTCTCGATGTCCGACACGCTCGACAAGCTGGCTGACGTGGCGGCTTACTACCAGGGCCAGCCCGGGCGTAGCTGGCGCGCGCTCGCCGATACGACCAATGAGGAGATCATGTCGAACCGGCACCCGGAGCCGTATACCAGCTGGCAGCGCGAAGAAGATTATTACAACGAGGGTCAGCTGATCTGGCTCGATGCCGACAGCCTGATCCGCCAGCATTCGCACGGCCATCGCTCGCTCGATGATTTCGCCCATGGCTTCTTCGGCGTGCGCGACCGCGACTGGGGCGAATTGACCTACAATTTCGATGACGTCGTTGCGGCGCTCAACGCGGTCGAACCTTACGACTGGGCCACCTTTCTGCATGCGCGCGTCGATGCCATTGCTACGCAGGCTCCGCTCGACGGCATCACTCGCGGCGGCTACCAACTGGTCTATAACGACCAGCCGGGCAAAGTCTGGAGCGCGCGCGAGAAGGGCCGTGAAGTGACCGACCTCAGCTATTCGCTCGGGCTCGTCCTAGGCAAAAACGGGGAGGTCAAGGATGTCCGGTGGGGTGGACCGGCATTCAAGGCCGGGATCAGCGTCGGCTCCACCCTAGTCGCGACTAACGGCGACAAATACGACGATGACAATCTCAAGAAGGTAATCACGGCAGGCAAAGGCGGGACAAGTCCTGTGGCGTTGTTGATCATGCAGGGCGACCATTATCGTACAGTAGACGTCACCTGGAACGGAGGCTTGCGCTATCCCCATCTCGAGCGCTTCGCCAAAGGCCCAAGCAGTCTAGACAAGCTGTACGCCGCGCGCCCCTGATCGAACGCCTACAGCCCCGCTTCGTCGCAAGCTGGCCACGTCGAGGTAGTAGACAGCTTATCGATTTTTGACGGTCCTTAACTATTTTCCATGCTTTGACCCCATCTCGCAAAGCCCTGGTAAGGTACGTGCTTTTGGTCACGGTAAGGATAGCCTCGTTACGGTCGAACAAGCCGCTCGGACAAATAGATGCCAATGCTCTCGGATTGACGCAATGCAGTAAACCTAGTGGATAGATCCAGACGGATAGTACCCGTTAGAAGCCCGGAACTCCCCAAGTTTGGACGCTTTGCAACGGACTCTTCCGTTGCGCTTTTATCACTGGCGGTGTCCGCCGGCACAGCACAATGCCGGGACATCGGGCACGCGTCCAGCACCGGCACAGTTTAGGTAATACAGTCGCTCCTTGCCCGACCGAGCAGCGCACGCATGCTCGACCATCGCCGCTCCGCTACTCCACCATCGCTGCCTCGATCGCGATGCGGATAGCTTCCGAGGTATGATTGGCGCCCATCTTGGTCAGCATGTTGGCGCGGTGGATTTCGACGGTGCGCGGGCTGATCGCCAGTTTTTCGCCGATCATCCGGTTCGACAAGCCGCCCGCGACGCCGCCGAGCACCTGCCGTTCACGTTTGGTCAGGCGGCCGACGCGGCTACGGGCCAGAGCTTCGCGCAGTTTGATCGTGCCGAAAATCTTGGCCTTGCCCTGGGCTGTGGCGACAACTTCGGTAATTTCCGCTGCAGTAAAGGGCCAACTGATATAGTCGATCGCGCCTTCCAGGACCGCCTGGACCACAGCGCGGGTGGAAGGATTTTCCGCATAACCAATGACCGGCAGCCAGTTTCCCGATTGCGCCATATGCCCGAGCAGCTTGCTGACCGACTGCAAGTCGTCATGGACGAGCAGCAATCCGCCGCGCGGCCATCGCCCGATCAGCTCCTGCACATCCTCGAACGGTTCGACATGAATGACGGTTTCCAAGAGGCAATGCGAGATTGCCGCCCGTCGCCGAAAGTCACCATCCACCAGGAAAAGATTGGCGCTGCGAAAGAGATTGTTGCTCATGTCCATAGGTTTATGCCTAGCAGAAAATGCCTAGGGACAATGCGGAGGTGGCGCCATTTCGGTTTACGGAACATCTAAAATGGATGCAATTGACTGGTTCTCGCACACAGCGCAGTCTTTCAGGCGTCGCGCCGCGTAGCCGATAGCGCGCTGGAAATATCAACGAAATCCTGGCGAATAGCGTTGATCGTCTCCGGCTTGAACCGTAGCGCGCTATCCAGCACAGAGCGGCGCGCGGCATCGTAGATCTGGTGCAGGGCATCGACCACGGCACCCTGGCCGCTGATCCCCAATTGCAGAGCGGTCAGGGCTGCTATAGCGCGGGTCAGGGCCTGGCTTTTCATGCAATTGTCGTTCCTGGCATTGGCGAACAGGGCAGTGCCCAATGCGGAAATCAATTGTTCATAGCATAATTCAACCAGTTGCGCCGGATCGCAAGTATTGACGCGGGCATCGAAATCGATGCGCCGATAAACGGTTTGGGGATTGCCTTGGGCCAGCATCATGCAGTCTTATCCGGTTGTCGATGTGCTGGAGCTGTTGTTCCATGAGGCGATCTGATCCTGCAGATAGGATAGCGTTGATTTATCCGTCGCCACCTGAGCGTTAGTCGCTGCGTACTGGTTGACCAACTGGGTCCGCAAGGCTGTCTGCTGAGCCACCACCGCGGTCTGCGTTGTCGCCAGGGTGGTCTGGTTGGCGGTATAGGTCGTGATCGAATAGTCGAGCGAACCCGGTTGAGCGGTCGATGTCACCGCGTTCACCATGTTGAACATGGTATCGTAGAGGCCGCTGGCGCCGGTCGTGAATATCGCCGCGACGGCGGTGGGATTTGCTGCCAGCGCAGCATTCAGGAACGTGGCGTTCAGCGTGAACGAGCCGTTCGCGCCCATCGACAGGCCAAGATCGGCAAGCGTGCTGGGCGCTCCCGCAGCCGCATTGGGCATGATGACCTGCCCGCTCAGTGCCTGCAAGCGTGACTGGATCGATCGCGCCGCCAGATCGCTGCGCAACGCGCCGGCGCTGGACGTGCCCGACCCCGACGAGCCGGGGCTGCCGGCCATATCGGTGTTCAACTCGGTGACGATGGCGTTCAGCGCTGTAGCAAAGCTTTGCATGGTCGCCAGAATATTGGCGGACGGATCGCTGTAGGTGATCGTCGTCGGGTTGCCGACATTGGTTCCGGTCAACGTCAGCGCCAGGCCCGGCGCGGCATTGGCGATGGTGTTGCTGGGGCTGGTTTCGGCAATCCCGTCCAGGGTGTAGCTCGCATCGGCAGCGCTTTCGGCGATTCTGGAGGCGGCGCCGCTTTCCGGATCCCACGCCACGCTGGACAGACCGGCATCGCCGGTGGTCTCGCTAGCGGACATGGTAAAGGCGCTGGCGGCACCTTGCGCGCCCTTGAGCACCAGTTGAAAGCCCGAGCCGACCGTGGCGATATAGGCGGTCACCCCCGCGCCTGCGCTGTTGATGGCCGAGGCGACATCGGTCAGCGTCGAGCCGCTGGGTATGGTGATCGTGATCGGCGTCGCGGCGCCGGCGGAGAAGGCGTTACCGGCGATCGTGCCGGTGCTGATCGTCAGCGAACCTGACCCGACCGTCGCGGTCGCCGAGCCATAGGTGGCGGAGGTCAGCACTTGCGGCGACGCCAGGCTATCGACTTTCAGGCTGTAGCTGCTGGGGGCGCCGCTTTCGCCGATGGGCAGGCTGGCGGTCGCGACGACGCTGTTGGCAACGCTGGGCGAGGAAGCGAGACTGCCCGACTGCACTGCGGTGCCGACCGAGGTGGACAGCGCCAGCAGGTCGCTACGCAGTTGGGTGGCGGAGGAAATCTCGGTGGTCAGGGCTGTGTTCGCGGTGGCGATGTTCGCCAACTGGCCCGCATACTGCGCGGTGGCGACGTTGGTTGCCAACTGGGTCATGTCCACCCCGGTCCCGCCGCCCAGCGCCGTGGCCAGCGCCGAACCGATCGCGGCCGGATCGGTCGCGGTGATCGCCGTGGTCGCGGCGGTCGATGTGGTGGTAGTGGTCATGTCGGGAAGAACGGTGTGCGGCAGGGCGGCTTAAGGGCGCATCAACCCGCCGCGGCGGGATCGGGCCGTCCATCCATGTCGAAGCGCAACGCGACCGGGACTTCAATCTGCGGATTCGGGAAATTGGGGCCAAGCGGGGCGTCGCCGCGTTTCAGCGCCAGCACGAAAGTCAGCACCCCGGCGACGGCGGAATAAAGCTCTTCGCGGATCATTTGGCGCTCGCGCGTGGTATAATAGACAGACCGCGCCAGCGCCGGGAACTCCAGCACCGGCAAGCCATGTTCGGCGGCCAGTTCGCGCATCGCCAGCGCCTTTTCGCCGCGCCCCTTGGCCAGCACCACCGGGGCCGGGGCCAGCGCCGGATCGTAAGTCATGGCGATGGCGAAATGGGTGGGATTGGTGATGACGAACTGCGCCTTGCGCATTGCCGCGGCCACGCCATTGATCGCGAGCTGGCGTTGGCGCTGGCGGATCGCCTGCTTCTTCTGCGGCGAGCCTTCGCTGTCCTTGTGTTCGTCGCGCATATCCTGCAGCGACATCCGCAACCGGCGATGACGGCGTAGCCACTGCACCGGAAAATCGCTGAGCGCGATCACCACCAGCCCGGCGGCCAGCGCGAAAAACAGCGAGGTCATCGTCGTCCAGGCAAAGCTGAGCTGGCCGGACAGATTGACCGCCGACAATGACGCCAACGCCGCCACCCGGCTGCGGCCCCAGCCATAGGCGATCCCGCCCAGCAGGCCGACCTTGACCAGCCCCTTGGCCACCTCGATCGCACCTTGCGCCCCGAACATCCGCGACAATCCGGACAGCGGATCGATCCGCGACAGTTTCGGCGCGATGTTGCCGATATTCCAGCGTCCCGGCCCGGCCACGCCCAGCTGCGACATCAGCGTCGCCGCGATGACGCAGCAGCCCAGCACCAGCACCGGGGGCAGGGCCAGCGCCCCCAGCGCGATCATCAGCCGTTCCGGGCTGAACCTGTCGAGCGAAGCGCGATCCCAGATCAGCCCGATCCGCATCGTCTGGCTGAGGACACTCAGCAGCCATGGTCCGGCAAAGCGCAGGAAGCACGCGCCCGCGATCACCGTAGCGGCGGTGCCCAGCTCGCGCGAGCGCAGCACATCGCCGTCACGCGCGGCATCCTTGAGCCGTTTCTCGCTTGGCGCGAGGGTTTTTTCGCCGGATGTTTCCGCCATGCTTCAGTGGACCGGCGGGGGGCTGAGCACTTGCGCGGTGGCCGAAATCGCATCGACCGACAGGTCGGCCATGCGTTCGGCCAGCAGCGGCGCCGAGGCGATCAGCGCGGCAAACCCGGCGATAATCCCCGCCGGCAAGCCCAGCGAAAACAGGTTGAGCGCCGGGGCCGAGCGGCTCAGCACCCCGGTCAGAAGCTGCACCAGCAACAGCACCAGGGTGATCGGCAGCGCCATGGCGACCGCGGTGGCGAACATCGCCCCGGCAAAGCCCGCGACCATGGCGAACCGCTCCGCTCCCAGCCAGGTTTGGCCCGGCGGGAACACTTCATAACTTCGCACGACCAGCGCGATCCATTGCAGATGGCCGCCCAGCGCCAGGAACACCAGCGTCAGCACCACCGCGTAATATTGCCCAAGCGCGGGGGAATGCGCGCCGCTTTGCGGATCGACCGATGCCGCCATCCCCATGCCCATGCCGCCGCCGACCAGTTCGGCGGCGATCAGCGGCGCGGCGAAGGCGAATTGCAATACAAAGCCCAACGTCAGCCCGACCAGCACTTCGCCCAACACGCTGAGCAGCCCGGCAGCCGTAAACAGCGCGGCCGGCGCGGCGGCGTGCGTCCACCCGGCCACCAGCGCGGCAACTGCAGCGGTGAGCATGACCCGAACCTGCGGCGCCACGCTGGCCGACCCGAAAAACGGCGCCGCCAGCATCGCCGCGCCAATCCGCGTCATCAGGAACATCCAGCGCCAGAACTCGGTTTCCAAAGCGCCAAAGCCGAAGTGAAGAGCTAGCATGAGGTGTGGCTCAACAAGCCCCCCTCCTCTGAAGAGGAGGGGGCTTAGAATAGAAGCCCATCACTTCCCCGTCTCCAGCCCGATATGCGCAATCGCCGCGAATATATCCTGCGTAAAATCCCCGATCAGCCCCAGCATCGACCCACCGAACACCACCAGTACCGCAGCGGTCACCACCAGCTTGGGCACGAACGCCTTGGACTTGTAACGGTTTCGTGCCGGTCACCTCTTTCACTATGCCACCTTGGCCT